>NZ_BPFI01000001.1:1069305-1425740 GCF_019972135.1 Sulfurovum sp. TSL1 | reverse complement strand
CGTAGCGGTCAAGAACGGTTACCAGGCGATGATGATCGCACCTACGACCCTGCTGAGTTCTCAGCATTACAAAAGCCTGAAAGAGCGTTTTCAGGGGTATGATATAAAAGTCGCCAAGCTGGACAGGTTCTCTACGACCAAAGAGAAAAATGCTACGCTCAAAGGCTTGCAGGAAGGGACGATTGACGTGGTGGTAGGAACCCATGCGTTGCTCAAGGCGAAGTTTAAGAACCTGGCGCTGGTCATTATCGATGAAGAGCATAAGTTCGGCGTAAAACAGAAAGAGGCGCTCAAAGAGATCTCCATCGATGTACACCTTCTCAGCATGTCTGCCACACCGATACCGAGATCTTTGAACCTTGCGATGTCAGAAGTCAAGTCTTTTTCCGAGATCCTTACACCGCCGACAGAGCGTCAAGGGGTACGTACGTTTGTGAAGAGTTACGATGATAAGGTCATCAAAGAGGCCATACTTCGAGAGATGCGGCGCGGTGGACAGATATTTTATGTCTTCAACTCCATTGCAGGGATCGAAGAGAAAAAGAAGCAACTGCTTGAAGTACTTCCTAAACTGCGCATAGCAGTGCTTCACTCCAAGATCTCGGCCAAAGAGACCGAAGATGAGATGATGCTTTTTGGCACTGGTGAGTATGATGTGCTGCTCTCTACTTCGATCGTGGAGTCGGGGATACATATGCCTCATGCCAATACGATGATCGTTGACGGGGCCGACAATTTCGGTATCGCAGATCTGCATCAGCTTCGCGGGCGTGTGGGACGTGGGGCCAAAGAGGGATACTGCTACTTCATGGTCACCGATAAAGAGCGTCTGACAGACAACGCAAAACGCCGTCTACTTGCACTGGAGTCGCATTCAGATCTGGGAAGCGGTGCCGTACTTGCCTTTCACGATCTTGAGATACGTGGCGGAGGGAATATCATCGGGGAGGCACAGTCGGGTCACATCAAGCAGATAGGATACTCACTCTACCTGCGTATGCTTGAAGATGCGATCAAAGAACTTTCCGGACAAGACAAGGAAGTAGCGCAGAACATCGATATGAAACTCTCTATTGATGCCTACCTCAATGAAGAACTGATAGAAGAGGACAGACTGCGTTTGGAACTCTACCGGCGTCTTTCTCTCTGTGAAACTACAGGAGAGGTGTATGAGATAGAAGCAGAGATAGCAGACAGGTTTGGAAAACTCGATGTCATTACCAGACAGTTCATTGATGTGATCGTCATGAAGGTTCTGGCAAGAGAAAAAGGCATCTCCAAAGTCTCTTCATATGGAGAAAATGTCTTTATCGAATTCATGGATGAGAATAAAGAGAGAGTGGTACTTAAATCACCTAGTAAAGATGATGATGACATTATCGCTACAGCCATGGGGTATTTGAAGTAGTATCCTCAGATATTAACCTTCAATTAACCTCACAAAAGTATACTTTTCAGATAAAAATGTAGGAGAGTAACTTGAGTCAAACCATAGAAAACATCAAAATAGAAATCTCTAAAGTCCTTGTCGGACAGGACAAGATGATCGAAGGGCTTTTGGCAGGTTTACTTTGCCGCGGGCACATCCTGCTGGAGGGTGTTCCCGGACTTGCAAAAACGACCGCGGTGAATGCGCTGGCAAAGACACTGGGACTGGACTTCAAACGTGTACAGTTCACTCCTGATCTGCTTCCTTCTGACATCATAGGGACTGAGATCTATGATCCTTCAAACAATACATTTAAGATCAAACAAGGCCCTATCTTTACCAACCTTTTACTGGCCGATGAGATCAACCGTGCTCCGGCTAAAGTACAGTCCGCACTACTCGAAGTGATGCAGGAGAGACAGGTAACCATCGGAGATGAAACATTCAAAATAGACCTTCCCTTTTTGGTCATGGCGACACAGAACCCGGTAGAACAGGAAGGTGCCTATGAACTTCCCGAAGCACAGCTTGACAGATTTATGATGAAAGTGGTGGTCGGTTATAATACCAAAGAAGAAGAGTTGGAGATCGCAAGACGTGTAGCCAATAACAGTTTTGGAGAGATCCAACAGGTAGCAACCATTGAGGATCTCAACAAGATCAGGGAAGAAGCGCTTCAGGTGCACATGGATGAAGAGATAGAAGCGTATATTATAGAACTTGTAGCTGCTACGCGTGATCCGAAGGCCTATGGTCTTGAAGCGCTAGAAGCGTATATCGAATTTGGCGCGAGTCCGCGTGCAAGTATCGATATGTATAAAGCTGCCCGTGCGATCGCTTACCTGAAAGGGCAGGACTATGTCTCGCCTATAGAGATCGCCTATATCGCCAAAGAGATCCTTCGCCACCGTATCATACTCTCTTATGAAGCACAGGCGGAAGAGGTGACACAAGATGAGATCATAGAGAAGATCTTAGCTGCTGTTCCAATCCCTTAGAGGTATCTGGTTTGAACAAAGCTGTAAAGAAGATTATCCTTAAAACCAAAAAGCAGGTCTATGGAGATATGCTGGGGAACAATGCCTCTCTCTTTCAGGGTGAAGGCTTTGAGTTTGTAGAACTCCGTGAATATGTCTACGGTGATGATGTCCGTAAGATAGACTGGAAAACAACGGCAAAACTGGGTAAACCTTTTGTAAAGATCTATAAAGAGGAGCGGGAGCTTAATGTCGTGGTCGTTTCGATGCTCGGCGGGTCTGTCTATTTTGGCACCGTAAAACAAAAGTCGGACATTATCGCTGAAGTCGTGGCTACTCTTGGTTTTTCTGCTGTAAAGAACAGTGATCTGTTTTCACACATGATCTTTGCAGATCAGCTGTATGAAGCAAGTAAAGCAAGTAAAAAACTTTTTTCCGTACATAAAGCAGTGGAAGATGTCTATGCATTTGACCCGATAGGAAAAGAGGGTGATTTTTCTGCCTTGGTCGAGATGCTGCATCACCGTCTGAAAAAGAAGTCTCTGCTTTTTATCGTATCTGATTTTGTAGGTGATATAGATTTGAAGCTACTGAGTAAAAAACATGATGTCTTTGCCGTGATGGTACGTGACAGGTTTGAAGAGGATCCTTCTGAACTGGGATATCTCAGACTCATAGATATGGAGAGCAAACAGAGTTTTGAAGGTGATGTGAACAGTGCCACACTGAAAAACTACAAGAAAGCGTTGCATGACAATGATGAAAAACTCTACAAACAGTTTAAAAAACAGGGGATACGGTTTTCCAAGATCTATACGCATGAAGAACCGGCACTCAAATTAATGAAACGAATGAGGTGAGGAGCGTAAAATGGAAGTAAACAGTTTTACGTCCATAGTGACGGAACCGAAATGGTCGGAACGTAGTGTAGCCATGAAGGCAGGAGTATAAAATGAATCAAACAGCAAACATCAATGAACAGCTTAGGGACATCAAACCTTTACTTGAGATCCCGGACAGTTCTTATTATATCTATTGGGGTTTGATCGACTTTGCCATTCTCTTGGTAGCAGCTGTTGTCTTTTTTGTAGCGAAGAAGCTCTGGGACAACAGAAAGATCAACCTTGCCAAAGGCTATCTTGAGGCGATGAAAAAGATAGACTGGAAAGAGACGAAGAAGTCTGCGTATGAGGCCACACACTATGCAAGGCTCTTGGCCACAGATGAGAGACGAAAAGAGCTTTTTTCTCAACTTGAACCACTGCTTGAACAGTATAAATATAAAAAAGAGGCGGATGCAGTAGATCAGGATACCCTTAACAAATTCAACCTCTATGTGCAGGTGGCGGATGAGTCAGTTTAGTTTTGAATATCCGATTCTGTCAGGGGTATTGATCTTGTTTATCCTTTGCAGTATTTGGTGTAAAGAGAGAAGCCGTGCACTCTTTTTCCCTCATGTGAACACACTCATGGCAAAGAGTGCAGGCAAGTCCTCTTTGCTCTCCGTGTTAAAGTGGGTGGGGATCACAGCAGCCGTGATCGCTTTGGCTTCTCCGGTCATCACAAAAAGTTACTCGAACAGTAAAAAAGAGGGACGTGACATTGTGCTTATCATCGATTCGAGTGATTCGATGCGACAGCAGGGGTTTGATCCTTCTGATCCATGGAGAAACAAGTTTGATGTGGTCAAAGAGGTCGTGGGTGATTTTATAGAAAAAAGAGAGAATGACCGTATAGGTATGGTCACGTTTGCAGACATTGCCTTTATCGCATCACCGCTTACCTTTGAAAAAAAGTTTTTAACAGACATTACAAAAATGCAAGAGATGGGTATGGCAGGGAAACGAACAGCGATCAATGATGCCATCGTGCAGAGTTACAATCTCTTGAGTAAAAGCAAGGCCAGATCAAAGATCGCCATTTTGCTGACTGACGGTATAGACAATATGAGCAAGGTACCGTTCACAGAGGTAAAAAGTCTGATAGAAAAGCGTGATATTAAACTCTATGCGATAGGTGTAGGGGATGCACGTGATTATAATGCGCAGTATCTACAGGCATTGGCGGATGCGGGTAAAGGGTTGGCATTTGGTGCACAAGATGCCACGACACTCTCTCAAGTCTATGCAGAGATAGACAAACTTGAGGCAACAAAGATCGATGACAAAAAGATCGTGCAGCATACCTATCTCTACATCTATCCGCTCTTTTTGGCCATCCTGAGTCTGTTGTTGTTTATTTACATTAGAAACAGTAGGGGGGTATAGAGATGAGTTTTGTCAATCCTCAGTTTTTTTGGGCGCTCATTGTCCCTTTTGTCATCTTTGCGTTTCTTATCTCGACAAACAAAGAGAGACTTGCACGTATCTTTGATGAGAAGGTACTCAAACGTTTGAGTGCGACAGACGAGAGTATGCCGATGGTCGTACGTAACATACTGATGCTCCTGGCACTCTTTCTGATGATCGTTGCTATGGCCAGACCGGTGATGGAAAAGGGTGACAGAATCGTAGAAGTGCAAGGATTGACACTGCTGACGGCATTGGATATCTCCGGTTCTATGCGGAGTACCGATGTCTACCCCAACCGCTTGACGTTCGCCAAAAAGAAGATGAATGTATTGTTTGATGCCATGCCGAGCGATGAGGTAGGGGTAGTGGCCTTTGCTTACAGTCCGTTTGTACTGGCACCCTTTTCAAGTGATAAAGAGACTCTGAAAATGATGGTGGGCGGTGTAGATGACAGCTATATCAACATGGGTTCTACAGACTATTCAGCGTTGGGTGAACTGGCAAGTTCTTTACTGGAAAAAAAGAGACCTAAGATACTGGTACTTTTTACAGATGGTGGAGATGAAGAGGCCATTGCAGGTTTTACAGAGATACTCAAAGAAAATGATATCGACCTGTATGTCGTACTGGTAGGAACTGAAAAAGGCGCTCCGGTCATCGACGAGAATGGCAAACCTTTTACGCTTGAAGACGGTACCATAGCCATTACACAAAGAAACGATGCATTGGGTGAGGTCGCCAAAGAGAATGATGGTGCGTATGTGGTAGCAAGTACGGGGAAAGAAGATATCACACAATTGGTTTCTGTCATAAAAGGCAAATATCAAAACCAGCAGCAGGGTGAAGTGACGGTAAAAGAGCGTGTGGAGTATTTTTATTATCCATTGGGATTTGGACTGCTACTGCTGCTTGTTTCATTGAGTTCGATGCCTAGAAGGAGAGACGTATGAGAAGAGTGATCTTATGGGTGATAAGTATGGCTACTTTACTTCATGCCGGGCTTACCGACTTTAAAACCATCAAAGAAGCAAAGCAGGCCTATGAGGCGAAAGAGTATGGTAAGAGTGCAGCCTTATTGAACAGTTTAGATGTAAAGAGCCCTGAAAAACAGTATGACATAGGAAATGCGTTCTATAAAGATAAAAAATATGATGAGGCGATCAAAGCCTATGAAAAGGCGGAAGGTGTAGATGACGCAACAAGGCTCCATAATATCGGTAACAGTCAGTTTCAGAAAAAAGAGTGGGACAAAGCCATCGCATCGTATGAAAAAGCCCTGGAAATGAGAGAGGATGAGGATACAAGATTCAACCTTGAGTTAGCCAAAAAACAGAAGCAAAAAGAAGAAGAGCAAAAGAAACAGGATCAAAATAAAGATCAGCAACAAAATAAAGACGAGAAGCAAAAGCAGGATCAAAATCAGAATCAAGAGCAAAAAGACCAAAAGAAGAAACAACAGGACCAAAAAAACAGAGATCAAAAGAAAAAACAGGACAAACAGAATAAAGATCAAAAAAAGAAAGATCAAAAAAACAAAGAAGAACAGAAGGAAAAAGAGGGGGATAAAGAGAAATCAGACGCTCAAAAAGAGAAAAAGTCCCAAGAGAAAAAAGGTGACAAAGCGTCAGATCAGCCCAAAGAGCAAAAAAAGATGAATAAAGAAGAGAAGCTCAAAGAGCAGGAGTTAAAACGTCTTATGAAAAAGATGGGACAGAAAAAAACACCTACGATGATGTATCAGATGGGTGAAGGTAAAAAAGGTCAAAGGAGTGAAGATGCGAAACCTTGGTAAAGTATTGTCTATGATGACATTGGTTTTACAAGTGATGCGGGCTGATGGCGTAGAGGCCACGGTATCAAGTACAGAGGTTGTCAGTGGTAATACTGTTGAGCTACGCATTAAAGCCATAGGAGATGACGCCGAATTTCCGGATATCCAAATGATCGATGGACAGAGTGTCATAGCTGCCCATTCCGGAAGCAGCAGCTCCTATAGCTATATCAACGGAACAATGAAAAGCGAGCACGCAACGACAAAAACCTTCACTTTTGTACCCGATAAAAATGTCACCATCCCTTCTTATGAAGTGAAGATAGACGGCAAAAGATATAACACCCAGCCCATTGAGATAAAAGTCGTGAAGTCCAATGCATCGTTAGGAGAGAACAGTGCTATGTTCTCCTTGCAGATGCATGCCAATAAAACGAAAGTGATGGTAGGTGAATCACTGATGGTAACGGTCTATTTTTCTTTGAAAAATGGTGTAAGGCTCTCACAGGATATCCAGTATACACCGCCTGGTTTTCCAGGATTTACCGTAACAGATGCCGGTGAGAAAAATGCCTATATCAAGGGTAACTATCAAGTTCAGGAAGTACGCTATCTTCTTACCCCACAAGCAGAAGGGAATTTTACAGCAAGTCCTGCCTATGCCAAAGTGGGGGTAGCCGATAGAGGCAGAAGAGATATTTTCGGTATGACCTTTGGTACAAAATGGAAGCAGGTAGCATCGAATAGTCTTCAGATAGAAGTTCTACCTCAGGTCCAGGAGAGTGACCTTGTAGGTGATTTTACGATCAACACCACCATTGATGCCCAAGAGGTAAAAGCCAACAAACCGGTCAACCTCACAGTCAAGATAGAGGGGAAAGGTAATCTGGAAAGTTTCGAATTTCCAAAATATGAGATCGATAGGGTAACCGTCTATAGTGATGAAGCTAAAGTAGAGACAAAAGTTGTGGATGGAGAGCTATACAGCAGTTACAGTAAAAGTTTTGCCTTTATAGCAGATGAGGACTTTGTCATACCGGCACGAAGTTTTTCTGTGTTAAGACCAAAAGATAAACAGCTCAAAGCGCTTACGGTGAATGCCTATGATATTACCATTAAGCAATCATCTACTGCATCAGCATCCATCAACAAACCCGATACAAACGGTGTGGTACAAACCAATAGATCACAACCTGTTCAGACCAAAGAAGTGGTCGTAGAAAAAGAAGTAGAGGTAAAAAGTGTAGCATGGTGGATGTTGGCGGCAGCCTTTGTCCTAGGTATGCTGTTCCTGCCTGTTCTAAGATGGTTGCCTCGCGTAACAAGACGAACTTCAACTCCTTATAACGAGACAGAAGCACTGAAACTATTGTATGGTCATATGAGCGAGGATGTAGAGATAGAAGAGATGGTACGTAAACTCTATGCCCGTAAAAATGGTGATAAATCTGTCCAGATAGACAAAAAAGCACTCAAAGAGATGGTGGATCGCATTAAGCAGTCGTGAAGCGTTTCACGATAGTATTGAGGCAGTGTCAGTCTAAGATATCATGTAGAGTATTGGCTTCCCTCATCCAAGCGTTCAGCGTCTCCCACTCTTCATTCTCTACCATCTTTTGGCATTTTTTCAGTTCTGACTGAAAGGAGTTGATCGCTTCAAGTACATTGGTCTTGTTCTGTCGAAAGATATCTTCCCACATATTGGGAGAAGATTTCGCAATACGGCTCATGTCTTTAAATCCACCGCCTGCCAGTGCAACAATACTTTTGGAATCTTCCTGCGCCATCACAGAATTTGCCAAGGAATAACTGATCGCATGGGGCATATGGGAGATGAAGGCTGCATGTCTGTCATGCTCTTTCGCACCCATACAGACGATATTCATACCTATATCAGTAAAAAGTTTTTTGGCAACATTTTGTTGATGTTCCCCACTTTTTTCAAGGTCACAGAGTACAACCACTTTGTCCGTATAGAGGTCTTCAAGAGCAGCAGTAGGACCAAATTTTTCAGTCCCTGTCATAGGGTGTGCAGCCACAAAATTGTGCCGAATCTCAGATGGGACGGAACGGGAGATCTTCTCTTTGGTGCTTCCAAGATCGATCACTGTGCAGGTATCACTCAAAGTACCTAACTGTTGAATAACAGAGATAATGCCATCCACAGGGATACTAAGGACAATGATCTCACAACTTTTGAGTGCTTCGGTAGAGGTACAGATTTCATCAACAAGACCGAGTTCAAGGGCTTGTGAACGATGGAGTTCATTATGGTCCATCCCCATGAAATAGTACTCTTTGGAGTGCTTTTGAAGCGCAAGACTTAAAGATCCACCCATAAGTCCTAAACCAACTATACCGACTTTGATTTTAGCCATAAAATACCTACCTCATTTTTTGGCAGAGTATAGCATGATTTATCTGTTTCTTATGAGGTTCTTATCGAAAAACCGATAGAATATTGGCAAATTACACTAAGGCTTAACGATGATCAAAAAGACGGCACTGGTTCAGATACTACTTTCTTGGATGCTTGTTGGTTCGCTTCTTTCAGCTCAGAAAGTTACACAGATTAAATTTGAAGGACTTGCACATCTTTCCCCAACAAGTGCAAAAGAGATTGCCGGCATCCGTGTGGGTGAAGAGATAAATGCGGAGAAGATCAACCGTTCCATTAAAAACTTTTTTGCACAGGGGTATTTTAAAGATGTATGGGTAGACCAGCAGGGCAGTGTACTTATTTATCATTTTAAAGAAAAACTGGCTATCGCAAATGTGGATATCAAAGGATATGGATCGGGTGATGATGGCATGAAGCTTCTGGAAGGCATAGGTCTTAAAAAAGGTGATCTTTATGATGAAAGACGTGTAAAGAAGGCCAAAAGAACACTGATCGCCAAGTTGGAAAGTCAAGGCTATTATGACACGGTGGTGGATGTGAGTACGACCCCTGTAGGTGAAAGCAGTATATCCATCGTGTTTGATGTAAACAAAGGTGAGAAGATCATTATCCAGGAACAGAACTTTGTGGGTGCTGAGGCGTTGGTACAAAATGATCTTGAATTAGAGCTGGCGAACAAAGAAAAAGATTTCCTTGGTTGGATGCCTTGGAGAAACAATGGTGAAGCGACGGTAGATCAACTTGAGTATGATGCGTATAGGGTCAAAGATGTCTATATGAGACATGGCTATTTGGATGCCTATGTAAGTAAACCGCTGATGAGGGTAGATTTTGGTTCTTACAAGGCCAAAGTGGATTACCAGGTCATTGAAGGTGTACAATATCGTGTAGGAACCATAGGTATTACGCAAGATGTCAAAGGGCTGAACACCGAGGATCTTAAAGATAAACTGATTTTGAAAGAGGGTAAGATCTTTAACATTAAGCGTATGCGAAAAGATATCAGTATCTTGGAAGAGGAAGTAGGGAATCTTGGTTATGCCTTTGTAAAAGTTGCCCCTCAAATGCATAAAGATCCCGAGAAGAAGATCATTAATCTGAATTATGTAGTTGAACCGGGAGAAGTAGTGACGATTAACGATGTGATCATTTCGGGTAACGACACGACCAAAGACAGGGTGATCCGCCGTTATATCTATTTGGCACCTGGCGATACGTTCAGTGCCAGAGATCTTAAGGATTCAAAGAATGCACTGGGAAGAACAGGGTTCTTTGAAAAAGTCGACGTTGAGAGTCAGAGGATCTCAGCAGATAAGATCAACCTTCTTGTGAAAGTCAAAGAGACATCCACTGGTACGATCTCTGCGGGTGGTGGATACGGAAGTTATGAAGGTCTGATGTTCAATGCATCTATTTCAGATCGAAACTTCTTTGGTTCAGGTATCAATACGACCTTAGGCTTTGAAGTATCAAAGATCTCAACAAACTACAATCTCTCTTTTGTCAACCCAAAAGTGTGGGACAGTATGTATAGTTTGGGACTCAGTTTGTATAAAAAAGAGTATGAATATATAGACTATACACAAGACCAGTTGGGTGGATCTCTGAATATAGGTAGAGAGTTCTATAGATATTTCCATGCCTCTGTAGGGATGGGATATGTTGATAATCAGTCAACGATCAATGATACCAATACTACACTGTTCGATAACTATTATTTTAATCTCTATAATGACCAGTATAAAAAGACTTCATTCTTTGCAAGTATAAGTTTTGACAACACAGATGATTTCTATGTACCAAGGGAAGGGATGATCGCAGCGCTGAATTTTGAATATGGGCAATTGGATGGAGATGACCTGAATGCAACCGAACAGATCGATTATCCTAGCGGATATGCCAATATTTTAAAAACAAGTGCAAAAATAGGACTCTATTATGGATTGGAAGACTGGATCGATTATGACCTTATCTTGCGTCTGAAAGGACGAATGACAACGATTGCAAAAGATGATAACTCATATCTTCCTATCGCAGAAAAGCTCTTCTTAGGGGGTATAGGGTCTGTCAGAGGATATCAACCGTATACGCTTTCACCATTGGACCCAACGACTTTTACGCGTACGGGGGGTCTCCATAGAGCCTCTGCAAGTGTCGAAGCAAGTATCCCTCTTTCTGAAGCGGCAAAGATGAGACTGGCATTCTTTTATGATTACGGAATGATCGGTGAAGATAGTTTTGATGAGATCACAAGATCATCAACGGGTGTGGTTCTAGAGTGGCAGTCAGGATTTGGACCGATCAATCTCGTATTCTCCTATCCGATCGATGATGACCCATTGGATCAAACAGCAGCCTTTGAGTTCTCTATGGGGAGTAAATTCTAGCATTTCTCCATCCAAATGGCAAGGGTGAACCCTTGCTCGCAACACTCTTTTTAAATTCCCAACTTTTTATTTTTAGGCACGGTACTTTCATCTTCTATAATGATGGCAAACGGTATAGGCTTTTCTAAAGCTTTCACTGTCTCTTTTGCCAGGTATAAGGGTTTGTCAGAGAGGATACGGAGTGTTCTGTTTTCATAGGCAAATGTGATGCCGGCACTGTTGGAGGCTTCTTGCAGAAGTACAGTAAGGGTATAGATAAAGCTTAACCAAAGCAGGGTGCTTTTTTCCGGAAGAAGCGGTTTATAGTGTTTAAAGAGCGGTTTGTTCAACAGCTCCTTTTCATTCATTCGCAACAGGAATGATATAAGAAGTATCTCTTTATGGGTAAAACCGTAATTCAACTCCTGCATGGCAATATAAAAGGCATGCTGATGTGACCGGTAAACCGTCAGTGTCTGTCCGATACTGGAGAGTTTGACTGCCCACAGCAGTTCTTTTTCATACTGTTTCCCATCATCAATATCCCGTTGCAGCAGTGTATAAAGGTTTGACGCGAGTTTGCGTTTTGTTTTCTGGTTTTTTTGTATATTGACCAAAGGTTGAAATCTATCCAATATCGAGATCACACTGGGATTGATACGGCTTGGGAATTTGAGATTGTCCTTTTTAAGCAACTGTTCCAAAAACACCCCTTCTCTTACACCTGCGGCACTAGAAATAACCGTTTCTGTACCGATATGGGAAAGAATTTCATTGAAGATCAGTGTCCCCTCGCGTATCGTATCATAGCGGTTTTTTTTCAATCCAAACCGTTGAAGATTTTTTGCGCTGGAGAGTGGGATGGCATCAAGATAGGTTTTGTGCTCTTGCACATGATAGGAAAAAGCGTGTAGTTTATCTAAAGGGTAGCAAACCTGTTTCATAATCCCCTTAGAAAGGGTTCTTGCAGTTCCCCCTATACCAATGGCCAGTGTATGTTTAAAATGCTCTGGAAGTTGAGCCAGGGCTTGTTGTATATATGCTTTTGCTTTTTCGTTTATATCTGCAGGAGTGAGCCCTTTATCAAAAAAGAGTTCTTTGAGTCTTACGGTACCAAGGTCAAGCGAGTAGGTATCGACGATATACCCGTGTTTTATGAGTGTCATATCGGATGAGCCTCCTCCGATGTCTATACTGATCCCCTCGCTGATAGGCAGTAAATTTACTGCAGCGATACCGCCATATTTTGCCTCTTTGTTGCCATCGATCACTTTGATGGAAAGTCCAAGTTCCTTTTTGATCCATTGGACGAACTCTTTTCCGTTTGGTGCATCTCTCAGTGCAGAAGTTGCAACACAAAGTGTTTTGTTTGCCTCATATTTGTCTATGGTATGAAGGAAGGATTTTAAAGTGAAATAGGCTCTTTTGATACCAATGGGTTGAAGATACCCCTCTTTATCATAGGCACCTTCACCAATACGAACTTTGGATTTTTGTTCGCAAATAAGATGAAAGCCGTAACGACTTGTTTTTTCAAAGATCACAAGTCTTGCTGAGTTCGAACCGATATCAATGATAGCAGTTCGCTTTGACATGGACTAACTACTCTTCTTCTTGCAGTTTGTCATATTTGAATTTTAACTCTTCAACGTTCTCCACATTGTCAGGATCCGGGACAATACAGTCTACGGGACATACTGCGATACATTGAGGTTCGTCAAAATGACCTACACACTCTGTACATCTGTCAGGATCGATAAGATAAATTGGATCATTTTCTTCGATTGCTTCATTTGGACATTCTTCTCTACATGCGTCACATGCGATACATTCGTCAGTTATTACTAATGCCATGGTTTCCTCTATATATGTTATTTATAGGAGTTATAACGGAACAAAGCTTATGCTTAAATTAAATTATCTGTGAATTGATAATAAAATTTTACTTTGGTCGTTTTTTTGTAAAATTGAACAGGGATGATAGTCTGTTTTAGCTGCAGTTTTGTATCTTGTTTTTACGATGAAATTATAGACAAAATCCCGTAATATCCCAGGTGTGAAATGGACTGATTTTTGTAATAATAAACCATGAAGAAGGGCAAAGGCCAGTATTCTGATCATCTCTTAAGGTAGTACTGTAAAATGCACAGGTACCAGGATAAAAAAGTTTGGTTTTTTTGGTAGGATGAGGTGTTTTTATCCCGTGAGGAAGAAAACACCCAAATGTGTTCTTGGAAATTTGGTCTAAGAGATCTTTTTAGGGAAACAGAACCTGTAACCACGTCTTCTGACCGTTTCGATCGTAGTGATATCTAAAGGTTTATCCATTTTCTGACGGATCTGGTTGATGGCGACTTCAATGACATTGGGTGTAACCAGCTCCGGCTCTTCCCAGATCGCATCAAGCAGCTGCTCTTTAGAGACGATCTGATCTTTATGCATCGCTAGATGTGTCAAGACTTCAAACGGTTTACCTTTGAGCTCTATCTCTTCACCCTCATAGATGATCTTCTCTTCTTCAGGATTAATGATAAGATCTTCGATTTCGATAATGTTAGAAACACCAAACCGTAGTTTCGCTTCAATACGTACCAGTAAAATATCATAATCAAGAGGTTTTCTGACAAAATCGTCGGCACCGGATCTAAGTGCTTTGATCTCACTCTCTTTGTCTTCCCGTTCAGAAAGAACAATGACAGAGGTTTTATGTGCTTCTGTTTTGATAGTAGAGATGATATCCAGATTCTTATCACTGCCCGATGGCCATCCAAGCAGTACTAGGTCATAGTTTCTGATCTGCAGAAAATATCTTGCATCATCAAGATTTTCAGCCACATCACTCTGATAACCCTCTTGCGTCAACGTATCTGAAAGTGTTTTACTCTGTGTCACTTCATTTTCTATGATCAATATTCTCATAACATGCACCTTTTTTAATCTTTAAGATTTGTTTAATATTATAACATAAAAAAGAGCGCTTTTTAAAAAAATTTTAAAAATTCCAAGTTTTACTTAAGGAAACCGTACATTGGGCCAAGATATCCGGTTTTGAAATCTTGAGTGAAAGTGTCTGCAGCTTCGGGTAAGTGATAGTGAGTAATTCTTTGAGGCCTAAAAGCGCATTTTCTAATAGCTCATAGCGTTTTTCTTTGAGTTCATTCTGTATCAGCAGTACCATGTCCGCATAATCGATAAATTGATCATCGCTGTAATCATAAGACGCTTGAAGGTTGATGATGACACGCTGGGGTCTATCCCGTTCAAAGTCCAGTAAGCCGATGATCACATCAAACGTCAGATCCTCTATATGAATGGTCATATTAGACTTTGCCTTCTTCTTTTTTGAAGAGTCTTACGATATTCGGGATATGTTTATAAAAGATGATGAATGCAATGATCCAGATAGGGGCATGGGAACCTATACCAGGTACTTCAGGATAGATGAGATAAGAGGCAATGATGAACGCTACGAGCCCGATCAGTGACGAGAGTGATGAGATCTTTAACCCTTTCGCTGCAACCAGCCAAACCACAATGGCAATCAGCGCAGGAATAGGCATCATAATGAGCAGTACACCAAAGCCGGTTGCCACACCTTTCCCCCCTTCAAAAAACAAAAATGCAGAAAAACAGTGACCGACAACAGCCAGTACGGCAATGGTCCAGAGTACACTTTCAGGCGCACCGAGCATTATGGCTGCGAGTATCACAACCACACCTTTGATCGCATCTAAAAAGAGTGTGACCGCTCCCAGTTTTTTTGCCAGTTTCGGGTCTTGCTCTTTGACCACACGAAGCACATTGGTCGCACCGATATTCCCGCTTCCGGCTTCTTTGATATCCACCCCTGCAAACTTTTTAGCGAGCAGGTATCCAAAAGGGATCCCGGCTATAAGATAGGCTGAGAGATAGAGTAAAATATTCTGATTTGTTAAAAAGTCCATGATTTGTCCACAATTAAAATTTATACTGCAATTTTAACCGAATTTTGATAAAATAGCCACAATAGTTAAGGATATATAATATGAGTATAGATTTTAAAGCTGAGATAAACAGACTAAAAAAAGAATTGAATGTCACGGTAGTGGCACACTATTATCAGCGTGATGAAGTATTTGAAATGGCTGATATCACTGGGGACAGTCTTGAGTTGGCACGCAGATGCCAGGCAGATACAAACCCCTGGGTCGTTTTTTGCGGTGTGGGGTTCATGGGCCAAAGTGTCAAGGTCATTGCCCCTGAAAAACGTGTACTTATGCCAAAGATCGCATGCTGTGCAATGGCACGTATGATGGATGGCTCTTACTTTGACGAATCTGTACAGTATATGGTAGACAGAGGTATCGCCAAAGAGGATATACTGCCTATTACCTATATCAACTCTGATGCTTCGGTCAAGGCAAAGGTAGGGAAGATGGGAGGACTGGTATGTACCTCTTCCAATGCCTACAAGATCATCGAGAAAGGTTTGGAGAGCGGAAAGAAGATCCTTTTTGTGCCAGACAGATGTCTAGGGCAGAATTTCGCGATACAGATGGGATTGAAGTCCTGTGTGATCGGTGTAGAGGTAGACGGAAAAGAGTGTGACCCCAAAGAAGCAGATATCATCTGTTTTAACGGGTTCTGTTCTGTGCATCAACTCTTTACGGTAGATGACGTGGAGTTCTATCGAAACAAGTACCCGGGCATTAAAATAGCCGTACACCCAGAATGTGATCCAAGTGTCGTACTCGCAGCAGATTTTGCAGGTTCTACCTCACAGCTGATCAAGTATGTCAACGACCTTGACCCTGAACAAAAAGTAGCCATCGGTACAGAGTATAATCTTGTGAATAGAATGCGAAAGGGTAATACCTATGTACTCTCTTCCACTAAACCGGAGTGTCCGACGATGAATGAAACGACGTTGGAAGATCTGTACAATACACTCAAGTCCATAGAGGATAACAAGCCGATCAATGAGATCGTAGTGGACCCAGACACGATCAAATATGCCAATGTGGCATTAGAACGCATGCTGGCGATAAAATAATGTTAAAAGAGAGATTTTTAAAGGCTTTAGTGGCCGAAGACCTGGGGCGTGGGGACCTCTTTTCACGTATCAGTACAAGCAAACCCATACGGGCATATATCATTGCCAAGAGTGATGGTGTACTTGCGGGTCAGGAGTATGTCGATGCCTTGGCACAGATGTATGACCTGACACTGGAGTGGGAAAAATCTGACGGCAGTCGTTTTGGTAAAGGCGAAAAACTTCTTTTAATCTCCGGAGACTCAAAAACCATTCTGTCTCTGGAACGTTCTATTCTGGATATGGTCATTCATGCTAGTTCTATAGCGACTTTGACGGCTAAGTATGTGGATGCCCTTAAAGATACGGGTGTGAAGTTGCTTGATACAAGAAAAACAAGACCTTTGTTGCGTGAGTTCGAGAAATATGCCGTACGCTGCGGCGGGGGGATCAATCACCGTATGGGCTTAGATGACTGTCTCATGCTCAAAGATACACATTTGCAGACCATCGAAGATCTAGATGTTTTTATGAAAGAGGTACGACAGAAGATACCTTTTACTTCCAAGGTGGAGATAGAGTGTGAAAGCCTTGAGATGAGCAAAGAGGCGATGAAAGCAGGAGCAGATATCGTGATGTGCGACAATATGTCTACAGAAGAGACCGCGAAAGTTGTGGCATACAGAAATGAAAATTTCCCCCATATTCTGCTGGAAGCCAGCGGTAATGTAACCCTTGAGACGATCGAAAAGATCGCAGGTACCGGGGTCGATGCCATCAGTTCAGGCTCGATCATTCATCAGGCAAACTGGATCGATTTGTCTATGAAGGTGGAGTAAGTAACACTTCATTAACACTCTTTGTATATAATCCAAGACGGTGTGAATTAAACCATGAAAGAATAAAATGATACGTGAGAGTCTCCCCTATGATGCAGTAAGAAACAAGATAGAAGATGCTGGTTCTGTTACGATACTTTCCCATTTGAATCCGGATGCAGATACGTTAGGTACGGCTTTAGGACTCTATGCATTGTTAAGCAGTGACAAAAGATTAAAAGTTGAAATCGTGAATGCTTCGACCGAGTTACCGCTTTATCTTGATTTTTTACCGAACTTTAAAAAGATCAAGCATCATATCGATTACGCAGACAGTGTGATAATCTCTTGTGACTGCGGCAGTGTGGATAGACTGGGATTTGATCTGGAGGGTAGAGATATTATCAATATCGATCACCATCAGAGCAACACACGTTATGGGAGTATCAATGTTGTGATAGCAGAATATGCCTCTGCATCGCAGGTGGCATTTGCATTGTTCAAGGCACTCTATCCTGTCAAGGCTGATGCGTCAACCTGTTTTTACACGGCACTGCTCTCCGATACACGTTTTTTTACCACCTCTTCGGTCAATGAAGAGGTGTTTACCGTAGCACAGGAGCTTGTGCAAAGAGGCGCCTTACCTGATGAGATAGCCCGTCATTTCACCCAGAGGCGACCCTTGAGCTCATTGCGCATTTTGCAAAGGGCTTTGACGTCTTTATCTTTATATCATGACGCGGAGATCGCTGCACTCATGGTAACCAAGGAAGATATACGTGCATCCGGTGCAACGGTACCGGATATGGAGGGTGTGGTAGATTACGCCAGGTCTTTAGCGACGGTGGAGATAGCCATATTTGCCATGGAGCTGGAGCAGGGTATTCGTATCTCTTTGCGCAGTAAAAAAGTGGATGTTTCCAAAGTGGCCATGGCCTTTGGAGGCGGTGGGCATAAGGTGGCTGCGGGGTTCATTCTGGAGGATAAGGTGTCACAATGCGGATTACAAGAAAGTATCGATACAATTTTAGAAAAGATAGAAGAGTTAGGAATATTGGATGAGAAATAGAAATGGTAAAAAAAGCGGAGCAAAAATAGCAGGCGGATTGTTTTTAGTTGTATTGGTGGCTTTAGTTGCAGGAGCAGGGTATGTCTATACGGCACCGGAATTTGAAAGAGAGGTCCCGACTGTGCATAGCGGGGATAATCTCTTCTGGAACCGTAAGGACCCATTGAAAGTGCAACTTGCTGACAATGAAGGATTAAAAAGTTTTCAACTGATCCTGAGTGACGGCACCAACAGCCTGATCGTTGGCGAGGGGACTTTGGAAGGCAAACCGAAAGAACAAACGCTGCTGGTGAACTATCCTCAAAGTAAAACACTGGATGCAAAAGCAACCAAACTCAAATTAAAAGTTTCGGTCACTGACAGCAGTTTATGGAACTTTGCACAGGGGAATAAGAGTGAAAAAGTGATCGACATCAATGTGGACTTTACAAGACCCAATGTCAATGTCGTAGCAAACTCCTACAGTATTACACAAGGCGGAAGTGCTTTGGTTGTATTTCAGGCAGAAGATGAGAATCTGGATACACTGTATATAGAAGCAGGTGAAACAAGGTTTAGTGCACAGCCTTATAAAAAAGAAGGATATTATGCGGCACTGATAGCATGGCCGTTTACACAAACAGAGTTTAAAGCGAAAGTGGTTGCGATCGATGCTGCGAAGAACGAACGTACGGCTGATATCCCTTTCTATGTTATAAACCATCAGTATAAAGTTTCATGGATCAGAGCCAGAGACAACTTCATAGACGGAAAGATCACCGATCTCGCTTCAAGTGATCCTGAGTATGCGCATATCGATGATAAACTGGAAAAACTAAAGGCGATCAATGAAACGATGCGTTTGAAAAACGAAGCCTTGATCCACTCCTTAAGCAAAGAGCTCTCTTCTGATGTGCTGGAAAGTTGGAAAATAAAAAAATTCTACCCGCTTAGAAACGGGCAAAAGGTTGCGAGTTACGGGGATGCAAGACATTACTACTATGGAGAGAAGGAGAATGAGGTCTCTCACTCCTATCATGTAGGGTATGACCTGGCCAGTACAAAAATGGCGACGATCAAAACGTCTAATGACGGTAAGGTCGTCTTTGCCAATGAAAACGGAATCTATGGAAATATGCCTATGATCGATCATGGACTGGGTCTCTATTCACTCTATGGGCACTGTTCTCAACTCCTGGTCAATGAAGGCGATGAAGTGAAGGCGGGAGATAACATAGCAAAAACAGGTGTTTCAGGTCTGGCATTGGGTGATCACCTGCATTTTGGTCTTTTGGTTCAAGGTATAGAGGTCAGACCGGTAGAGTGGTTCGATCAAGCGTGGATCAGAAAGAATGTGGATAATGTATTTAAGGCCGCAGACAAGATCATTCAGGGTAAATAGCCTAAAAATGATACAGAGCAAAAGTATATTCTTTGCAATAATTATTATATTATACTATAATACGCCAATAAAAATTGAGAGAGGAGGGAGTCATGCAACAAAGAACACTGAAAAAAGCTGTGGAAGTTGTAGGTATAGGTTTGCATAAAGGTGAACCGATCAAGTTAAGACTGGAGCCGCTTGATGTAGATTCCGGTATTATGTTCTACCGTGAAGATCTTGCGATGAGAATACCACTTTCTCCCGACTCGGTTATTGATACCCGTATGGCTACGGTGATAGGAAATGAAAAAGGGTATATCTCTACGATCGAGCACTTTCTCTCTGCTGTCTATGCGTATGGTATAGACAATATGCGCGTGATCGTGGATGGAAACGAGATGCCGATCATGGACGGTTCATCCATCTCTTTTTGTCTTTTGTTGGAGGAGGCAGGTATTCATGAACAGGATGCTTTAAAGCAAATTATCCGTGTGAAACAGCCTGTTGAGGTACGCGAAGGTGACAAATTCGTGCGTCTGTTGCCCCATGAGAGTGCAGAATTTGACTTTCGTATCAAGTTCGACCATCCTGTGATCGGTGATCAGCAAGAGCATTTTGCATTCAGTACCAAAGCGTTTATAGAAGAGATCGCACGTGCAAGAACCTTCGGATTTGCGAAAGATATCCAGTACCTGCAAAGTCAAAATTTAGCACTTGGTGCAACACTTCACAATGCCATAGGGCTGGATGACCATAAAGTACTGAATCCTGAAGGATTGCGGTTTGAGAATGAATTTGCAAGACATAAGATCCTGGATGCCATGGGCGATATGATGGTCACTGGTCATAATATACTGGCCAAATATGAATCATTTGCAGGCAGTCATGATCTCAATTATAAACTGACATCTAAATTGCTCTCAGACAGTAAAAACTATGATCTTGTCGCAGTAGAAGCGTTACAAAGTAGAGCATTTGCAAAAAGTTTTGCCTAAGAGATACGAACTTCTCGTTATATCTATCTCTTCACCTCTGCTGTTGGGGGTCTATGAAGAGGATAGGCTGATCGACACGATATCCAGTGAGTTAAAAACTTCCGAAATCCTTTTACCCCTGATCAAAGAATGTCTGGACAAATATGATATCAGCAGGATCATCTATACCAGAGGTCCCGGTTCGTATATGGCTATAAAACTCACCTATATCATGCTTAAAACGATAGAGATCGTGAAGGGTATACAGTGTGCAGGATGCAGCGGTTTTGCCTTAAATGGAGGGGAACCTATCAAAGCGGTAGGAAACCTTTATTTTATCAAGGAAAAAGAGACTATAATTACAAAAAAATTTGAACAAGCGATCAATGTAAAATTTACATTGCCTCAGAGTATTCAAGATCTTGAATTGGATGAAGAATCAACACCTGAGTACATACTTCCGGCTGTGTAGACTCCTGTGATCTGTTGCATGATCGAACAGCTGAAGTGGACAAAGTGTCAGCGTGGTTTTTGGAGATCACTCTAAAAGCGTTCAAAATAAGGACAATGATGTTTATAAGCGTACCCGCAACCTCTGCAAACTTAGGCCCTGGATTTGATACCTTGGGGCTTGCAGTAGATCTAAGAAATGAAATTACGATCACACCCTCAAAATTTTTGAGTCTTTCCACGCATGGGGAGGGTGACGACAATCCTAAAATAAAGAAGAATTCCCTGTTTTTAAGTATTTTCAATGAAAACTATAAAAGACTCTCCGGAAGAGAGGATAATTTCAGATTCGAATTTCATAACCGTATCCCCATCTCAAGAGGGCTGGGGAGTTCTTCTGCGGTGATCGTGGCTGCATTGAGCGCAGCCTATACCGCGGCAGATAAGAGATACAACAAAAGAGAAATACTCAACCAGGCATTGCGCTATGAACACCATCCGGATAACATCACCCCTGCAGTGATGGGTGGTTTTAATGTCGCCTGTGTGGAAGGTGACCGGGTCTACAGCAAAAAAAGACGTATGCCTGACTATTTAAAAGCAGTAGTGGTTGTGCCTAACCGTACCATATCCACAGCAAAATCGCGTACGATCCTGCCTAAAATGTATAGAAAAGAAGAGACCGTCTATTCACTTTCACGTGCCTCTTATATGACAGCACTTTTTATGAGCGAATCCTGGGATCTATTGCGTATAGCATCCAAAGATAAGCTGCATCAGGCAAGAAGAATGAAAATGATGCCTGAACTGTTCGATGTGCAGAAGCTGGCACTGAAGCATGGTGCACTGATGAGTACACTGTCAGGTTCAGGTTCTACATTTTTTAACCTTGTATATGAGAAAGATGCCAATAAAATTGCACAGGCACTGCAGGCGCGTTTCCCTCAATTCAGGGTTTTTATTCTCTCTTTAGACAATAATGGTGTCATCACCAAGAGTTAAGCTGTACGCTTAATCTCTTTTTAGGTATAATACGCATGAATAAATCACAGCCAATACGTATGTGCATCGCTTGCCGAAGCAAACATCCTCAAAACACTTTGATTCGTTTAAAACAAGAGGGTAGTGAGGTCGTTGCATCTGATGGTAAAGGAAGAAGCTTCTACCTCTGTGATATTTGTGTACATAATGAGAAAAAAATCAAAGGCTTAGTGAAGCGTTTTAAACAAGATGAAGAACGATTTACTAGGTTATTGAAAACGTTGGCAAATGAAGCCGACACATGCAACTAGTTGCAGTATATTAAAGGAGTTAATCAAGAATGGATAAAGTTAAAATCCAAGAAATAGCAGATGAAGCAGGATTGTCAAACGCAGACTTGCTAGACAAAGCCAAAGAGTTAGGTTTTGATGTCAAAGCAGCCAACAGTACTATCAGTATGGAAAATGCTGGTATCCTCGTAGATTATGCGATTAGCGGAACATTGCCAAAAGGGTTCAAAAAACCTGGCAGCAAAGCAAAAATTACTGTAGTCAAGAAGAAAGAGGAAACTGTAGAGACAAAAGTGTCAACACCAGAGGTTGACACTACGGCTGCAGAAAAACCTGCAACTGAAACTACAGTCGATACTCCTGAAGTGGCAGGAGAAGAGAAAGTTGAGAAAGCGGCTCAGGAAAGCACCGAACAACCTTCAGTCAAAAAGGTGAAGAAACGTAAAGGTATCTCTGTTGTAAGCAAAAAAACAGAAACAGAAGCACCTGTCAAGATAGAAGAGGCTGAAGATAAACCACAGAAAAAAACCCTCTCTCGTGGTGGCATTAAAATTGTCAGGAAAGCAAAACCTGAACCTGTAAGAGCTGCTAAGCAGATCTCTATGGAAGATCAGACATCATACGTACCGAAGAAGAAGCCTAAAAAAATAGCAGAGGCCAGAGACAGCGGTAAGAAGATAGATATCTTCAACCATGAAAGTATGAGTGGTGATATCGACAGTGGTTTTGGTGAAGAAGAAGTTGTCCTTTTGGATTTCTCTGATAAAAACATCTATGAAGATATGATGCGTCAAGAACAAAAACGTAAAGAAGAAGCGAAAAAGAGAGAGCTTTCTGGTGCAGCAACCGGTAAAGGCAGACAAGCATTCCGTCCCCAACAGAAACGTTCACTGAAGCGTGGTGGTAAACGTAAGAAGTATGAGAAAGCTGAAAGCACAGAAGTGGTGACTTCCGTAGAGATCCCAGAGAATGTAAGGGTCTATGAGTTTGCAGAAAAGGTAAACCGTTCTGTAGGTGAAGTGATCGGTGTACTGTTTGCATTGGGTATGATGGTAACGAAGAATGACTTTTTAAGTAAAGACGAGATCGAGATATTGGCTGAAGAGTTTGGCGTTGAAGTGACGACTGTCAACCCTCTTGATGAACTTGAAATCACAGAAGATCATGAGGCAGAAGAGGATGAGGCGAACCTTGAAGAGAGACCACCTGTGATCACGATCATGGGACATGTTGACCACGGGAAGACTTCACTGCTTGACAGAATCCGTACTTCAAAAGTAGCAGATAAGGAAGCGGGTGGTATTACACAGCACGTAGGTGCCTACCAGGTAGAAAAGAATGGTAAGAAGATCACGTTTGTGGATACACCGGGTCACGAAGCATTTACAGAGATGCGTTCACGTGGAGCACAGGCGACGGATATCGTTATTATTGTTGTTGCAGCGGATGACGGTGTCATGCCTCAAACCAAAGAAGCGATCGCACATACGAAGGCAGCAGGTGTACCTATGATCGTTGCGATCAATAAAATGGACAAAGAGAGTGCGAATCCGGACAATGTGAAGGCCCAACTTTCTGAGATAGGTGTCATGGCAGCAGACTGGGGCGGGGAGTATGAATTCGTTCCTGTTTCTGCACATACAGGTATGGGTATCGATGATCTGCTTGAAACGATTCTTCTGCAAGCAGAAGTGATGGAACTCAAAGCCAATCCAAACAGAAAAGCAAAAGCTGTTGTCGTTGAAAGCTCTCTTGAAAAAGGTTTTGGACCAGTGGCCAATGTGATCATTAAAAACGGTACATTGCACATAGGTGACAATGTGATCGTAGGTAAGACATACGGACGTATTAAAGCCATTAAATTGGATGACGGAAGTAATGTTAAAGAGATCGGACCAAGTACACCTGCAGCCATCGTAGGACTGAATGAAGTGCCAGGGGCGGGTGATGAACTTATTGTGATGGATACAGATAAAGAAGTACGTGAACTGGCTGAAAAAAGAGCGGAGTATGATAGAACTAAGCAACTTTCTAAAAGTACGAAAGCAACGCTTGATGATCTTTCTGCACTCATTGCTGAAGGACAGCTCAAGTCACTTCCTGTCATCATCAAAGCAGATGTTCAAGGTTCTCTTGAAGCGATCAAAGGAAGCCTAGAGAAGCTTAGAAATGAAGAAGTCAAAGTCAACATTATTCATGAAGGTGTGGGTGGTGTGACTGAGAGTGATCTTGCACTTGCCGATGCATCTGAGCATGCGGTTGTACTTGGATTTAATGTACGTCCGACAGGTGCAGTGAAGAAGAAGTCAAAAGAGTTGGGTATTGAGATACGTTCTTACTCTATCATTTATGATCTTCTTGATGATGTAAAATCATTGCTTGGCGGTATGATGAGCCCTGTGATTTCTGAAGAAGTTACCGGACAGGCAGATGTACGTGAGACATTTGTTGTGGGTAAAGTGGGTACGATCGCCGGATGTAAAGTCTCTGACGGTGTGATCACCAGAAACTCTAAAGCAAGATTGATCCGTGACGGCGTGGTCATCTATGAAAGTAAGATCGCTTCACTCAAGCGTTTCAATGAAGATGCTAAAGAAGTGAAGAACGGTTATGAGTGTGGTATCATGCTTGAAAACTTTAATGACATTAAAGAGGGTGACGTGATCGAAACCTTTAGAGATGTTGAAGAACAGGTTACTTTATAGGACGTCATTTGAACAAAGTCCAAATGACTATGCTGACGCTGATGTCATTTCAGAAGTTGGCCTATGCGACCAGTCGCATTATGCATAAGAAAGGTTAAAGATGACACATGAAGAGATTAAAAGGCATCGTGTAGAATCTGTACTTAAAGAGATTATTCCCGAAGCACTCGGCAGTTTGGATGATGAGCGTATCAACGGACTGACAGTGACAGACGTGGTGTGTTCAAAAGGTAGATCGGATGCGAAGGTCTACCTTGATACTTCATTCCTTAATGAGAAAGAGCAGAATGAGGCACTCCGGCAGCTACGTGCTGTAGCAGGGTACATACAAAACCATTGTAAACAGAGTGAAGGGTGGTTCAAAGCTCCAAGACTTACCTTTGAGTTTGACCATCAGTTAGAAAAAGTGAGTCGTATGGAAGATCTTTTTAAACAAATAAGTACCAGAAAAACAAAAGATGACGGAGAGTCTACAGATGAATCTTGAAATACAAATCGCTAAAATTGTAGAAGCCAATGGTGCCTCTCTGTATGATATAGAGGTAGTGACAGAGTTTGAAGAGACGATCTTTCGTGTTTTGATAACAAAAACGGGCGGTGTGGATCTTGATCTGTGTGCGCATATTTCTCACGAACTCTCCCCTTTTCTAGATGTCCACCCTCCGATGAGTCAGAAATACCGTTTGGAGGTCAGTTCTCCGGGGATAGAAAGAAAACTCACAAAACCTGTGCACTTCCAAAATGCGATCGGTGAAAAAGTGAAGCTCAAGATCTCAGGTGGTGAGAAAGTAAAAGGGATCCTCAAAAGTGCTGATAACGATGGTATCGTTGTAGAAACAAAGCAGGGTGATGAAAGCTTTGAGTATGGAGCATTGGGTACAGCAAAAACCTATTTTGACTGGAACTAGATTTAGCTTTTACATAAAGGAGAAGTTGCTGTGAGAGATGAATTTTATATGCAGCTTGCTCTGGATAAAGCCTGGGAATACCAAGGCTTAACCTACCCCAATCCTGCGGTTGGTGCCGTAGTCACGCTAGAGGGCAATATTTTAGCTATCGAGGCGCATCAGAAAGCAGGGTCATCACATGCTGAAGTTTTGGCTCTGCTTTCAGCCTATGAAACACTCTCAAACAGATCTGTAGATTTCGATCCCTGTGATTCCCATAAAGCACATGCATTTCTTTTAACACTTCCCAAAGATTTTTTTGCGCAATGCACTATTTATGTGACACTTGAGCCCTGTTCGCATGAAGGGAAAACACCCTCTTGCGCCTCTTTATTACAGTCACTTGCATTGCGCAGGGTAGTGATAGGCACAGAGGATCCCATAGAAGGGCATGGCGGCGGTATGAAGCGGTTGGGAAATGCGAGTGTGGGGGTACTCAAAGAGGCATGTCAAGCGTTGATAGAGTCTTTTCTCTTATGGCAAAAGCGAGCCTTTGTACTTTTTAAACTTGCACAGACAACCAACGGGCGTATCGGTGGGGGTTACTTGAGTTCTCAAGCTTCCCTGACCCATGTGCATCAGCTAAGAGAAGTGTGCGATACACTGCTCATAGGCGGCAATACCGTAAGAGAAGACAGACCTACGTTGGATTGCAGATTTATCCAAGCGCAGGCACCTGACGTCAAGATCTATACCAAAGAAGATAATTTTGATAGAGATATCCCGCTTTTTACTGTTGAGAAGAGAAGGGTAGAGATCATCCATACATTGGATTTTTTAGAGCAACCTTCTTTTGTCTTGGTAGAGGGCGGAGAAGGGATGCTAAATGCACTCAAAGAGAAGATAGATTGGATGCTGATTTACCAGACACCTAAGCTCTCTACGAATAATTTAACCTATAATACAACTATGAATTTACAATTTTTACATCAAGACAAAAAAGATGTAGATTTGATGATATGGAGCAAAAACATTGGGCATTGAAAAACTCGCAGATAAAGAAGAAAAACAAGAAAAAATTGTCACAATGTTTGACGATATCGCAAGCACCTATGACCTGGCAAACAGGGTTTTGAGTTTTGGTATCGATATCCAGTGGCGTAAAAAAGGGTGTGACAAAGCATTTGAGATCCTGGATAAAAAAGAATTGACACAGGTGACAGATGTCGCTACGGGTACAGGCGACCTGTTGATCTACTGGAGAGAACAGGCCAAAAAAAATGGCGTAAATATAGAAAAATATGTAGGGATAGACCCTTCTGTAGGTATGCTGGAAGTGGCAAGAGGAAAAGTGGATTTCGCAGAGTTCATTGAGGGAAAAGCTCAGAAACTGCCAATAGCGGATGAGAGTACGGATGTGATCTCCATCTCTTACGGCATCCGTAACGTGGTTGACAGGGCAGAGGCATTGCAAGAGTTCAACCGGGCACTCAAGCCAAACGGTATTGTCATGATCTTGGAATTTACCAAACAAGACAGAAGCGGCGTGGTAGACAAGATCGTGGATTTTGGCATGAAGAAAGTGCTTCCGCGTGTAGGCGGGCTCATCTCCAAGAATTATGAAGCCTATAAATATTTGCCGGACTCGATAGAAGAGTTCTTGACCACAGAAATGTTGGCCAAAGAGTTGGAAGAAGCCGGATTTGAGATGAAATATATCAAATCTTTCTCTATGGGTATATCGACCCTTCTTGTTGCACAAAAAATATAACGCATAGATAAAAAAGGAGTACCATGAGTCAATCAATGATGAGTGTCTCCTCACTCAACACAAAAATCAAATCACTGCTTGAAGCCACCTTTATGCATATCCTTGTCGAAGGTGAGGTGGCATCGGTCACCTATCATACTTCAGGACATATCTATTTTTCCATTAAAGATCAGCAGAGCAGTATCAAATGTGTCATGTGGCGCTCTTCGGTTGCGAAATTAAAATTTCGCATAGAAAAAGGGATGCATATCGTCATAGAAGGGTCAGTAGGCGTCTACACGCCCAGAGGTGAATACCAATTCTATGCGGTACATGTTGAACCTTACGGCAAGGGTGCTTTGGCATTGGCCTATGAACAGCTCAAAGAACGATTAAAGGAAAAGGGATACTTTGATGCACAAAGAAAAAAACCCATACCTAAACATATCAGAAAAATAGCATTGGTCACAGCCAAAGAGAGTGCTGCACTCTATGATATGCTGAAGATCATTGAGCAGCGCTGGCCGTTACTGGAAGTCGTGATCGTCGATACCTTGGTACAGGGAGATGAAGCAGCGGTTCAGATAGCCCATGCCCTGCACTATGCGGACAGTTTAGGGGTTGATGTCGTGGTCGTAGGACGTGGTGGGGGAAGTGCAGAAGACCTGTGGAGCTTTAACGAAGAGATGGTAGCAGATGCTCTTTTTGCTATGCAAACACCCGTAGTGAGTGCAGTCGGACATGAAGTGGATGTGATGATCAGCGACTTTGTTGCAGATCTGCGTGCACCGACTCCGAGTGCTGCGATGGAGATGATACTTCCTGATATGAGAGAGATACTCTATACCTTAAATGAGCAGGGTGAACGGTTTACCTATGCGATGCATCAAAAGCTGCACCATCTTGTACGTGAATTGAAGCATACAGAAGAGATATTGTTACGAAGCTCACCCAGCAGACAACTCAAAGAGACCCGGACAAAATTCATACATTTAGAAGATGAATTTAAAAGAGTTATGACATATAAGTTGGAGCGTTTTTCTTCTTCGTTACCTGAAATGCACAAAAAATATAGACAGAATATGGGGTTCATCCTTGAGCAAAAAAGTCAGTATTTAGAGTATATGGATAAAAAATTGAGGATGAATGATCCCAAACTGCAGTGTCGTAAAGGATGGGCACAAATATCTGCAGAGGGTAAGACCATTGAACTGAGTGCCATTGAACTCAATCAAACATTTACGGTTCAAGATGCGGAAACACGAATAGAAGCTTTATGTTTAAGTAAAACTTGAGTTTTAATATTTATAATATAAGTTAGTTTAATACCTACAGGGTTAAGGGATGGAGATCAGATTGGAAAAATTTCAAGACATTTTAGCGCAAATGACACAGGAAGAGTATGGAATAGTGGCAATAGTGCTTTTACTCATTTTCTGTGTCCTCTCTACCTATTTATTTTCAAGACAAAAAAAGAAATTAAAAGCAACCCTTGACAATAACCTGAAGGTTTTTCAAAAAGCCTTTGATATCTCTGATGATGCGGTGTTGATACTCTCCGATAAAAATAAAGTGATGTATGCCAGTAACGCCATGGTACGAATTTTAGAGCTAAAAGGTGATTTTTTATTAAAAACATTTAAAAACACGGTTCAAATAAAAGTCAAAAAGGAATGGTTAGGGTTAGAGCAATTTATTCATGCGCAGCCTGGATCACCCAAGGATAAAGTACATACGTATTCTCATGCGACATTAAAGATCTCAGCCGAGGATGAGATACCTGTAAATGTCTATGTAGATACTATCGTGATGGAAATGCCAAAGGAGGTTTTGTGTGATGTGCTATTGATACAAGATCTAAGCAAAGCCAAGGAACGCTCTGCTGCGGATTTTAAGCATCCACTGACACACTTGCCCAATCAACTGCAGGTCTACAATGACCTACCGGCCTTTTTTTCGAAAGCCCATTTAGAAAAAAATAAACTGGCTTTAATGCTGATGAGTCTGGACAATCTCTCAAGGTTGCGGTCCATTATCGGGGATGAACAGACCAATAAAGTACTCAAGAAATTTGCTGCATACCTGAAGACTTTGACCAAGAATACAAATGTATCGGTGTACCATACTTTTGATAACCATTTCATGCTGACTGTAACGAATTTGCACTCCATAGATGAGGCAAAAGTGTTTGTAGAAGATATTCAGAAAAAATTGGCCACATTCTATAAAATGGATGGTGTACATTTACATCTTACCGTTTCAGCAGGTATCGCCATCTATCCCGACAGCGGGCATATTCGTCTACTTTTGGATCATGCCTATAAGGCATTGGCAGAAGCAGAAAAAGAAGGCGACAATAACATCACCATATTCCTACCTGAAAAATTTACAGCCGCTTATGACGAACTGAGACTCCATAGTGATATGCCGGGTGCATTAAACAGAGGCGAATTTGAAGTCTATTATCAACCTATTGTACGGGTCAAAGATGAGGAAGTTGTAGCGGCCGAAGCACTGATCCGATGGAAACATCCGCAATATGGTATGATCCCGCCGGATGTCTTTATCTCTTTAATGGAGAAAACAGGTTTTATCGTGAAATTGGGCCAATTTATACTGGATGAAGTGCTGAAACAGCAAAAACGCTGGGAGATGTTCAATTTCAAGCGTATTGAGGTTTCGATCAATGTGTCCATGATTGAGATCAATACGGGTGAATTCGTTCAACATGTAGAGAGAAAACTGGCTGAGCATCAGCTTGATCCGGAATGTATCAAGTTTGAAATTACAGAGGGCATCGCCATGCTCAATGAAGCGCAGACTGTAAAATACTTTCTTGCATTGAAAAAACTGGGCGTAGGTATCTCATTGGATGATTTCGGTACGGGGTATACCTCTTTTGGGTACTTGAAAAAATTCCCCGCAGATATTGTAAAGATTGACAAAAGTCTGGTTGATTATATTTTAACGAACGAAGAAGATCAAAGAATTGTAAAAGCGATTATAGAGTTGGCACATACTTTAGGTATGAAAATAGTGGTGGAAGGTATTGAAAACCAGCAAATGGTTGATATGATCACTTCATATGGATGTGATTATCTGCAAGGATACCATTTTTCAAAACCCTTACCGGTCTTTGAATTCCAAAAACTGATCAGGTAATAGGTATTTGACAATCACCAGAGCTCATAGAGAAGCTACTGAACACGCTATTTGACAGCTTTCCCCTTCATTCATTATTCTCTATTTTACTCTTTATGATTGAATGTATGACTTTTTTCGATTTGGACGTAGTCGGAATGTCTTGTCCTTTTCTCTTGTCTAGTTTTTAGCTTTATTCATTGCCACAATAGCACCTGTAGTAACTACTAGTGCCGTCACTATACCAAAAAAGATATATTGTAACTCCATTCTCGTCCTTTCTTCTTTAATTGTAAAATAGCCAACATATTCCCTATACCGTTTCGTCTTTAAAACGTGAAGGAAAAAGCTACAAAGAAGAGAAACACTTATTGTCTTATTAGAAGGGGCACTAGACAGGTATGTTTCTATACTTCAGGCTATTTTGAGGCAGGAAGTATAGCAAAGAAGTGTTAAGCCTTCGTAAAGAATTGTACAAATCTCATTCAATTTACTATGATTTCCTTAAATTATCAATATTATTATTTTTATTAATATTATACAGTTATAAAAGGTTATGCATTCAGTTGTACAAAATTGTAAAAAGTAAGAGAGTAGTGAGTATGAAGAAAGACCTACCAAACAGGATGTTCAGCAGGTTCTTTTTATATTCTGAATGTCAGTCAGGAATGAACTTACATCATTCCTGGCATACCGCCCATGCCACTCATATCGGGTTGTGCCGAAGGAGGTTCAGGTATATCTGAAACAGTCGCTTCGGTTGTTAGAAGCAATGAGGCAACAGACGTGGCATTCTGAAGTGCTACACGTTCCACTTTAAGCGGATCAATGATACCTGCTTCAAGCATATCGACATACTCTCCTGTTGCAGCATTGAATCCTAAATTCGCATCGGTTGAATTGGCAATTTTATTGGCTACCACACCTGCATCAAATCCGGCATTTTGTGCGATCTGCTTCATAGGTGCAAATACTGCTCTTAAAATGATCGCTGCACCCACGGCTTCATCATCCTTAAGATCAAGTTTGACAGCCTGGCTGGCTTTGATCAGTGCAGCCCCGCCACCGATAACGATACCTTCATCCACAGCGGCTTTTGTCGCGGATAGTGCATCATCCACTCTGTCTTTTTTCTCTTTCATTTCCGTCTCAGTGGCAGCACCGACTTTGATCACGGCAACACCGCCAGAGAGTTTCGCCAGACGTTCCTGGAGTTTCTCTTTATCGTATTCACTGCTGGTCGTACCGATCTGTGTTCTTATCTCATTGACACGTGCAGCTACTGCATTGGAATCACCTTTACCATCCACGATGACAGTATTGTCCTTATCTATGACCACTCTTGCTGCCTGACCTAGATCTGCAAGTGTTGCTTTCTCCAGTGTAAGACCAAGCTCTTCGGTGATCAGTGTCGCACCCGTCAAGATAGCGATGTCTTTAAGCATTTCCTTCTTTCTGTCACCAAAACCTGGCGCTTTGACTGCAGTGATGTTCAGTACACCTTTGAGTTTATTAAGCACAAGTGTCGAGAGTGCTTCACCTTCAATATCGTCTGCGATGATAAGAAGCGGTCTGCCACTTTGTTGTACCTGTTCCAACATAGGCACTAGATCTTTCAGTGAAGTCACTTTGCCATCTGTGACAAGAATGATAGGTGCTTCAAGCTCACAGGTCATTTTCTCTGTGTTTGTGACAAAATAAGGCGAGATATACCCTCTGTCAAACTGCATACCTTCAACCACCTCAAGGTCATCGTTGATCCCTTTGGCTTCTTCTACCGTGATCACACCGTCTTTCCCTACTCTGTCCATCGCTTCAGCAATGAGATTACCGATCGTCTTATCAGAGTTTGCAGAGATCGTAGCCACTTGAGCGATCTCTTTTTTGTCTTTGACCTCTTTAGAGATCTTTTTAAGCTCTTCGATGATGGCAGCAGATGCTTTGTCCATACCTCTTTTCACTTCTATAGGGTTGGCTCCTGCAGTGATGTTTCTGAGACCTTCTTTAAAGATAGCGTGTGCAAGTACGGTTGCAGTCGTTGTACCGTCTCCGGCTTCATCAGCAGTATTGGAAGCGACTTCTTTGACCAGTTGTGCACCCATGTTTTCAAGGCTGTCTTTAAGCTCTATCTCACGTGCTACTGAAACACCATCTTTTGTAATGTGCGGTGCACCATACGATTTTTGTATAAGTACGTTACGCCCTCTAGGCCCCATGGTCACCTTCACAGCATCGGCTAACTTTGTTACACCTTCAAAGAGACCTGATCTCGCTTTATCTGAAAAAAATATTTCTTTTGCCATAAACTATCTCCTTAAAATTATTTGATTAAACCAAGCACTTCTTTGCTTGTTAATATGAGGTACTCTGTACCCTCGATCATGATCTCCATTCCACTGAAGTTTGCAAAGACTACAGTATCATCTACATTAATACCATCTTCTTTTGCATCAGGACCAACTGCAACGACTTTTCCTTCCAGTGGCTTTTCTTTGGCTGTATCTGGAATATATAGCCCAGAAGCGGTTTGATTTGACTGCTCTTCACGAAGAACAAGCAGTCTGTCTTTTAATGGTTCAAATGCCATAGTGACTCCTTTATATGTGAGTAAATTTTTATAGGTGCATTGTAGTGATTTTTTCCAAAAATGTCAATAAGTTTCTTTAAATTATTTAAACAATATGAGTGACATAGACTAAACAATGTGTTGTCTATAAAATATTAAGGCCTTTTTACCTCTTTTTTGTAAAATGTGTTGACAATAAAGGTATCTTTAGATAAAATTCCGTCTCTTCACTACGATGTCAAGGTAGCTCAGCTGGTTAGAGCGCTGGTCTCATAAGCCGGAGGTCGAGGGTTCAAGTCCCTCTCTTGACACCAGGATAACACTTCATTTTTTATAAAAACCCCATAAAACCGTATCTTATAAGCATTTAAAGCGAATAGGTCATTTTGATTTTCTGAACTTTTTTCTGAACTTTCTTGACACTAAGGGCAGAAAATGAAATATCTCTATTTAGAACACGGAACATACTTCTTTAAACGGAAAATCCCTCTTACAAAACGGAACTTCTCTACATCTTTAAGGACCGGTAATTTAGAAACGGCACAATTTATTTTAGCTACAATAATGCCCAAAATAAATATACTTTTTGAATTTTGTAAGGGAGAGGATATGAATGAAGCTGAACAATTGGATTTTATTACACAAGTTATAAAAAACTATGTCAGAGAAGCTTGGACCGATTATAATGGGCTTGGAAGATTAAGGCGGGAAGCCTTTGCTTACATAACCAAAAAGGGTAAAAAAAGGGATGGAGCACATAAAAAGGCAGCCGAAAAGGCATTAAAAAGGATTGATGCCGAAATATACGATGTTGATAGTGATAATGCCAAAGAGTTGGCAAATTCGATATTACAAAGGTCAAATATTAATTTTGAAGAGATTAAGCATTTAGACCAACATATATTTAGAACAGAGCTATTGAAAGCAGAATATGAACTTGTGTCTTGCGATGCCCAAAGAAGTGAAAATAGAAAAGTAAAGCCTTATTTCTTAGCAGACGAAGTTGAAGATACATCAGCTCAGACACAACCGCAACAAGAGATACCTGTTCAAAGTCGGATGGAACAGAAAAAAGAAAAACACGAAGTAAGATATTATGAAAAGACGGCTTATGAACTTAAAGAGGAATATCTAAACAGCAAGAGAAAAGACTTTGCATCTGAAAAAAGTTTTAAAAGTTCATTACAAAAAGAGATAGATTTTTTTGTATATTTTTGTAATCAAGAGTATCTATATGATATTGAGAAAGAGACATACGAAGCATATGCGGGGGTGCTTAAAAATTTAATATCAGAAAGAAGCCATAGAAAGATATATGAAGAGTTTAGTAGAGAAGAGATTGCCGATATGGGTGTTGATGAACTCACTGAACGAATAATGAAAATTTTTGATGACGGGCTATCTACTGTTTCTAAACTTGATATGCTTTCAGATAAATCAATAAGCGATAGAATGACAACAGTATCGGCATTTTTAGAGCATATGATTGAGAAAGGTCATCTTGATACTAATAGGCTTAACAGCGAAAAACTCAAAAAAATTAAACAGAAATCTGAGAGAGTGAGATTTGAACAAAAAGAACTTAGTGATATGATTGCTAAAACGACTTGGTTCAATGAAGAACTTGAAGATAATTTTAAACATAGACCTGAAAGAGTATTTATTCCCCTCATTGCAATGTTTCAGGGATTTAGAGGAAACGAGATAGCTCAACTCTCAACGGATAGCATTATTGAAAAGGACGGTATCTACTGTTATAGTATCTATCCGTCATCAGAAGATAAAAGGGTAAAAACCGAGAATTCCAAAAGGCTTATTCCTATTCATTCAAAAATTATTGAATGCGGTTTTTTGGGATTGGTTGAAGCCCAAAAGAAAAAAGGTGAAAAACAGATATTCAGTAATCTAAACTACTACCCCGATAGTGGTTATTGGAAAGATTTCGGGGATGATTTCAATGAAAAGCTCAAACCGCAGTTCGTGGATAAGAACTATCTTGAAAATGATAAGTTTCAGATAGATTTTCATTCATTTAAACATTTACTTTCAAGCAAGCTAAGAAGTTATGAGGGTATCGGTGAGACTAAGATAAAATATCTATCGGCACATAGTTTAAAAGGAAATCTAACTTTTGGACGATACGGAAATAGTAGGCACGGTGAAAACTATGATGTCAAAGATTTACAAAAGGTCATTGAAAAAATGGAATTTGGCAGCATTGATTTCTCAAAAATTATAAATACTGCAAAAAAAATCTTTAAAACTTAATTTTTTCTTAAACTACTCCTATAACACTCTATCTCATTTAAAAAAGGAGTTAGAGTGCTTAAAGTATTTCTTACAGATTTAGCAGCTTATAACAATGGATATTTAGTAGGTGAGTGGCTGACATTGCCACTTGAAACAGAAGAGCTTGAAGCCAATATTAAAGTGATATTGGAAAAAGGCGAAGAGTTATGCGGTGATAGTATCCACGAAGAGTGGTTTATCACCGATTACGAATGGGAAGACGTATCTATCTTCTCGATAGATGAGTATGAAAACATTGATACTCTTAACGAAAATATCAAGCTCATTGAAGAGCGTATCGAACCGTGGCAGCACAGGATAGTCAAAGTCCTGTTAGATAACGGTTTAGCCGATACTATTGAAGATGCGATTGATAAAGTCGATGATGTTATCGTCTATGAAAATAGCACGATGGCAGATATCGCTGAACAGTATATTCTTGAATATACAGACTTGAACGGTTATCATCCTTTGGTTGTTCATCATATAGATTATGAGGGGATTGGCAGGGATTTAGAACTTGAAGGTAATTTTTTTCGAGAAAATTCAGATATTTTTCAATTTTTAGGTTAGAAACTTCATTTTTTGATTTTTCAGTCCTAAGACCTATATAGGCTGGTCGCAGAGGCCAGCAGTTTATAGGTGCTTAAAATGAGTAATTGATTTATCTGTCTGTATCCGGAAAGATGGATTTTAATTTTGACAAATTGTATATAGGGGCAAGAGACCGAATTCACTCAGCCTCTCGTTAGCCATTTTGGATTATTTTAATACTAATCAGCATAATACATAAATTGCTCTTCTGAAAGCAGGTCAGTGAAGAATAAATATGATGAACATACATTTATTTTATAGTTGTCTATGTAAAATTCACCCATATTTATCCAGTCTTGTTTTTCTCCATCTTGTTTAAATAGAATATGGTCATCTTTCACTTTAAAGTTAAAATATTCTATTCTATCTGATATTTGGCTATGCTTTATACTGTATTTTATAAATTCAATAAATCTAACCCTTTTTTGTTTTGAATTAGCATAATCTTTAAAGTCATTTAGAACCAAAGCATAATTATTGATAAGTGTATATCCATCACTAAAAAAATTACTATTAAATGTTGAAAGCTCTATTATGTAATTTTCATTTGAAAAATCTAAAACAAGAAAATATTGTTCAAATATTTCTTTCATAGGATGACTATCTGAGGATTTTAAAATGATACTACTCATTATGCCACCTCCAAACAATCATATTTATCTTTAAATAAATATCTCTTATTCGTTTGTGTATCTTCGAAAAATAACTTATATCCGGCAAAATACACTATAAATTGTCCGATAAGTATCTTACCAAGGTTATATCCTACAAATTTATTTTGAAACATTACTTTGTCATTTTCTACGGTAAAATTCATTTGTTGAATATTCTCATTCTTCTCGATATCAATAATCATTTGTTTGAAAATATCGCTAAATGTAAATATTTCTATCTCTTTAATACACAAGTCAAACATTAGCTTTGTAATTAGACCAGCGAACTTTACTCTCAACTCATCACTCTTTTTAAAGAACTCTCTATTATAAGAGTAGTATGTAATATCTTCTTTTGAACCGTTTAATACAAATGTCATTACAGTTTCTACATACTCATCCACCATTGGATTTTTCTTATTTCTTCTAATTTTTCTATCAATGCTACTCATTATTTTACCTCCTTATTGTTTTTATTCATTACATCAGGAACCAAATAAGTCAATAGCTCTTTATAAAGAAAATCTTCATTCTCTTTTTGAATATCCATCTTTTCAATGGCAATGGCAACAGGCAATTTTTCAACCTCTAAAAGATACTTCAACCCATCATAGTAATGGGAGTTGCTCTCAAAAGCATAATTCAGGTACGTCATCAGCTCTTGAATATTTCCAAAGTGAATTGTTTGAGTTTTGCTTATATCTCTTAAATCATCTTCAAGAACTGGAAAGAAGTCATCACTTGCCAACATATTATTAATGATTTTTAAAACTTTTGTATCTTTGATATCTACTACTATATTTTCTTCATTTGTTTTCATTTTTTCTCCTTAGGTTTTTATAGTTAAATGAATGTGAAAGTTCTACGAACATAGAACTGTGAGTTGAACACAGAGTTGAAATTATGTGCTTGATTTGACAAATAATTAAACCTGTGAAAACACTACTATCCTATAAACTTAACAGTGATAATTATTTTGATTGCCTTTGAAGAAAAAAAGAATTCTATATCCTGTATAGAATTATTGATGTTATTCCCGGAAACAAGAATTTCCAAGCTACTTTTTCAAGGTAGTTTATTTACTCTCCATCACAAGAGATAATGGGATTATATATTAACTAATATTAAAATAGGCTTATTCTTTTGTTTTTTTTACAAATTTTTTAAATTTACCCTCAATCAATGTATCAACCTCTATTTTAGGGGCTTGATTTACCTATTAATGGAATATAGAGAGAAAAAGATGAAAAATTTGCTAAAAGTTTTTTATTTTCAAGTGAAGTTTTTAAAAAAAACTACCTATAACAGATATGTCAATTAATACACAAGGAGAATAAAATAACTATAACTATATTGACATTGCCAACCAAATCATTATAAATCGCAGAGCGAAGATATTGCCAAATAGACTTCGCTTGGTTAATCACCAATGACGGGCCGCCAACCCGTTAAGTAGATTAATCCCGTGCGGCCGGATACATAGAAATATGTTTGTCCGTGCTGTGGTGGGGACTGTGGATTGAAATTATCCGCTTTTACCCAATAATATCAAATGAATAAGGGCGACTTGGAAACGGTGCTTTATCACCTAAGCGATAAAGTGCCTGTTATGTTTGAAGTGGTGAAAATCCACATAGAGGAGGTATATCGAAAGAATACAACTCTATCACGGCGGAGGAAGTCAAGCAGGTTAAGAACTGCTTAGATAGAAATATCAAGACTAAATAGCTTAATCCGTAAAGGTCTCTTGGCAAGGCAAGAGGTAAAGCCGATGATTTATGAAATCGGCAACCGTGTAATGCTTTATATGATGAAATAACTCAACTGATATGAAACTATACTATCCATAGAAAACCTTTTTGAAGGTGAGTAATACGAAGCTTCTATATTCTGTCGTCAGAGAAGTATGGTAGATAACTCAACATCTAAGTAAAGCGGTAAGACAAATATAACTAACAAGACAAACACCTAACGATTTCTTATGAAGTGGTGGTGTGAGAGGTTAGCTGAGAGAGGATGATAATTTTTGCGGGAGTGTCGTGAAAATTAGATGATAGACAAGAGTGGCATCTTGTAATAAAACTATCACTCAAAAGGCTATGCGAGGCGATTTATAATTATGGGGCTGGCACCCCTTGAATACTTTTGGAGTGTTCAGGAGGTGTCAGTCGTCGAGAGACTTCTATCGCTCTATGTGAGAACATACCGTATGAAACGGGATACTGTGCGATTGGGTGAATGTCCGCTTCTTTTTAGGTGCTTTTTACCAAAGGAGGTAAAATCATTATGAAAAGAGCGGAAACATTAAAAGAATTTACAGGGCTATTATTGGCTTATGTCGGAACGGGATACAACTATTACAAGATAACTCATATACCGTCTAAAAAGAGCCATAAAACGGCTCAAATACTAAAAAAGGTATCAGAGCATTACCAAACCAATTTAAGTCAAGGAAAACGACAGTATCGAAGAAAAAAAAATATTTCTAACTATGCCTTAGTGAATTACAAAGATATAATCGTAGTTCTACATACTGAGGGAAAGAACATTGACAGACCAATGGAGTTTAAAAAGATTGGTAAAAGAGGTATAGCCTTAGATATTTCAAGGTTCCTGACCTTGATACTTTTTAAAGATGAACGGGAGAAATGGACTTTTAGATTAGGTAAGGATACTTTCCTTTTTTTCAAAGGAGAATTAGAGGTAGCGTTTAAGAACTCCAACGGTAAAAAATTTCATACCCTAAAATCTATGTTCAACAACCTACCTCATTATATGGGTATAGGCAAACAGAAAAGAGAGTTAAATAAGTATATTAGAGAGCTTCAAAAAGTTAGCAGGTCCAAGAAGTTATGGGGTCTGTTTTAGAGTGCTATGATGTCTGAAAGATGGGTATAATCGTAGCACCAATCCCCCAATGGGGGAATTAGGGGGGATTATTTTTCTTCTTTGTTTTGTTTGTAATAAATTTTATCTACAAAAGTAAGATATGTATTCATATTCATCATCTCATCCGTTGCCAAATAGTATGAAACAGTGGCTCTTTCATTTGGTTTCCATTCTTTTCCATTCATTACTGCCGGTGGAAGTTTATCTATTGAATTATAAGAACCGTAAGTATCACTTAGGGAAGATTTAACAGTTGAACCAAAATCAATACCGCTATTTTTCCATTCAACAATCACGGCATAAACCTTTTTACTTTTTTCTGTAAGAAAAATTTTGACAATTGCTTTTTTATTTAAAATATTTTTCGAGTATGTTAAAAAGTCTCCCTCGATTTTGCCCCCATATAATGTAGATATAGCCGTATTCATAGTGCCGGTTTCTACATTATATAAACCATCGGTTCTTTTTTCAAACTTTCTATCTAAAAGTTCATTTTGTGTCATTCCCGAAAAAACACCATCAAAGATAAAGGTAGCAGGTAAAAAATTTAATTGTTCTTTTATTGATGGATGTGCGGTACAAGATTTTTTATGACCATTCTCGCATTTTTTTTCAAGAATAGCACCTATTTTATACATAGCTTGGTAAGCTTGATATAGGTCTCTTTTCACCCCTTTGCCTTCACTATATCTTTCCATAAGGCTTAAACAACTTTGTAGGTTGTTATTATCACAAGCTTTTTTGTCTTCTTCAACACTTCCTGCCATTGATAGTGTAGCAAGAGCAGAAAGAACTAAGATTATTTTTTTCATTGATTTTCCCTTAAATGTAGATAATTCACATAGTAATTACTATTTGAGAGAAAGATTATAACCAACTATCATTATCCATAAACTTAATGGAAAATAAAATTGGCTTACACTTTGGAAGATGAACTTGAACAGTTCTATAAAACAGTTGGTAGTAATGTTAAGAAAAAAAGAGAAGAAAAAGGACTGACACAACTTCAACTATCTCAAAAGATGTGCCTTAAATCTCCGGGACTAATTAGCCAAGGAGAGTTATATCTGAATAATCAACATTTTAACCTCTCGCACTTGTATAAAATTGCTGCTATCCTTGACTGCTCTGTTCAGGAATTTTTTGAAGGTGTGAAAGTAGTGTCTTGGGAGTGTGAAGAATAGTCCATTTTATTTGATTGGTATTTCCTCAGTAGCCTAATATCCATTTCAAGCTAAAATACTTGAATTAAAATTTGGGATGTGTTATGGCGGAAATGGTAAATTTGGAAAGTAGTGATACAGCAAAAGATAATATTGAAAGACTAAAAGAAATATTCCCTGATATAGTAAGGGATGGTGAAGTTGATTTCAAAGCTTTACAGCTTCTTTTAGGTGAAGAGATAGCAACAGACAATGAAAGCTATAAGTTTGAATGGGTAGGTAAAAAGAACTGCTATAAAAGTATTCAGACACCTTCAAACGGGACTTTGAAGTATGTAAAAGAAGATAGCCTTAATCCTGATACAAGCGAAAATCTTATCATAGAGGGTGATAACCTTGAAGTTCTAAAACTGCTGCAATCAGGCTATAAAAACAGTGTCAAAATGATATATATTGACCCTCCATATAACACGGGGAATGACTTCGTATATCCTGACAACTTTAAAACTCCCCTTGAAAACTATCTTGAAATTACTGGTCAAAAAGTTGGTGGTGAGACTACCCAATCCAAAAAATCAAAAGAGGGAAGAAAGCATACCCAATGGCTCAATATGATGTTCCCGAGACTTCTTTTGAGTAGAACTCTGCTAAAAGATGACGGTGTCATTTTTATCTCAATAGATGATAATGAAGTCGATAATCTTAAAAGAATTTGTAATGAAATATTCGGGGAAGAAAATTTTGAGGGTCATATTCATTGGAGGAGAAGACATAATCAGCCAAATGACAAGACAAAAATGATTGGGTTAGTTGCTGAGCATATATTGGTTTATTCTAAAAATAAAGAAGAATATAAAAAATCTGGTGTTGGGAAATTGGAATTAACAGGTGATTTTTCAAATCCAGACAATGACCCAAAGGGGGATTGGGCTACGAAGCCTTGGAAAGTAGGTTCAGACCAAGGTGGAAGTCAATATAAAATTAAAACTCCTTCTGGAAAAATCTATGATGAAATATGGATGGGGGAGGAAAAAACATTTAAGAAACTATTAAAAGATAATAGAATAATTTTTCCTAAAAATGGTGATGGTGCTCCAAGAAAAAAATATTATAGATTTGAACGAGAAGAAGAGGGGCAATCTGCTACAAACTGGTGGAGCCACGACAAATTTGGTTATAACCAAGAAGCAAATGATGTAATGACAAAAATATTTGATGGTCAGAAAAATATATTTAGTAATCCAAAATCAACCATATTAATATCAAATTTAATTCGATTAAGTAATGCTAAAAGTGATGATATAGTGTTAGATTTTTTTAGTGGAAGTGGTTCGACTGGACAAGCTGTTTTGGAATTAAACAGAGAAGAGAATAAAGATATAAAGTTTATTTTGGTTCAACTTCAAGAGGTATTAGACCCGAAGCAGAAGGGGCAGAAGGTAGCTTATGAGTTTTTAAAATCGATTAAGAAGCCTACTGTAATCAGTGAAATAACAAAAGAAAGAGTAAGAAGAGTTATCAATGGTTATGGAAAAAATCCTAAGCCTCTTGATGGTGGCTTTAAAGTCTTTAAGTTAGATAATTCAAACTATAAAGTGAATGAGGCTATCAAAGTCAATAGAGACAGTGATAAAGATGAAATTATCAAAAAGCTAAGACAGCAGTTCAAGACATCAACTGTCTATGATGAGAGTATGGTAGATGGTTATACAGAGTTGAATGTAATCTATGAGAATATCCTCAAAGAGGGGTATAGCCTCAATAGTGATATAGAAGTTATAGAAGATATCACAGAGTGTAAAATTTATAAGATAACTGATAATGTGAAGAAAAGTAAGTTCTTCTATATCACCTTTGATAAAGTCGATACAGAGATAACTACTCATAAAGAGTTTGCTGGAATATCAAATGATACCCTCTTTATCTGTTTTGATAACAACCTTAGTGATAGCGATAAGCAGAACCTATCTAAAACATTCCGATTAAAGACGATGTAATGAAGTTCAAGTTTGACGGAAATCAAGAGTTTCAACTTATTCCCATAAGGTCTGTTGTACGGCTTTTTGAAGGACAGCCGAAAAAACAAGACCTGCCTTTACTTATGGGAGAGTATGGGGTATTTGGAAATAACTTGAATATCACAACAGAAAGAGTATTTGAGAATTTACAGCAGATACAAGAAGAGAACAATATCCCCTTTGAGCTGCGGAATGATAGCTTAGACTTTTCTATCGAGATGGAAACTGGAACAGGTAAAACATACACCTATTTACGGACAGTCTTTGAACTCAATGTAAAGTATGGATGGACTAAGTTTATTATCATCGTTCCGTCTATATCCATCAAAGAAGGTGTTCTTAAAAGCTACCAAATCACCAAAGACCATTTTGAAGAACTTTATTCAAGTGTTGTATCAAGCTGCTATGAGTATGACAGTAGAAAGCCAAATCAGGTTAAATCATTTGGTAGGGATACTCATATCAATATTATGGTGATGACACTACACTCTTTCAATAAAGAGACTAATGTCATCAAACAAAATGATTTAGATGGATTTGAAGATACTCCGATAAGCTACATTCAAAAAGCAAGACCTGTTGTGATACTTGATGAACCTCAAAATATGGAGAGTGATTTAAGTAAAAAATCTATCGCTGAACTCAATCCACTCTTTACACTTAGGTACAGCGGAACACACAAGAACTACTATAATCTGCTTTATAGACTGTCTCCATATGAAAGTTATCAGAGAGGACTTGTAAAGAAAATCGAAGTTGTCTCGATGAAAGAGAAGTTTAACTTCAACAAGCCTCATATCAGGGTCATAGAGATAGGTAAAGACAATAACAAAAACAAACCTTTCTATGCGAACATAGAGTGTTTTGTAAAAGATAGAAGTGGAGAGGTTTCAGTAGATATTATCACTATCAGACAGGGCGATAGACTGGAAAGAAAGACCAAAAACAGTATCTATGAGGGCTATCGGCTTATGAATATAATGACTTCAACTAAGCAGATAGAATTTGAAAACCATCAAGTATTTTCACAGGGTGAAGATAATGATGCTTCAAAAAAAGAGATACAAAAGCTTCAAATTGAAAAGACAATAAGACTTCATTTCGATAAACAGCAGGAATTTATTGATAGAGGATTGGATATCAAGGTTTTATCATTGTTCTTTATCGACAGAGTGGATAACTATGTCAATGATGGATGGATAAAAGAGGAGTTTGAAAAGCTCTTTGATGAGATAAAGCTTGAATATGAACACTTCAAGATGAAAGATAAATCCAAGGTTCATAACGGATACTTCTCTAAAAAAGTCAATAAGAAAAGCGGTGAAATCACCTATAAGGATGAGTTGGGGAATAATAAGACGGATAGAGAGATTGAAAAAGATGTTTATAACCTCATAATGCGAGACAAAGAAAAGCTCTTGTCGTTTGAAGAAGAGACCTGTTTTATCTTCTCTCATTCCGCATTAAAAGAAGGATGGGATAATCCGAATGTTTTCCAAATCTCGACTTTGAATGAAACAGTTTCTGATATCAAAAAAAGGCAAGAGATAGGACGGGGATTAAGGCTCAGTGTCAATAGTGATGGAAGTAGGGTATTTGATAAAAAAATCAATGTTCTCTCAGTCGTATCCAATGAGAGTTATGAAGAGTTTGTATCAAGACTACAAACAGAGTATGAGAATGAGTTCTTTAAAGGTGAGAAGAAAATCACCCCTGATAATGGCAATAATAAAAGACCTCTTGTCAAACTCAAAAAAGATGTGTTGGATAGTAAAGAGTTTAAAGAGCTTTGGGAAAGAATATCTACAAGAACACGGTATAAAATAGAGTTTGATAGTGATGAATTAATTGACAACTGTATTGATACAATCAATGACACGGTAGAAATCAATGAAATTGTATATCAAATAGATACCTTTGAGATTACAATGAGTGAAAGCAGTGGTGTTGGAGCAAATACTCCTGATAGCGGTATTATCAATACAAGCGGTTATACAGGAGACCTTCCAAACCTCATAGAGGAATTGAAAAAAGAAACAAACCTTACAACTATTTCAATCAAGAAAATTTTGGAAGGATTGGATGATTACTTGCTTGAAGACTTTATCAGAAATCCACAGGACTTTATCTATCAAGTATCGAAAGTCATCAATAATGAGAAAAGAGAGTTCCTGCTTAGCGGTATAGAGTATGAAGAGCTGAAAGATGAAAATGGGGCTATACTCTACTATGACCAGTCGTTATTTGCGGACCTAACCAAAGTGCCTGAAAATAAAATCGTGGATATTGTGAGTGATAAATCTGTCTATGACAGTATTGTTGTGGATAGTGATAACGAAAGAGACTTTACAAAGCATTTTGTAGATAATCCAAACATCAAACTCTTTGTAAAACTCCCAAGTAAATTTCATATCCCTACACCGATAGGGAACTATAACCCTGACTGGGGTTATATTAAAGAAGAAAAGAACCCTATGACCGGCAAATTGGAAAGAACTCTTTATTTTGTGGGTGAGACTAAAACAAGTCAAGATGAACTTGATTTAAGAGCAAGAGAGTGGTTTAAAATCAAATGTGCCGAACATCACTTTGAGCATACTTTAAGAGCTGCACCTGATGCAGAGTATAAGGTTTTGACAAAAACTTCACAGGTTTAACTTTTGTAGAGGTTATTAACAGCCTTGTTAAATTTTATTTTAAGTAAAGTTTTGGTTTATGCTATTTTGAAAAATAATGTTAAAATACTCAAAAAAAAGAGACAGGAGGTATGTAAAATGGAATATAATACATCCCTTTCTTATCTTTTTACTCCAAAGATACTCAATAGTTTTATCAACATAAATCAGAATACAGATAGATTGTCTAATGTTGTTAAAGAGTTAGGTTTAGGTGATTTAATTTCTCAAAATACTACTCTTGGAGAGTTATTTGAAAAATCATATAAACAACTATTAAAAAACTATCGTAATGAGTATGTTTTTAAAAATGCTATTGCCAAAAAAATTCTTATTGGAAGGCATTCAATAAAGTCTTCTTCTTTATTTACAGAATTGAGGGTTGAAACTTCAAAAGCAGATATAGTTATATTTAACGGGACTTCTCATATCTATGAGATAAAGACTGACTTGGATACTTTTGAAAGACTTCCAAAGCAAATTGAAAACTATAAGAAAGTTTTTGAATATGTGAATATCGTATCAGTAGAAACAAAAGTAGATACTATCAAGACATTGGTAGATGATGACATAGGTATTATTGTATTAACAGATAGATATACTTTGAAAACAATTCGTAAAGCCAAATCAAGATTGAATAAACTTGATAAAGAAGCATTGTTTAATATGCTTAGAAAAGATGAGTATTTAAAAGTTATTCAAAATAATTTCGGATATATACCAGATGTTCCAAACACAAAAATATTTTCTGCTTCAAAGGAATTATTCATTACTTTGCCAGTAGAACAGGCTCATCAAGAAGTCTTAAAAGCATTGAAAGCCCGAAAAAATCATACAAAATTGGTAGAAAACATCAAAAAGTTTCCTGATAGTTTAAAAATAGCTATAATAGAGGAAGATTTAAACATTCAGCAACAGCAAGAATTCTTAAAGGCTTTAAATACAAAAGTTAAAAAGCTGTTTATATAAGGGAAAAGTCAATGTATCATCCGTATCTGAGGGGAAAACAATACGAGCTAATTCTGCTTAGGGAGAATGCGAAGTTAATCAAAGATGCTTCTATGGTTCCAATTATTGAGCCAGTAAAGGAGAATTTGACTTCTTTAAGCAAGGCGATTAATAAATTAAAAGAGCATTCGGCTTCATTTGTTTTAGTTATTAATCCAAGTGAGGGTGATTTTAAAAATAATCCACTTCCAATTGAAGAAAATATTATTAATGATATACTATCTGACTATGACAACTACTGTATTGGGTGTATTGTAAATGCTAATAGTAGTTTGATATATATTGAAAGTTTTTTAAATAAATTTATGGATAAAACTATTGCTTTTATCCATAATGGTTATCCAAAAGAAAAAGAATTAGCAGCACTTGTAAATCAGTTTGATAATGTAAAAAAGCATATATTTATTGATGAAGAAATTTTATATCGAAGAGCTTTTAAAAAAGAAGGTGTTGAGAGAGTATTATTAAAAGATGGCTTTAAGCGAAATAGAAATAAAGATTATCCTGATGATGAGAAGTTTTCTGAACTACATTTAACATATACAGAGATGGACCTTCAAGGTTTCGGTGATTTTCTTATAGTTGGTAATGAATACTCTGAAAGTGGAGGCCCAGCATATGCTGTGGCAATTCATTTGACTTATATAAATGAAGATGAAAAAATGAATATATGTCATTTTAAATCAGATACAAATGAAACACCAAGCGACCCGGCAGGTAAGTTTGCGGAAGCATTATATAAAATGGTAGAACGAGTAGATAATGATGACCAAATTTATAAAAGTAATGCTTATGCCATATATAAAAAATTCTATAATGAAGGGCACTTTCCAGGACTTGGATATGTGAAGAAGTTGTCGATGCAGCATCATATTGAAGTTCTTGCAGATTTTTTAAGTAGGCAATAATGAACAATTGTTGCACTCATTGCTTTAATGATAAATTTATGAGTGATGTTATTATTCAACAATCTGAGACTATTGGAACGTGTGAATTTTGTAAATCCCAAAATGTTAGTTTAATTGATGCCTCATTACTAAATGATTACTTTCAGCCAATATTTGATTTGTATGAAGAGGTAGAAAGTGGGAACACAATTATTGAGGTAATTAATAATGATTGGAAGCTTTTTACACATATGGATGATGCGATAGCATTATTGCTTGTAGAGAGTATTTTAGAAATAAAAATCTACAAAAATTTTCAAGCAAGAGAAAATGGTGATACTACAAAGATTTCTAATTGGCAAGAATTTAAAAAAGAACTTAAACATTACAATCGATATTTTCCTTTAAAAGCTCCCAATAAGGAACATTTAGAAGGTCTCTTGACTAATCTTATTATTTCCAATGAATACATTCCAAAGTATCTATATCGTTCAAGAGTTAATGAAGATATAGAAGAAATTCCTCTTAAAGAAATGGGAAAACCTCCCGAAAGATATTCGTCAGCTGGAAGAGCTAATCCGATTGGAATTCCATACTTATATACTGCATCAAATACAAAAACAGCAATTGCAGAAATAAGACCTCATAAAGGTGATAAAATTACAGTAGCTAAATTTGAAGTAAAGGGTAATCTTAATCTTGCTGATTTACGAGATCCAAGAGAAACCATATCACCATTTACTTTTGATGATGATGGATTAAATCAAATGTTCAAAGATTTAGATTACCTATGTCATTTAGGAGAGGAACTATCGAAGCCTATCTTACCACGAGAAGCACACTTGGAATATTTATCAAGCCAATATTTATGTGAATTCATTAAGCATTGTGGTTTTGATGGTGTTATATATAAAAGTTCAGTGGGTGATGGTGATAACTATGCGATTTTTAAAGATGATGACCTTGAACCAATTGAAACGAAGACTTACAGTGTAGATGAAGTTCAAATCACATCAAATCAATATCAGACCGAAAATTAGGGCTTCAAAGGCGATTTTCGACAAAATTATTTTATATATATAAAACAAGTATTCTTTATAAAGGTATATAAATATTCTCCAAATGAATAACCATCTTTTTGTATCTTATGCCTTTGTGCTTGAACTTCTTGGCGATAAAGGGGCAAACCCCTTTATCCCCATCCTGATAAAAGGCATAAGAAACCCCTGTGTAGGAGTATCTAAAACCATAAAGCCCTAAAAATGGGGTTTTCGCATTCCTCACTCCGAAAAGAAAAGTGAAAAGATACATACTTCCAATCGATAGGGCTCCCCGTTTCACCGATTGATTTGTTTCCAAACTCTGTATCAAGAAATTGTATAGCACCCATATGCCACAAGAGCGGGACTTATGTTGGAGAATTGAACCACTTACCGCACTCACTCCATCTTTTCCACTCGTTTCGATATTACTACCGAACAGATGTCCGCCCCTCCATATCAAAGTTAGTCTTTTTCTGCTGTTGTCATTTATGTGTATGACTTAGGAAGGATAGGAACCGCCATCCATATATTGGATTGGCATCTGATTTTTTTGGAATTAGTGTGAGAGCAGTTTAACAATAGAGATGGTTTTCTGTATCGCATCACAGAACAGATGTGAAGAGGTATCAGTGTAATATGGGCTGATACTATTCAAAAACTCTCACTTCCTCTTATAAAAACCAAACGAAAAAAGCTTTATGGTAAAAGTATATATTAGAAATGAAAAATAATCTTATTTTTAGAAAAATTTGGTTATTATTTTCAGAACTTTATCAGAACTAAGTTCTGAACTTTGAAACGATTATATTCCCAGAGATACGATAAATGGGAGTGTTTTCGATGAGTGTCGGGAAACTGTTAAGTCCCTCTCTTGACACCATCCAAATTATTAACAATCCCCTTATTTACTTAGCATTCTGAAGATCAATAAAAATAATTCACATTGTTATATTTTCCATTATTTGAGCCGCGAGTCTAATTTTTTGTCCCAAATTTGTCTCGATTTTTGTCTCTAATTTTTATACTATTTGGTGTAATTAGGTCGTATGGGGAGAAGTAGTTTTTGTATTTTTATGTGATATGTAAAAAACTAAAACATCAACAAAAACAAATATAAAGAAGTTAAAATAAATACACTAATACTTCAAGGGGGGGTATCTTGTGTTTAATTTTATACAAAATGCAATGTTTGTTTTACTATTGGTCTTTAATGGATGCTATGCAAATGAGGAAATACCAAAAATAGAAAAACCAAAACTTGAAAGCTTGTTACTTAGTACAGAACAAACAAGGTTTGTGAAAAACAAAGATGAACACCATATAAAAGCACCTATAAAGGTAATGGCTACGTATAGTGATGGCAATAGTGAAGAAGTAACAGATTTAGTGACTTGGAATAAGACAAGTAAAAGAATTAGATTTTATTATGATCATTTTATGGCATTAGAGGGTAACTTTACTGTAAGCGCTTCTTTGAATAATGTCATTTCTAATGAAATTAAAATAAAAGTACAAAATTATAATGGCTACAATCCTGATGATATAGTAATACATCAAAATAACAAAATTAAGCTTATAGAACCTCCTTTACAACAAAGACGAGGAGCAATCCGAGGTGTATCTATATATTTTAGAGTATTATCAAAAAAGATAGATTTAAAATATGAACTTATTGATCCTCCTAATGGAATGATGATCGTGAGGCGTTCAGATTTAGGTGAGGATCTGATTGGGATTATAGATGGAGTAGACATACTATGGGATGTACCTATGGATATGGAAGAGAAAATTCATACTATAACAATGAAAGCAACTGATTTTAAAGGAAATAAAGGAGAAGTAAACTTTCTCATTAAAGTACCAAAAACTACCATTATACCCACTAAGATAGTAAATAATGAACTCATAGTCATAGATAAAAACTCTAATCTTTATGGTATGAAGTTAAAAGGGCACAATGGTGAGGATATCTCTAATATGCAGCTTCGATCTGTAGAGTATGCAGATGTATGGAAGAGAAAGATAAAGAATAAGGTTCCTGAAGATTCAGTAGAAAGAACAGTATTTATGATTGATAATATGCCTTTGGAGTTGGACGTGAAATTTCCTGACTACATAGATAGTTACGAGGAAAGGAGAAATTTAGGTTTAGAGTTTCAAAAATATTCAGAACCAATTTTTATTGGAAGGGACTTTTGGGATGAAGTTTCTTATGAGGAATATGAATATAAAGGTACAAAAGGATTTACTATTCCATATAAAAGACATGGGGTATATATACTTGAATTTCAAAAACTGTAGAAATGAAATTATTTTCTGAATTTGACACAAGCAAATGTGGGGAGGAAAAAACCTTATAAAATTATATAACTTTATAAGGTTAAGCAACAGGAAGTATTTATAACTTTTCTCTATAATTAAAGCATCAAAAGGGAGAAGAGTTAAATGAAATATATTCTAGTTTTACTTTCCATACTGAGTACATTCCTATTTTCGGAAACAATTAACGGTTATGAACTCCCACCTGAACCAGATCCTAAAATCAATAACTCAACACTTTTGGGAATTGATTCTAACAATAATGGTGTGAGAGATGATGTGGAACGCTACATCATCAAGACATACAGTAAAGAGAAGATTACCATAGAGATAGGCTTTCAGGTGGCAAGAGCCTATAATGCAGTGATAGAACACCCTGAAAATGCTTGGGAGACATATAAAATAATGGATGCGGCCTTAGATTGTGAGTCTTATTTTAGAGTTTTCGCAAAATATTTAGGTGATCCACTTTTATTGAATAAAAACGAATATATATTAACCTCAAAAAGATTTAAATCTATTCAACTAAATACTAAAGAAAGGATAAGAGGCTATTTACTTCATGAACAAATATTAAGTGGAGGAGTATTTCCTGCAACAAAAATATCTAAACTTAAAGCACAATGTGAATTTGATGTAGATACATTATTAAAGAAACGTAAATGAAAAAAGTCTTTTTATTCCTTATATGTGTATATCCTCATTTGAGTTTTTCCGAAACCATAAATGGACACATTCTTCCACATGAACCAGATCCTACAATCAACAACTCGACACTTCTTGGAATTGATTCTAACAATAATGGTGTTAGGGATGATGTGGAGCGTTGGATATATGAGACATATAAAGATAAGCATCCTATCCATATGGATATCGCTATGCAGGCCGCAAGAGGATACAAAAAAGTGCTTGAGACGCCTGAGAGGGCTAAGGAGATTCATGATGAAGTGAATGCTCCTCTTGATTGTGAATTGTATTATAGAAGATGTAGTGATGGAAGAAAGCTTCAGTTTATAGATGAAAATACTAGAATAAACAATAAATATTTTAGGGAAAAAATCTATTTTAATACGGGAAAAAGATTAGAAAAATACTGGCAATATGATACTTTACTTAGTGGTGATAGCTATACTATTCCTTGGTGCAGTGAGCGCAAACAACTTTGTGACTTCAATACAACTAAATATGAGGATTAAGATATGAAGAAAATATTTTTAATACTGCTCATAGGACTATACCCGATAGTAAGTTTTTCCGAAACCATAAACGGACACACTCTACCACCTGAACCAGACCCTAAGATCAATAACTCTACACTTCTTGGTATCGATTCAAATAATAATGGTGTGAGGGATGATGTGGAGCGTTGGATATATGAGACATATGATGAGTACGTGCCTTGTCATCAAGAGCCTTATGATGTTGTTTTAGATGATGGAAGTATCTTTAAAGCTGGACGAGAAGTATGTGAAGAGAATGCAATACCGTATCATCCTATCGTAAGAGCAATTGCAATGCAAGAAGCTAGAGCAGCACAGATTATTATTCAGGAACCTGAAAAAGCCAAGGATACAATGAAGTTTTTAAATAATGCAACTGACTGTGAGATATCAGTAAAACTTCTAAAGAAAAGAGTTTACAATAATAAGGAATATGCTGTAATTGAAAAAATTTTATTTAAGGAAGGAAATGGATTAATAAAAATACTTTTTAATACAATTCAAAGAGCCAGAGCATATGCTAAATATAATTATTATTTGAGTGGAGGTGTTTATTCTGTTCCGACAGATGAAGTAGGACTTATGCTCTGTAGTCAAGAGGTTAAAGAGTTGTTAAAGGAACTTAAATGAAAAAGATAATCCTTATTGCGATATTTATTTTAAGAACATTTTCATTGAATGCTGAGGAACAAACCCCCACTATGATAAATGGACATACTTTACCACCTGAACCAGATCCAAAAATCAATAACTCTACTTTACTTGGAATAGACTCCAACAATAATGGAGTGAGGGATGATGTGGAAAGATGGATATATAATAGATATAAGAATGACCATCCAATTATGATACCATTGAAAATGCAGGAGGCAAGAGCATTTCGTTATATTATTCAGGATCCAAGTCAGGCCAGGGAAAGAAATAAAGAAGCTGAAAAATCTTCTCTATGTCAATATGTATTTACAACAGAATGGGCAAATTCATTTGGTAGAAAACCACTGATTCTTAGAGATTCTGAAACTGAGATAAAAGAGCTTAGAGAGCGAGAAGAAGTTCAGTTCAATACTGCACAAAGAGCAAGAGCTTATGGAGAATATAATCAAAATTTGAGTGGAATGGTTTTTGAGAGTTCTTGGCCTGATGAAAGTTGGATAGAAGGATGTGATTTTAATACAACACCGTATATAAAGATGTCTGAGAAATTATGAAAAAGCTACTATTTTTATTCCTTATATGGTCATACCCACATGTAAGTTTTACTGAAACGATAAACGGGCACACTCTGCCACCAAAACCAGACCCTAAAATCAATAACTCTACACTTCTTGGAGTAGACTCTAACAATAATGGTGTGAGGGATGATGTAGAGCGTTGGATATATATGACCTATAAAGATAGGCATCCTATACATATAGATATTGCTATGCAGGCTGCAAGAGGATACAAAAAGGTGCTGGAAACACCAGAAAGAGCTAAAGAGATTAGAAGCAAGGTTAATTCATCGATACATTGTAATTGGTATTATAAAGAATATGCAGAATTTTTCAATGAGCCACTTTTGATGAAAAAAGATATTAATCCTTCTATTTTTAATATCTACTTTGATACTAAAGAAAGAAAAGATATGTATTGGCAATATGATAGTCTCTTGAGTGGAGATAGTTATGCTTTACCAAAAATTAGAACCTTAAAAGCATATTGTGATTTTAATACAACTAAATACGACAAGAAATAAAAGATGAAAAAGCTATTATTTTTATTTCTTTTATGGTTATACCCACTTGCAAGTTTTTCCGAAACCATAAATGAACACACTCTACCACCTGAACCAGACCCTAAAATTAATAATTCAACACTTCTTGGAATAGACACGAACAATAATGGTGTAAGGGATGATGTGGAGAGGTGGATATACAAGACGTATAAAGACAAACATCCTATACATATAGATATTGCTATGCAGGCTGCAAGAGCTTATAAAAAAGTATTGGAGACTCCTGAGAGGGCTAAAGAGATAAGGTTAAAAGTCAATAGTCCTTATTTTTGTGCTTCATATTATCAAAATTATGTGGAGTTTTTTAAGCAACCAGTATTAGTTAATGAAAGAATTGATGTTCCTGTAAAAAGTAAATATTTTAACACTAAAGCAAGAAGTGATGTGTATTTGCAGTACGATAGATTGCTTAGTGGTGATAGCTATGCCCTTCCTGAGATTAGCGAGATGAAGGAACAATGTGATTTTAACACAAGCAAATACGAGGAATAAATCATGAAAAGACTTGGACTCGTATTATTACTTTTAACTTCAAATACTTTTTCCGAAACCATAAACGGACATATTCTTCCACCTGAACCAGACCCTAAAATTAATAATTCAACACTTCTTGGAATAGACTCCAACAATAATGGTGTGAGGGATGATGTTGAGCGTTGGATATACAAGACGTATAAAGACAAACATCCTATACATATAGATATTGCTATGCAGGGAGCTAGAGCAAAACAAAAAATGCTGAAAGATCCAAGCAAGGCGAAAGAAATACATAATCAAGTAGTCGCTCCTCTTGATTGTGAAAGTTATTTTAGAGTTTGTATAGAACAGCCTATTATAAATAATAGAATTAATGACAAATATTTTAGAAAAATAATTTTTAATACAAGCGCCAGGATGGAGGCTTACATACAATATGATTCTTTGTTGAGTGGCGATAGTTATACTATACCACGATGTAAAGCGAGAAAAGAAGCCTGCGATTTTAACGTAAGTGAATATGAGGAGTAAAACCTTATAAAATATATAACTTTATAAGGTTTTGAAGGAGGATATAGTGTGTTTTTTCTTTAAAATAATTTTAAGTATCGTTCACAAATGTTTGTCCAAGTAAACCCTATGAAATGACCTCGAGAACCACCAGAAAAAGACCCGTTTTTGTCCCAATTGTTTTATGAAACAGGTCTGTCAGAAGGGTTTAGTAGGACATTGCCAGTTTGTCTAGCTTACTCATAAGCCGGAGGTCGAGGGTTCAAGTCCCCACTAAAATTATGAACAAACCCCTGATTTACTGATAGCACACTTTTCAATTTTTGAGATGCAGGGCCGTACTTTTTTTAGTCACCCACAAAATCACTAAGAGGTTGGGTTTATAGTTTCAGTGTATCGTATAGTTTTGAGAGCTTTTCTACCCCTTTTTCATTTTTGACAATTTCCCGTGATGACAAGTCTATGTATCTGAAGGAAATGCCGTCAAATTCATCCAATATTTTTTTTGTAGTCTTGATCGAGTTTTCGTATTTTGTCTCAAACACACTCTCTGGAACCATTCTTCCCTCAATTTGTTCTCTTTGTTTTGTGTAGGCTTTGGCTACATTTTTATCTCTGTATACAAATATTATTTCAATAGCATATCCTCTGTTGATCGCTCTTTTTATGTTTCTTTTTTGAATATAATGGTTTGCAAAGTTTCTGTCAAGAATAAAAGAGAGGTTATGTTTGAAAAGATAATTCATTAAAATTGAAACACCTTTTGAAGAAGCTTTTTGAAACAAGTGGGAGTTTTTCCCACTATACAAAGGACAGATTTTTCGGATAGCATCCGTATCGACTACATCTATTTTTTCACTTTCAGAAATACTTATGGCAGTCTCACTTTTCCCGGCACCAGAGCCGCCTGCCATCAATATAGCTTTTTTATGGGTGTTTCTATAGGATAAAAACTTATTGGGCAAATGATGTTTTTGTGACTCTATAAATTCAAGCGCATTCTTTTCTATCTCTTCGCTTGTTGCCTCGCTGCCGAGCTTTATTAAATCTTCAATAGATTGTATTAATTCTTCGTCACTCATCTTGTGTATTGCCTTAGTTTTGTTATAGAATAATGTGACGAACTGTAAATATAATGATTCATTTTCAGCTCCTCTAAAAATGGACCACTACCAATTTATGGACAGTGAATGGAAACACTCCACCTACAAAGTTTCATCAATTGGTATCTTGTAAATACCCAAAACCAGTTCCTATAGCAGTACCGGCAGCTAAAATAAGGCTTTCATATTTATGCTGCTTTTTTATAGAGTATGATAAAGGTGTGCAATGGATGTGTAGCAACTGCGTGTAAATCAAATAGATGAATGAGAGGTGGTAGGTGCAAGTCCCTTTTTTGATACCTTCAAGTTATCAACGATGTTCTTATTTACCCACTTCACACTTATTTCACACAACAGGACTATACTGGCACTATGAATTCCATGAAGTACTCTTTCCCCCTTTTTGATACTTCTGGTTTTCTGGTAACTTTTTATTTGAGACCGCATCATTCTTCCTTGTTTGTATGCTTCCTTTACTCTTGTCCAAAACTTTAAAAAGTTACCTTCTTTCTTCCCAAGATTCTACTAGGCATGAGTGATGGTCAAAGATCTATAAAAATATATTCGATGACTGCTTTTTTGTTTTAAAGCTTGCATGGTATGATTAAGACGTGAGTAAAGTGATAAAAATATTGAAAAAAGGAGAGATCATGGCAACACCGGTAAAAGTCAAATTAGAAGCAGACCAAACACACTATTTCTGTACTTGCGGTAAGAGTACAGACGGTGTACTGTGTGACGGCAGCCATAAAGGTACAACCTACAGGCCAAAGCTATTTACCGTCGATACAACAAAGGAGTACTCTTTGTGTGCTTGTAAGCAAAGTGGAAATCTTCCTTTTTGTGATGGGACACACAGGAAAGTATAAAGGGTGACCCATTTTCAATGTGAGTGGTGTATTATACTCCCTCGAGGTATGTCACTAGCGCTTCCACCTCTTCGTCGGAAAGCTTGGTCCCAAACGGAGGCATAATACCTGGTTCGAACCCATTCACCACATCGGCATTAGGATGTTGGATAGAGTTATGGAGGTACTCTCGATCGACGGTTATTTCATGGGGTTTACCTTCGGTGATGACCTTCTGTTTGCTCTGGTATATGCCTTTCAGACTAGGTCCGACCCGTTTAGTTCCATCCAAGCTATGGCAGCCGATACACCCTTTGGTATTAAACAAGGTTTTGCCGTCAAGTGTTTTCTCCTGCGTTTTGGTGACGGGAGCCTGTTTTACCGAAGGTTGAGCTGAAGGTTTGTCTTTTGATGTACTTTGTGCTTTTATAAACGTGATGATCGCGTTCATCTGTTTCTCCGTGATCTGATCAGAAAGATCCGGCATGATCCCTTTAGGGAAGTTTTCTACCACATCTTTTTCCGGGTTTCGTACAGAATCCCGGAGGTATGTTTCATCTACGACCAAAGTTCTGGGTTTGCCTTCTGTGAGCACTGTGATCTTTTTACCGTAGATTCCCTTGAATGAAGGTCCTATGATCGTAGACCCGTCCAGACTATGACAGGATGCACATCCCAGTGTCTTATAGAGGGTTTCCCCTTCGCTGGGCGTACCCTTATCATGGGGGTTCAGTTTGTCACTGGCATACCATGCGTCAAATGCCGTCTTTTCCATCACCTCTATTTTGGAAAGCATGTAAGAGTGTCTGGTACCACAGTATTCGGCACACTGGATATCGTAACGTCCAGGTTTGGTTGCATTGAACCATAGGTGGTTCTCCTGTCCCGGTACCAGATCCTCCTTGACACGAAACGCAGGTACGTAAAAGCTATGGATTACATCCTTCTCGGGCACATGCAGACGCAGCCTAATGTTCTCTCCCCTCGGGACATAGAGCTCGTCCGTCCGTTTACCGTTGGGATAGGTAAATGTCCATGACCAGCGTTTACCCAGAACGTCGACAGTAAAGGCATCTTTTGGCATCGTCCGTATCTGCCTGAAGGCACTGTACCCGTAGTAAAAAATAATAAAGAACAGTATCGTGGGGATCACGGTCCAGGTGATCTCCAGCCCCAAGTGATCTTTGATGTTACGGATCTCTTTGGACTTGACTCGGCTATGGTGATAGCGAAAGATAAAATAGACCATCAGTCCTGTGATCAGTAAAAATATACCCAGTGAAATGCCCGTAGTGATCCAAAATGCCCTGTCTATATCAGCGGAAAAGGTAGAAACATTCTGATTAAATCCTTCCAGCATAAGGGCTCCTTTATGAACAATAGACGTCGATACCGACGGCCAGAAAAAAGATCATCAAGATTGTAAATGCCATGATCACATACCCTTTCAGATAATCAGTTTCGCTGCGAAGATGCATATAGTAGGTGATGATCAGTCCTACTTTTATGGCAGCAATAAGCATTTGTACGCCAGCGGTTTTCCCGGGACTCAGATGAAACAGTGAGGGCTGCATGAATGTCAACAGTGTCAAGAGTAATAAACCTCCCAATATTTTGGTATACAAAGCAACAGTGGGGGTAGTAGTTTTCATCTCAGGCTCCTATCATGTAAAATAGAGGGAAAAGAATAACCCAAATGATATGCACAAAATCCCAGTAAAGCGTCATATTTTTCATGATAGCAGTGTGACCGGGCCGGATCTGTTCAGTATGTATCAGCCATAGTGCCCACGACATGAGAATGATCCCGATGATGATATGCAGGCCGTGGAGTCCGGTCATTGTGAAATAGAGGCCAAAAAAGAGGATCTCTCCTTGATCCAATGTGCTCAATGCTGCAGACCCTGGATACAGACCATGTTGGATATCGGCACTCCATTCTATCGCCTTGATGGACAAAAAAATGACGGCTAAGAGCGCAGTGGATCCCACTAAGAGGGATGCAGAACGGACCTTTCCCTGGTGCATTTTCATGGTCGATAGACCCATCGTATACGTGCTTACGAGCAATATCACCGTATTGGTACCGCCCAGCCATACATTCAATTGTCCTGAAGAGAGAGAAAAAGCTTCTGTATGACGGTAGAAATAGATGGCAAAAAGTAAAAAAAGAATACCGAACATCATCATCTCAGTGAGTAAAAAGATCCAAAATCCCAACTTCGATCCGATAGGATCATTATGGTAGTCAGTGACCGGGTAACCGTTCCCCTGAGGGTCATAGGCCATCTCCTGTTTCTTCATTATTTTACCCTCCGGAAATTTTCGTCCAAATGTACCGCAGGTTCACCCTCTTCATATTCGTAGGGCTCAAAATCAACATAAGGGACGTTGGAGAAGTTCTCCAGCGGTGGAGGAGAGGGGATATGCCACTCCAAGGTGGTTCCTCCCCAGGGATTGGATCCGGAAATTTTTCCGTTTTTAAGACCCTTATAGAAATTGAAAAGTATGATCAGCAGACTTATGGCTACCAGCACCGCGCCCAGGGCAGCCACTTGATGGAAAGGTGTGAAGGTGGGCAGATAATCAAAATAGCGTCTTGGATTTCCCAAGAAACCGGCAAGGAACATCGGGAACCAAAGAATATTAAAACCGATAAACATGAGTCCAAAAGCGATCTTCCCTCTCAGCTCGTCATAAAGTTTCCCTGTGATCTTGGGATACCAATAGTGCAGCCCTCCGATGAACATAAATACGACCCCGCCCAGGATCGTGTAATGAAAATGGGCGACAACGAAATAGGTGTCGTGCAGGTGTATGTCTGCTCCAAGGGCTCCAAGCGTCAAACCTGTCAGCCCACCGATTATGAAATTGATGATGCTTCCCAGGATCCAGAGCATGGGTGTAGCGAGGATAATGGAACCCTTATACAGCGTAGCGACCCAGTCAAAGATCTTGACGCCTGTGGGTATCGCCACCATAAAGGTTAAAAAGGAGAAGATGACCCTGGCGGTATCACTCATGCCGGAGGTGAACATATGGTGCCCCCAGACCAGGTATCCTATCCCTGCAATGGAAGCAGAGGAGATAGCGATAGAGCGGTAACCGAAGATGGTACGTCGGGTAAACACCGGCAATACCTCTGAGACGATGCCAAAGCCTGGAAGGATCATGAGGTAGACGGCCGGGTGGGAATAGATCCAAAAGAGATGTTCGTAGAGGATCGGATCACCTCCCTTACTGGGATCAAAGATACCTACGCCAAAGGTACGCTCCAGTATCACTAACAGCAGTGTGATGCCTACCACGGGGGTAGCAAGTATCTGTATCCATGCCGTAGCGTAAAGGCCCCAGACAAACAGAGGCATCTTGAAAAAAGTCATACCCGGTGCACGGAGCCGGTGGATGGTGACAACGAAATTCAGACCCGTCAAGATGGAGGAAAGTCCTAAAATAAAAGCGGCACTGAGAGAAGTCAGTACCTGTGCATCGGTGCGGATACTATAGGGGGCATAAAAGGTCCACCCTGTATCAGCAAATCCGTGACCGGTCACCAGAGAGGAGAGGGCCATGACGACGCCAAGCAGATAAAGCCACCACGACAGGAGGTTAAGCCTGGGAAAAGAAAGGTCACGTGCACCTAGCATCAGCGGCAGTATGAAATTGCCCAGTGTTGCGGAGATCCCCGGTATGATAAAAAGAAAGATCATAGTAACACCGTGAAAAGTAAAGAGCTGATTATAGGTTTGCGGTGCTATATATTGTGAACCCGGAGAGAAAAGTTCCATACGCATGGTCAGTGCTGCAGAGACAGCAAGGAAAAACAGGCTGAACATAACCCCCATGTAGAGCAGGGCGATCCGTTTGTGGTCGATACTAAAGACCCACCGTAGTACCTGGTTTTTATGTGAACCGAAAACAGTATGGGTATCATGATAGAAACTACGCATCTTCACCTTCCATGGCTATGTGTCTCTTCTTTAAAGAAGAAGTGCCAAAAGAGAATGTACCGAGTGCAGAAATAGGGTATATTCACATTTTTTATTTTACAAACATAAGTTGTATGAATTAATGATGATTACTTTTATAATACTCTATAAGCACTTAAGAAAAAATAAATCTCCGATTCACTAAATCCCTTGAAGATTTCCTGAAAAAAGAGAAAATGTCATTACCTGATGATGTGTGTTCAAGCTAAAGAAAGTGTTTTATATCTGTATTTTGATACTATGTCAAAAATACAATCTGAACTCAGATAAAGATAGGAATTGAATCATGTTAGAAGTTTTTTTGTTGGCATTTGCTCTTAGTATGGATGCATTTGCAGTTTCCATAGGCATTGGTGTCAAAAATCAATATTTCGATAAATTTTTAGCTTTTAAAGTGGGGCTTTTTTTTGGTTTTTTTCAAGGTGTGATGCCACTTTTCGGGTATCTCTCGAATATGGGTCTGGGAAGTGCCATAGAGTCCATCGATCACTGGGTCGCTTTTATCCTATTGAGTATACTTGGCGGTAAAATGCTTTATGAAAGTTTTAATGAAAACATTGAAGAGGATATCAGCCAAATCACCAATAAACTGCTACTCTATTTGGCCATTGCCACAAGCATCGATGCCATGGCGGCAGGATTCACGCTCAATCTGCTTCAGTTGGACCCCTATATGTCTATGGTCATTATAGGGGTGGTTACCTATATCTTCAGCTTTTTGGGTGTCTATATCGGTTCCAAGGGCGGTGGATTTTTGGAAGAGAAGGCGGAAAAAATAGGGGGTGTGATTTTGATCGCCATCGGTGTAAAGATTCTCATGGAGCACACGCTTTATGCATAAACAGATAGGGTAGATACGCAAGGTGTTGAAAAAACACCTTCATTCTTATGATCTAATGCCTAATTTATGGAGAAGAAAGATAACGCTGTAATAGGCTAAAACCGTTAAAAAGATGGAAATAAGCATACTCGGATAAAAGCTGAGCCCTTTTTTGATGAGAAAAGGGAAAGCGATGAAGAGTGTCATGGATGGGGCTATGAGCCAAACAATACTCTGTGAGAACTCCACTGCCTTGTTGCTGCTGTTGGTGTCTATATACATCCATGTCATGGCCAATATAGAGACCAAAGGGATAGCTGCCAGTATGGCACCTATCAAACTGCTTCTTTTAGAGATCTCGGAGATCAGTACAATTAAAACTGTGGTGATCACGAGTTTGGTGATATAGTAAGCCAACGGTCACTTCCTTTGTGTATTTATAGTAGACTACAGTACATTATAGTGTGACCGTGGTAGTCCAAATACCATGCAGATTACATCCAGATCTTGCTTTCAGTACTTTGACATTGTCGAGTTTCACGGCAAAAGAAGCTGCACCGCGAGAAATTTCCGGTTCAAGGACACTTTTACCTACCAGTTTATCATCTGCATAGAGTTCTATAAAGTCGATCCAGTGGTCCGGTGTACTGGGATGAATGATCCCTCCTTGGCCTACAGTGATATATACATCTGTATATCCGTTGGCATCTTTTTCTTTGATGGTGACAAGTGGAGAGTGTTTGAGCTCATTTTTGTCCATGTTTGATGGATCTTTTGGTTTCATCTCCGTACGGTTCATATGTTCTTCGGCCATTTTTGCTTCAGCGCTTACCGCTGCCATCATGGCTGCGACACCTGCTACTTTCAATGCATCTCTTCTATTCATGTGTATTCCTTTTTTAATAATTATAATTTGTGAACACTATATTAAAAAATTTCTTAATTTTATCTAATTGATTATTCATATCGTAACGCATCGATAGGATTCATTGCAGCAGCTTTCCGTGCAGGAATGATACCGAATAGTATACCGATCAACATGGAAAATACAAGTGCGATCACCGTGATAGAAGGATCAATGACCAGTTCGATATCAAGCCATTCTGCCACACCGATAGTGATCAGCATCCCCGAAAGTATGCCTACTATCCCTCCCAAACCGGAGAGTACGATCGATTCGATTAGGAACTGGATCAGGATATCTTTTGCCATGGCCCCTACAGCCATACGTATACCGATCTCCCGTGTACGTTCTGTCACGGAAACCAGCATGATATTCATGATCCCTATACCTCCTACGATCAGGGAGATCGCCGCTACGGCTCCCAGCATCACTGTCAGTACAGTTGTTACTTGTGAAATGGTATCAAGCAGTGCTGTCATACTTCGGACCTGAAAATCATCATCTATGGGATTTGTGATATGTCTATGCTCTCTAAGCACCCTCTCTATTTGAATTCTTGCTTCTTCCAAAGGCACATTCTCCTTGACAGCGGCCATCATTAAATGAAGGTTGTCAGTACCGCCTATACGACGCTGAAACAAATTAAAAGGCAGTAATACCACATCATCCTGGTCCTGTCCGAATGTATTTGCACCTTTGGCTTCAAGCACGCCGATCACTTCACACGAAAAGTTTTTCAGACGTATCTTGTTGCCCAGGATCGAGTCGGGAGTGGCTGAAAGGTTTTTGATGATGCTCTGGCCCATGAGACAGACTTTCTGTCCTGTCCTGAGTTCATTCTTCTCAAAACCTCTTCCCTCTTGTATCTTCCAGTTCTGTATCTGCAGGTACTCATTTTCGACACCTCTGATGCTCGTACGGTAATTTTGTTCTTTGTAGATCACGGTCATGGAAGTGTTCTCCACGGGTGAGATCGCGTCAAGCGCATAGATCGAGGAGCGAATGATCTCGAGGTCCTTCTTTTTAAAAGGTTTTTCGATCACACCTCTGCTTCCGGGCCCTCTGCGCTGACCGGGCATAATATAAAGTGTATTGCTTCCTAACTGCTCCACACTCTGTGTGATCGATCGGCTGGCACCTTGACCTATATTGACCATAGCGATCACGGAAGCGATACCGATCACAATACCCACAGCCGTAAGCAGTGAACGCATAAGGTTACGCCTGATCTCACGCAATGCCAGCAAAAATGCATTACGGAACACTTTTGACCTCTTTTTCGATCGCCCCGTCACGCAGATAGATCGTTCGTGAAGCATAGGCCGCGATATCATCTTCGTGTGTCACCATGATCACGGTGATCCCCTGCTGGTTAAAGGTGCGGATCAACTCCATGATCTCATGACCGCGTTTGGTATCAAGGTTTCCTGTAGGTTCGTCTGCGATGAGGATCTTTGGGTGTGTTACCATTGCTCTGGCTATCGCTACACGCTGCTGCTGTCCTCCTGAAAGCTGGCCGGGGTCATAATAGAGTCTATCTTCCAGGCCTACATCCTTGAGTGCCTCGGTTGCCATGCGTTTGCGTTCTTTGCTGTCGATCCCCTGGTAGATCAAAGGGACTTCCACATTTTCAAGTGAAGTCGTTTTTTTTAAAAGATTATATCCCTGAAAGATAAACCCTAAAAGATACCTTCGAAACAATGCACGCTGGTCAGCACTGAGAGAATCTATCTGTGTATCCAAAAAAGTATACTCTCCGCTGCTTGGAACATCAAGCGTACCTAAGATATTTAAAAGTGTCGATTTCCCGCTTCCGCTGGGACCCATGATAGCGATAAAATCACCTTCTTTTATCTCCAGGTCGATGCCATGCAGTACGGTGGTTGCTGCATCTCCTTTTCCATACACTTTGCTGATATTCTTCAAAGAGATCATGGTGCCGTTTCCTGATTGATGATGACCTTCTGCCCCTCTTTAAGATCACTGCTCTCTATGGCACTTAGAGGGCCGTTGTTGCCCAGTACTTTGACATAGACCTTTTTGGGTACACCCTCTTCAAGTATCCAGACATGAGGTTTGGGATCAACTTCGATCTTCTCATTTCTCTCCCCGCCGAAAAAGGATTGGGATTGAGGTTTGACAGGGATAAAAAGCAAGGCAGAGCGTTTGACTACAAAGACATCCTTGAGCATTTTCGTCACGATATCAGCATCTACGCTCATCCCCGGCTTGAGCAGCAGCTTTTTGTTGTCCACTTCCATGATCGCTTTATAGGTGACGACACTCTCAAGCACTTCTGAATTGATCCTGACCTGGCGGATCGTTGCATCAAAGGTGGTATCGGGGTAGGCATCGACACTGAAACTTGCTTTTTGTCCGGCTTTTATCTTTCCTATATCTGCTTCATCGATACTGATCTGAAGCTCCATTTTGCTCAGATCTTTTGCGATGCTGAAAAGCACAGGGGTCTGAAATGTCGCAGCGACTGTCTGTCCCGGATCGACGTTTCTCACCAAAATGGTCCCGTTGATAGGCGAATAGATCTTTGTACGTTCCAGATCATACTCTGCGGCCTTCAAAGCGTGGGTGGCCTGGGCGATCTGTGCCTGGGCATTGGCGATCTGCGCTTTGCTCAATAGGTAGTTCGCCCACTCCCTGTCCCAGTCACTTTGTGTAGGCAGTGTCCCCTCGGAAGATATTTTGAGTTTTTGATAGCGCTGGATGGTTGTTTCGGCCTGATAATATTGTGCCTGTGCACTCTCCAACGCCGCTTTTGACATTTGCAGTGCAGCTTTGGCCCTGTCATAGGCACTTTGATATTTGGTGGTGTCCAGGCGGGCTAAAAGGTCTCCTTTTACAACCTGATCGTTGTAGTCGACATACACCTCTTGGATGGTACCTGAGACCTCTGTCCCCACATCCACACTTTCAAGCGGCTGAATATACCCGCTGGCCGATACGGTAAGAGAAAGATCGGACTTTTTCAATGCTTCTGACACATAATGATACTTCATTCCATGGCTTTCTCTGAAAAAGAAAACATAGACAGAGAGAAGTAGGATGCCAATGAAAAGTATCGCCCATTTGACCCATTTACGTGTATCTTTGTGATAATTGATGATCTTTTGCATCTCTTCCATACGGCGATCCTTGTGGATATCAGTCAACCCTGAAGGTACTAACTATACTATTCTAACAGAGCATTGTTGTAATGTCAATTTAAAAAGGGATGTACCTTCTTTTTGCATTAGCTCTATTTTAAAAAAGTATGTTACACTCAAATAAAAACGGAGTTGTCATGCGGGTACTATTGTTTTATCTATGTCTATCACTTTTTTCTTTTGCTTCCCAAAGTGATGTGGTCGAAGTACAAAAAGAGATAGATACCTTAAAGGAGCCTATGTATAAACCGCTGGTCGAACGCTACATATTGGATGAGGTAAGGAATCTACGTACAGAACAGCAGAGTTTACGTGTGGAGATGCATGAAAAGATCGCACAGGCGCGTCTGGATGTTTCGGATCGTGCGATGAACTATATGACCAGTACCGTGAGCAATATTTTTCTCATCCTTACGGCCATAGCCTCTTTGATCGCAATTTTAGGATGGAAAAGTGTGAGAGATGCCAAAGAACAGACCAAACTGGTCGTACAGCAAAAACTGGAAGAGATCACCAAAGAGTATACAGAAAAGCTTGCAAGAATTGAAGCAGAGATGCAGAGCCGTTCTGAAGATATTATGACGAACCAGGAGAGTATCGCCCGTTCCAATGCCATACATGCGCTTTGGAGAAGAAGCAATCTAGAAGATAATGTTCAGGCAAAGGTCGAGATCTATGATCAGATCCTTGAAATTGATAAAAACAATGTAGAGGCATTGACCTATAAAGCGGATGCTGTACTCGATCTGGGACAAAAAGAGTGGGCACTGAACCTGTGTAACAAGGCACTGGAGCTAGATAGCGGATATGCCTATTCTTATTGGCAGCGGAGTTGTGTGAATGCAGAGATGGAAAATATAGACAATGCGGTCAGTGATATCATCAAAGCGATCAAGATCTCTCCAGTGTTGGCCAATGACATTGAGAGTGAAAGCAGTTTTGATGCGATCCGTGACAAGAAAGCCTTTCAAGTCTTTATGAACGAGCAGTTGCCTACACTCTTAAGATCGGAGTAACAGGCAACCATAAGAGCAGCAAGAGAAGTTCAAGGCTCTTTACTCTTATCTTACTGAAGGGACTTAATCCACTTCTTTTAAACTTTCCACTATAATTTCATAAACATTCCATATCTAGGTAAAGATGATGATCGATTTAAAATATCTCCAAAACAACTTCGAAGAAGCCAGCGCGAGACTTCAAAAAAAAGGTGTAGATACAGCCACACTTGAAAACCTTCAAGGCTTATTTTTATCGCTAAAAGAAGCCAATGCGACACTGGAAGCTGCAAAAGCGGAGCAGAACAGTATGTCAAAACTCTTTGGCCAGTATATGCGTGAAGGCAAAGACATCACTGAACTCAAAGCGAAAGTAGATGCCAATAAAGAAGCGATGGGTCCACTCCAGGAGAAAGCCAGAGAAGCAGAGGAAGCACTTTATAATGTAGCATTGGCAATGCCTAACTTTCCGGATGACAGTGTGCCGGAAGGTGCAGATGAAGAGGATAATGTGGAACTTCGTAAAGTGCTGGAGCCAAAAACATTTTCTTTTGAGCCTAAAGAACACTGGGCGCTAGCCGAGCAAAACGGGTGGATAGACTTTGAACGCGGCGTAAAACTTGCAAAGAGCCGTTTCTCCGTACTTCGTGGTGAAGCGGCAAGGCTGGAGAGAGCGCTGATCAACTTTTTCCTTGATACGAATGCAACCAAGGGCTTTGAAGAGCTCTGTGTACCGTTTATGAATAACAGTGCCATGCTGCAAGGGACAGGGCAGCTTCCGAAATTTGAAGATGATCTTTTTAAGATCGAGGAAGAAGATCTGTACCTGATCCCTACGGCGGAAGTGCCATTGACCAATATGTATCATGATGAGATACTTACAGAGAAAGAGCTTCCTGTGCTTATGACAGGGTATACACCATGTTTCAGAAAAGAAGCAGGGTCTGCAGGACGTGACACACGCGGTATGATACGCCAGCACCAGTTCGATAAAGTGGAGATGGTGGCCATCGCACATCCGGATAAGAGTGATGAGGTATTTGAAATGATGGTTCAAAATGCTTCTGATATACTCACGGCACTGGGTCTGCCACACAGAGTTGTGGAACTTTGCGGAGGTGACCTAGGTTTCTCTGCCGCAACCACTATAGACTTGGAAGTGTGGCTCCCGGGACAGAACAAATACCGCGAGATCTCTTCTATCTCGAACACAAGAGAGTTCCAGGCAAGACGTGCAAAGATCCGTTTCAAAGACGGTAAGAAAAACAGTTTCGTTCATACGCTGAACGGCTCAGCACTTGCGGTAGGACGTACGCTGATTGCTATCATGGAGAATTATCAAAATGAAGATGGAAGCATAACAATTCCTACGGTTTTACAGAAGTATATGTAAATTTTACTCGTCATCAGTTTAGTAAGTAATTTTACTAAATATCTGTAAATAGGCAGATTGAACTGCCTATTTACTGCCATGATTAACAAGCTTTTTTTATTTTTATCTTCATTACGTCATTTTTTTATATTGTATGTTTAATTGAATCAAGTTTACTATGATATAAACGTTGCTAAAAACACATAAATGCACCTTTATTCAGGTGATATGGTTTTTAGCTATGAGAAGTATTATGTTATTAATAACAACTTTCAAAATTAGTCTGCAAACATTGACCATTCGTACTGTTTGGTCCACATTGATAAAACCCAATAGGTGTTGAACCTATTGAAGCACCATCTACGATTGCACAACTCAAGTCGCCATTGAAGTCTTCAGGTAATTTTGCATTGGTCAAGTCCCAACCATTAAAATAATTATACGTCATTGGGTACATCCCACCTGTACAGAATGATAGATCCACACCATACAGTGTCTTACCTAAAGCACTTGCATATGTTGGCGTCACTAAATCACACATATCAGCACTTCCTTGCTTAGACCAATCTATATTCTTTAAACTATTTTCATTAGTGGGCAAAGTAACTATATTAGGATTTACTATCGTGTAATTGATATCGGCTTTTTGAAGATTGGCACCAGTAAAATTCACACTTTGCATACTATCCTCCGGTAAAGTTGCTCTTCTAAGATCCCAGCCTGAAAAATCATAACCAAGATCAGAATTATATGAACAGTCCATTAAATTCGCATTAATCATACTCTTTTGAAGTTGATCTTTATATTTCTGAAATATCTTACTATAACACATATCATTTTGATTCCAATCAACTCCTGTAAGATCGGCATTTGAAAAATCGATATTTATTTCACCGTATCCGACATCAGGCATAATAGAATTACTAAGATTCCAGCCACTTAAATTTTGATCATCAAAGTTACATGTATTCAGATCAGCACCTACCATCCTTTTACCTAGTAAGTCTGGATTAGTGTTATATAAGGCACATATTTCTGCTCCTCCTTCAACTGACCAATCAACATCTTTTAATAAATCATTATTTACAAGCTGGCTCAAAAGATCAGTATCACGAATCGGGCGGAATTTTGCACCATTTAAAATTGCCCCAGAAAAATCAACATTATCGAAGTTTGCATAAGTCAAATCTGATCCACTTAAATTTACATCTTTCAAGAATACTTTATTATCAGGATTCGTATTATCACCAAACGATGCACCTGATAAGTTTGAATCTACTAAACTCCAGCCACTAGTAGGGATATCTATACCAAAGATACACCCACTACTAAGATCTGCTCCTGCGAGTGATGTCCCAAAAATATTCAGATTTTCACTCCAATATACATCATATCCGAGATAATCGCAAAAGGTTATCCCTTTTACTCCATACCATTTTGAATTTGTAAGTTGTGCATTTCCATTACCCATGTTAACTGGTACATTCTCAAAAACTGCATTGCTGTAATCAGAATGATCAATCGTACCGTTAAATGACACATTATTGAAGTGTGCATTGCTAAAGTTAACATCTGTGATAGTAATATTCACTGGTGCACTAAAAGTAACGTTTGTAAAGTTAGCATCTGAAAAGTTAGCACCTGAGAAGTCTACATTTTCTCCAAATGTTAAATTTGAAAAAATAAAACCACTCATATCTATATTCGTTAAATCAATTATTCCATCAGTTGATTGAGACCAATTACTAGCATCAATTATCATATTATGAATTATGATATCTTTATACTTAATCCGATCATCAAAGGTATACACATCTTTTATGCCAAAGATATTATAGTCTATCGTTAGATTATTGCTATTGGTAATGTTACCATCATGAAGCATATCTACCAATCCTGTCAAAACACAACCATCGGTATTTTTAAAGCTTACACCTTCAAGGTTTATGTTCGAAGCTTTACCAAAAAAAACTTCTGCAGTTCCAAAAGAATTACCTTGAACACGAATATTAGCAATATCTTGACACGATAATGAACTATTTGACCAGATTTGTGTAGCTGAATTTATAGGCTGGCTATAAAATTGTACAGTCAAATTATTAGAAGCATTGGCTCCAAGACAATTATCCATTGCTGGGTATGGATCATTCATAAAAACTTGACAATCATTCAAATTACCAATTGTGGTTCCTGAAAAGTCAACGGATGAGTTTGTAGGTAGGTCTAAAAATGAATTTCTAATATTACTATCACTAACTATGATGTTTTGTTGAACAGCACCGTTATTAGGTATAGTAATGATTGTATTATTGAGTATATTTGAGTTAGTAATAGGTATATTATTATCAGAAGTTGGATCAAACATAGGATCAGAAGGATTTGTATTGATTCGTGTATTTGAAAGCGTAGCTTTATCTAAATTCAATGAAGTGACATTGTTAAATACTGCATTATAAATTGTAATACCAGAACCTGTTAACATAAGCCCATACCGACCACCATCTTTTTTCGTATAACTTCCTAAATCATAAGTCCCCCCATATATACTCACATCGTTTAACTCAGTCATGAACAAAGGTGAAGGTAAACTCTCACTACTGTAAGTTGCAAACATAGAGTTGTTCATCTCGCCAAACGTAACATCAAATCCATCTAGATTACCAAATTTTGGAGTTGTGATTACACAATTTATAAAATTACCGGCCACAGTAGAACTTGCTATTTCATTATGATCTCCTCCAGTTTTTAGATCCTCTAGTATACTCTTTTGCATTGATTGACTCATTTGTTGTATTTTTGCAGGACCAGTGATTATAGTACCATCATTAACTGCTACTGTTATATTATTTTCGATATACGTTGCTGTTTTACTTATCTCTGAGCCAAGGTAATGTCGTTTAATTTTAGTAAAATATTTTGTAACATTATCGTCAACTAACATTTCAGCAAATGCAGTGGTAATAGCGGTAATATCATCATTTGGATTTTTTAATCCTGCAAAAGCTTCCTTAAGCTTCTCTTCCTCAGCAGTAAGTATAGAGTTTAGATCATTTGCATAAGCAGAAATTGCATCAATACCTAAGGTTATGGCACTACCTTTTGCTATTTGTTTGAGAAGAACTGATTCTACAACACTTTTGCCGGTTACAGCGTTTCTATTATTAATTTTATCATATTCATCACACCATTTTTTACCTGCAGCCACACTTGCAAAAGCACCCACACTGCTTGCTAATGCAGTTTCTTCAAAAAAATTAGCATTTGCAGGTTTACCACTTCGTAATTGTTGAAGATAGGATACACCAAACCCTATTCCAGCCATTGCAGTTTTACTTGCAACTAGTGCCTTCGTAGCATAAGATGACTCACAGATATTTTCAGCATTTGCATCCTCAGGAACTTCATCATCACTAATCTCATCATATTGATCCCACTGGGAACCAAGATCAAATTCATCTACCGTATCATAATCTGTTACATCACTACCAGCGTCACCATCTTCCATCATATCAAAATTTACATCATCATACTGCTTAAGATTACTTAAGCCATCTCCAGTTGCAGGTAGTTCATCCGCTGCTGTATCACCTGCTGCATCACTCGCTGTATCACTCGCAACGTCTGTCACTATGTCAGCTGTACTATCTGCCAAAGCATCAGCCAGTGCAGGCCCTGCCGCAGCATCTGCTACACCATCTGTGACGATAGCTAAACCTGCCATGGCAATTCCAATACCTGCCGCCTCACCAACATTTTCCCAGAACTTAGCTGTTTTGGCTGCATCCCAGGCATCTTCAAGACCATGCAATAGTACATCATACCATGGCGGCTTAACATAAACTTGATAGGATACTTCGGCACCAAATATAGGGGAATATATTTGAGAGTTTTTAAAAGTTGTATTAGTTAAATCAGTTTTTCCAACATTAAATGGATCTTGTTTATATACAAATGATGGTGCCATTAAAATAGAGTTACTAACATTATTTCCACTAAATGAAGGAATCTTGTGAAGTGTTTGAGGAAAAAATGTCATCCCAGTAAAATTGTTGTCATTTAATGTAGAATCTTGAAAAGATGTTTTCATATCAAAGTGACAATGATCAAATATATTGTCATGTATATTACATTGTTCCATTTTAACACCACTAAAATCTGAACGAATAAAAGATAACCCTGTCATTTCATGGTGGTATTGGGTACATAAATAATCCCCTTGAAATGCAATATTCGTAAGTGGGATTTGTCCAGCTTGTTCATGTTGCTGTTCTTCAGATATATTTTGATCTACGAACTGTTGAAACAACTTCTTGTTTATAGATGGGCTATTGTCTTCTACTGGCTTTGGAATAATAAAAACAGGTAAATGCATATCTTTATAACCATGTCCGCTATGACATACTTCAAATACATATTCGCCAGCTTTATCGATAGTTGCTTTTTCACCTTTGGCTATCTTTGCAACTTCTACATCATCTTTATATATCGTTACGTTAATTTCCATATCGTCGTCAACTGTGATCTCTTTGAGAGAGTCATCGAGATAGTATTTTATCGTATCACATCCTTTCTCTCCGCTATCATCGCTACTCATATATGTATCCAACATATCTTGGTGCTCTACAGCTAAGTAGACTCTTTGATTAGCATTGGCAACTCTTGAAGGATCTTGAATAAAGTGACTTTCTGTGATAATAGAGCTGTTCACTTCATAATTGTTCACATCCTCAGAGGAGTTTTCATCATTATTTTTGCTACTACACCCTGTAAATAAGAGCACAGATGCGATTAAGCATATATTATATATTAGAGTCTTGTTCACATATTTCCCCATAGACATAATTTCCCTTTTTTATGATTAAAAAAATACCTTCTATCCTATTCAGGAAAGATTTTATTTTGTCAATTTCTTAAATTTTTTAAAAAGCTATTGTTTATTTGTAACTTAATGTGTCATAAATAAAAAGCAATTATAGATTGGAATGACACCCTTTTGATAGACACTTAGGTATGTTATTATTTTACTTCAATAAAAACTTGATCTCCGGCTTTATTTTAGGGTTGATACAAATTAAATGTGGAAAGCATACAGGTAAATGTGGAAAGCATGCAGGTTATTCATAAAATGGGGAAAATATGCATCAATATACGCGTTGGCTTATGATACTGCTCTCTTTGGCTCTTTTTTCTGTAGGCTGCAGCAAGCCTTCTGTGCCCGATAAAAAGAAGAGTAAAGCGGAAGCTTCTTTTGACAATAGATACAATGATGAAAAGTACTGTGTGGCTAAAAATGCCAATGTTGAAATCGGCATTGCTTCGTATTATGCGAATGCTATGAATGGACGGCGTACAGCAAGCGGTGAAATATATGATAGCAAAAAGTATACTGCAGCGCATCGTTCACTGCCTTTTGGAACGATGATACGTGTCACTATGCTTCAAAACGGGAAAAGTGTGATAGTCAAGGTGAATGACAGAGGATCTTATGTCAAAGGTAGAGTGATTGACCTTTCTTTTGCCTCTGCTCAGAAGCTGGGACTCATTCGTGCAGGTATTGCAAAAGTCAAGATAGAAAAACTGGAAAAAGTGTATGAAAGAAGGTGATTTATATAAAAGAAAGAACAGATTCGTCTATACACTGAACGGCTCAGCACTCGCGGCAGGACGTACGCTTATCGCCATTATGGAGAACTATCAGAATGAAGACGGAAGTATCACTATCCCTGCTGTACTTCAAAAGTACATGTAAGTCTGGATTGTCATCACTTTAGTAATTAGTTCTACTAAAACCCTCTAAATAGGCAGATCGGACTGCCTTATGACGCTGCCATGATTGAATTCTTTGATAGCTTTATCACTGTTCGCGTAAGTCATCACTGTCATTAGCTAAGCAGAATGTAACCGTTCCAATATTCTTAATTTGTTTTGGAACAACAGTGACCTTGGGAATAGTACCTATAGTGTGGCCATTTTGTGTGACGGTTAAGTTGTATGTGCCTGACTGGACATGACTCATTTTGAAATTGCCAACTGAACCTGTAATTGCTTCAAAGGAAGAGCCGGGTATATAGACCCTTACACCTTCATTTGATCCTAAAAGCAAACAGGTATTAATCTGGCCCACTATATCACCTGTATATTTGGGGTCATCATAATTTGAATTAGGTGCATCCGCAATCGTTTGACTACCTATAGCAAGAATGAAAAGCATTAAAACCAAACCTTTATACAAAACAGACTTTTTCATGATAGATTCCTTCTTTGTCACTCACTCATTTTTGTATCACAGCCTTTAAATAAAATAATATAGTTATATAATAATATAAAATAATGAAAAAAGCAATCCTCTATGAAATAGGGTAAAAAGAATAGCTTCGTTCATAGACTAACAGATCGAGATTTGAGGTTGGGATGTTCATTGCTCTTGACCATGGAGAATGATCAAAATGAGGAGGGGGAGGTGTCCCCATCCTGATAGTGTTGCAAAAGTGTATTCAAGTCATATTTTCTTATGCAGATGCTAGAAGTATATAGCGGTGTTCTTACATCGAGTCCCCAAGATGCAGTGCCGTTTCGGAATCCCATCTCGCAACGTGCAGAACCAGCCAATGCTTGAATTCATCCTCAAGGAACCTTAGTATCTCTTCGGGATCCCTATTGTTTTCCCAGCTTGTTTGGAGTTGATTGAGCTTTTTTCGCATCGTATCATGTTCACTTTTATGCATCTGCATAGCATAAAACTTACTCTCTTCCATCATCGCTTCTTCAGTAGAAAAATGATCTTCTACATCAAACTGGACGACCTTAAAGAGCTCATCTATCTTGTCCCTGTCTTTGGCTACTACAGCATCATGAAACTCATTAATGATCTGGATCTCTTCTTCGTGTAACATATTCATCATATCATTGGAAACATGTTGTATTTCTTTATCTTTTATGAGCATTATTTATCCTTAGTATGTTCTTATATATCTTTTCAAGTTCAAGGTTTTTATACATCGCACTCGCAATCTCATTAGTTTGAAACTATCAAGAAGACTGAGGGGAATCTCTCTTTTACGCTTCGTTCTGTTGTTCCATTTTTCTTGCAATATAATCTGCTGTGGGTGCATCTACCGATTTGACATGCATGACGATCCACTCGGGTGTTTTGGCTACAAAGTTGATCATTTTTTTGATATCTCCAAACTCTTTCCACTGCTTTGTTGCATACTGAAGATCCATTAAAAACATATCATGCGCCAGTTTATGCATCTCATACGATGGGAAGTGATACTCTTGCATCAAACGCTCTTCATTGGCAAAGTGTGCTTTCACATGTGCGATATATTCATCCAGTTTGTTCTCCAGCTCACCTTGTTCTGTGGTACCTCTTTCGTATCCTACAGCAAGCTTCTCGATCTCATTGATAATTTTAATCTCATCCTCATGTGTCTTCTGCATCTGATCGACACTCATATACTCGACCTGTTCAGCATAAATCAATCCCATAGAGGCTCCTTTTTTAATTAATTGTAGTATAGAAGTATTAAAAGTGTATTGATAAAAATCAATATGCCAGGCTTTTGGTTTTTAATCCAGGTCTGCGGAGTTGTGATATAATTCACTTTCTATCGGTAATACAAGACCCTAAACAGTCACAAAGTCCATTATCAAACATGGAAGTTTGGAGTGCTTCCGTGTAAGATAAATAAATGTAAGGTATATGATGGAAAAACGGAATATTACGGAGATACTGAAGCAAATCAGCCTCTTTTCTGCATTAACTGAAAAAGAGCTCAGTGAACTTGCAACAGTGACACACATATCTGATTATGAGAAAGATTCGATCGTTTTTACGCAAGGGGAGATCAGTAACAATGTCATGATATTGATCGATGGCGTAGTAAGTGTCTATAAACATGACAGTAAGGGGAACGAGGTGGTGATCGGATACTTTAACCGATATGCACTGCTTGCTGAGGCAGCTACTTTAAGAAAAACTCCCTTACCTTCATCGGCGAGGTTTCAAACGGATGGATCTATTCTGAAAATTTCATTGGATGGTTTTGAAAGATTTCTTCTCAGTCATACGAGCCTATCTTATGCCATTATCCAATCACTGCTTGAAAAAATCGATCTTCTCCAACAGAATATACATTTTAACCTTGCGGCCACTTCAAAAGAAAAAGTATTGAATTTTTACCAGAAGAATCCTAAACTGGCTTTAGACCTCAAACAGTATGAGATAGCTTCTATACTCAGTATGACACCTGAAACACTCTCACGAAACATTTCTAAACTTCTTAAGGAAGAAAAACTCATACAAACTTCATCCGGTTATAAAATACCTTGATCTGTCAATCTTGATATATATCAAGACACTTTTTTTATTTTTGCTTTAAGATACAATACAAAATATGAAGCGCTTGAAGGACAACATATGACAAAAATAAATATTTTAACAGCAGTCATCATAGGTATGGGTACATTACACGCGAGTGAAGTTGATTTGGTAAAATCCAAATGTGCTACATGCCATATGCTTGAAAAACCAACACCCTCTATGATACCTGAATTAAAAGCACCGCCTATGGAGGCTGTGATGTATCATACCAAGCTGGTGATGGATGATAAAAAGACCATGAAAGCTTTTATTACTGATTATGTGATGAATCCTGCGGCAGAAAAATCAGTGTGTGAGTCAAACAAAGTACAGCAATACGGTGTGATGCCTTCGCTTAAAGGGAGTATTTCAGATGAAGAGTTGTCTAAAATATCGGATTACCTGATCGAGCATTACCCTTCCGAAGAATTTGTAGATATGATCAATGAAATTCAAAGAAATGACAAAATGAATGCACTGCAGAACTCTCCATTTCTGATCAACAAGGAAGCGTTGCCTCATATGACAAAACTTCTTATCAAACATTGGGATAAACAGGCTTTGGGACTGAGTGACGAGCAGAAAAAGAAACTTCTTGTCATTCGGCATCATACGATAGGAGAGGTCCAAAAAACAAAGCGTACCATCGATACTTTGGAGAGAGAAATGATGGAAGCGTTGTTCCTGGATGATGCATCCCCAAAAAGTTTGGACCATAAAATAGATGAAATAGCAAAACTCAAAGCATATGTGACAAAAGTGCATATTCAATGTATCTCTCAAACACTTGAGATATTGGACGATGAGCAAATAGAGTATTTACTCCCTTTCTGGGAATATAAATAGTTATTTTTAACCCTTGAATTTTAGTATACTTATCTGTATCCAGATAAGTATCCGATAGTCTAGATGTAATAGGATGGTGATGAAAATGAAATATCCCTTATTTTTTGATGAAGTTGACTCAATTTTACTTTATGATCCGCTCAGTGATTTTTTGGGAGCATGTGAAGAGGGTAAAGTTGAAATGAGTTATTTGGACTGTGTCAAGCAGGCAGGCCACTCCTGTCCCACTGTTGCAGGCGCATATCTTATGACAATGGTTGGTTTAAAAATGCTCTACGGTTCTGAACTGCCCCAGCGTGGGAATATCACTATCGGTATGAAGGGAAAAAGGACCGAAGGTGCAGTGGGTGTCATAGGAAATATTATTTCCTTTATTGTTGGTGCAAGTGGTGAAGAAGGGTTTAAGGGGATACAGGGGAATTTTTCAAGGAACAACTTGATTGCCTATGATCAACCTATGGCTGGAGAAGTCACTTTAAAAAGAAGAGACAATGACACCTCTGTTTCACTCAGTTATGACCCCTCAATGATTCCAGGAGATCAAAGAATCAAGCCTTTGATGGGAAAAATATTGCAGAAAAAGGCATCTGATCAAGAGAAAAATCTTTTCAAAGCGTTATGGCAAGAAAGGGTCAAAGACATTTTACTTACCAAAGCGTTAAGAAATAAAATGATTCAAGTCTATTAGATAAGCATGGGATGGTTTTGCTCCTCCCGTCTATCTTTCATTCAGATCAAGTGCATGATGTTGTGTCAGTAGCCAGATAAATGTCTGTAAATATTTTAAATCTTGTTTCATTTCCCATGGAAGTTGATATAAATCAATTTTTTAAATCGTTTTTTGGGTTATACTTCGGGCACTTTAAAAAACAGGAGATTAAATGTCACTTTCACAATCAACGATCGATACGGTCAAAGCTACAGCCGGTGCGGTTTCTCAGCATGCAGAAGCTATTACAACAAAAATGTATGAGATCCTTTTCAGCCAACATCCAGAACTCAAAGATCTCTTCAAAGATGCAGATCCTGAACAACACAAAAAACTTGCTTCGGCAGTGGGCGCATATGCAGCAAATATCGATAATCTGGATGTTTTATCTAAAGCGGTCGAGAAGATGGCACAGAGCCATGTACGTACCAATGTCAAGCCTGAACACTATCCAATGGTTGGTACCGCGATTCTTGGTGCTATCAAAGAAGTATTGGGTGATGCTGCTACAGATGAGATCCTTGATGCGTGGAAAGAAGCCTATTTTTTCCTGGCTGATATACTCATTGCCAGAGAAAAAGAGTTATACTACGCATCTTAAATAAAAGATCCAAGCCTGATAATGATTGTTATGGGCTTGTTACCGAAAATAATACCCTTCAAAGGAGATTCTGATGCGTCGTCATTTATATGGGTATTTCAACCGAATGAGGGGGTTGGAAGCTCCGCCGTCCAGAGCACACATGTCACATGTTATGTGGTCTGGCATAGGAGCTTTCCTTGGAATTTACTTCATATCGGTGCTTAACCAATATATTTTTGAGAATACATCGGATTCTATCTTTTTAGTCGGTTCCTTTGGCGCTTCCGCAGTATTACTATACGGTGTTCCCCAGTCAGAGTTGTCGCAGCCCCGCAATTTAATTGGCGGTCATATACTCTCTGCATCTATAGGTATCACGGTATATCAATATATTCCACTGGAAACGCCGGTCCTAAGTGCACTGGCTGTCACTTTATCTATCGTGGTCATGCACTTTACGCGTACGTTACATCCCCCCGGGGGTGCTACGGCCCTGATCGCTGTGATAGGGAGTTCTCAAATCCATGCATTAGGATATATGTTCGTATTGACACCGATCGCAACAGGTGCTTTGATTTTATTGATGATCGCACTTGTAGTCAATAACATGTCAAGCAATCCTAAGCGACACTATCCGCGTTACTGGTGGTAAGCTTAAGGATGCGAAGCGATGCAAGGTCAACTTACCGGCACATCGAATGGGTGTATCCTAGCTGTTTAATTCTATCGCTTTTTTAACACAAGACTCCAGTGAAGTAGTGTCAGAAATGACAGGAGTAATATTTTTGGGGAAATAATTCGCTGTTGTCTTCCCTATGGCTATGGCTTTAAAACTTTCATCCCAAGCGATGTTTTTTAAAAAACATTCGATCGTTGAAGGTGCAGAGAATATAATCGTTGAATTTTTCGGCAGTTTGACTTTTTTATCGAATGTTTTACAAACCGTTTGATAGATGATCAATTCGTCACATTGTATGTCATCGCGATTTAAAATGCTCACAAGATCCGAGACGACTTTGGAGCCCCTGATATAAAGTAGTTTTTGATGCCTGTATTTTTCTGCTATCTCTAATCCAAACTGGTCCCCATGTTTTTTTTTGCCAACAAATTTAAGATTTCCGCCTAAGTGTTTCACTATTTTAGCCGTTTCAGGTGCTATCACATACGCGGGCTTTTTTTTCCAGGTTTGATCCATCGTATCAAGCGCATAAAGTGCATTTTTGGATGTAAAGACCAAAGCATCATAAGGAAACAGATCAACCTCTTGTTGGATCGGTTCTATGTCAAACACCGGTAAGTTCTTTGCCCATTTCACTTTTTTATCACTTAAAATATAGATAGGCATTCTGCTGTTTTTGATGTTTGCGATCATTGATCTGAAGCATCTTTTTACCTTTTTCAATAAAGTATCTGAATCTGCGATCACTATAGATTTATCTTCATCAATAAAAAAAAGGATATGATTTTTACTGAGTGCATGCGTGATTTTGATCAATTCCGGGAAGGTATACTCACTGGACCAATTTTTATCCAATATTAAAATATTCATTTTTTCATCATAGGCATAGTAGATCAAATTCAATGGTTCCAGTATGTTTTGTATTCTTTGCATGATTACATTTCTTTTCATATTGAGTTGGCTTATAATACAACGTTGTATTTAACTGTTCGTTAACAGAATGTAGAGTTTATAGGATAAAGAGTGTCACGGCAAATGCACTTACACCCCACTTACGTTTTAGCGGGGGGGTATCGGCATTGAGTGCCAGGAAATCCAAGTGATTCAAGAGCCGTGATGACTTTCATCTACTTTTCTAAAAGAGTAGATGAAACAGCCCGAATATCCATCAAATATATAAGACTAGATAGTCTTTGAGCTGTCCGTATGACGAGACTTCAACTTCCCTTCCATGCTCAAGTAGGAATTCAAAGCACCGATATAAGCCCTTGCAGAAGCCAACATCGTGTCAATGTTCAATCCGTGTCCTATGATGGCAGGTTCTCCGTTGAAGGAGACTTTCACGGTGACATTTGCCAAGGCATCTTTGCCCTCACTGACCGATTTGACTTTGTAGTCCATCAATTGCCCATCATATCCGGAGATCCTGTCTATGGTCTTAAAGACCGCATCGATCGTTCCTTCCCCTATACCTGCATCGATGATCTCTTTATCATCTTTTTTGATACTGACAGCGGCAGAGGGTACACCATTGGAACAATCCATTAACTGTAAAGAGACCAATTCAAATACCTTAGGTGCCGTGGTCATTTCATCAGTGACCAAGGCCCTTAAATCATCATCATAAATCTCTTTTTTTCTATCTGCCATGATCTTAAAACGTTCAAAGGAAGCATTTAATGCCTCATCCTCCAAAGTAAACCCTAATTTGGCCAATTTGTCTTTAAAGGCAGCGCGACCCGAATGTTTCCCTAAGACCAACGTGTCATCCATAGTCAATCCGATGTCTTCCGGACGGATGATCTCATAGGTTTCTTTATTTTTCAACATACCGTCCTGGTGTATGCCGCTCTCATGTGCAAAAGCATTTTTACCGACAATGGCTTTGTTTGGCTGAGGTTCTATGCCTGTAATGTTGGCGATCAAACGGCTTGATGGATAGATCTCTTTAGTGTTGATATTGGTTTGATAGCCGGCAAAGACATCCGCACGTGTCTTTAATGCCATGACGATCTCTTCAAGGGCTGCGTTCCCCGCTCTTTCACCCAAACCGTTGATGGTACACTCTATCTGTCTTGCTCCGTTGATGACCGCCTCTAAAGAGTTTGCGACCCCCAAACCTAAATCGTTGTGATTATGTACAGAGATGATCGCTCTGCCTTTGGTGTATTCGCTCATCTCTTTGACCATCGCACCGATCTCAAAAGGAAGTCTGAATCCAACGGTATCGGGTAAGTTTATGGTCGTTGCACCTGCCTCTATGACTGCATCACTTATCTCTTTCATAAAACCGATGTCCGAACGGCCCGCGTCTTCACAGGAAAACTCTACATCCTCTACGAATGTACGCGCATATTCAACGGCTCTTACCGCTCTTTTGATCACTTCATCAGGTTTCATCTTAAGCTTGTGTTCCATATGGATGCTTGAAGTAGCGATGAATGTGTGGATACGTTTCATCTTTGCTTTGGCGATGGCTTCTCCTGCCGCTTTCACATCTGCATCTATAGCTCTGGCTAAGGAACAGACTGTCGAGTTTGTGACCCTTTGTGATATTTTATCGATCGCATCAAAATCTCCGGGACTTGCAGCGGCAAATCCTGCTTCAATGATGTCTACACCCAAACGCTCCAACTGTGCAGCGATCTGGATCTTCTCTTCGGTGTTCATAGAAGCCCCGGGGCTCTGCTCACCGTCTCTCAATGTGGTATCGAATATTTTTATGGTTTCCATTTTGTTCTCCTCATAATGCGGCAACACCACATTATCATACCTCTCACTAAAGCTACACCTGGCAGCGAGGGTTCAATAGCATACCTTTTTAAAGTACGGGTGCAAATGATTGTCTAATTCTACCTAAATTGTAGTTATTAGAAACTAATTGTTTTACTATTGTGTAATTTTGGATGAATAACGCGTAATATACGACTAGTCGTATGAGCCTACTGCTGAAGTAGTCCCAGTGACAACGTAGTTCTTTGAGCTTTGCTTAAAGAGCGTTCTTTATGATAGTAAGAGCAGCAGGAGAGAGCTATCTTGAGTGAAAATAGTATGTTGATTTATGATAGTTTTCATAATCTCTCCTTTAAATTTTAGAAATTATACAGTATTTAAAAATAAAATACAAGGGATAATAATTATCTTTTAATTTTGATATTTCGTACATTTAATGTCCGCAATGCACGAAGAGGACCATAAAGTGTATACCCTAAGATAAGAATAGCAAAGCCCTCTGCCGAAAAAAGATAGAGCAGTGAAGCAGTCAGCATCAGCATGATCATGGTTTTAAAGACCATGGGTTTATCCAGGCTGACTTTCTTAAATGAAGGGTACCGAAAGTTACTGACCATCAGTACTGCAATCCCGAGTGTCAAAAAAAGCAATACAATGCCGTAATCTTCAAGTGTGTATTTGTGAAAGAGAAGTATCCACATGGAGACAAAGATGGCTGCAGTGGGAATAGGCAGTCCTATAAATACGTTGGGGTCTGTCTTTGCCGTAGAGATGTTAAATCGTGCCAAACGGATCGCACCGAAGATCACATAGAGTGCAGAGACCAGTATGCCAAAGCGTCCAAACGCATCCCCCGTAAAAAAATAGAGCAGCATGGCTGGAGCGATACCAAAAGAGATAATGTCCGCCAAAGAGTCAAATTCCACTCCAAACTGACTGGTGGTGTTTGTCATCCGTGCAATACGGCCATCCAAACCGTCAAAGACAAGTGCCAAGAGGATGAGCCATGAAGCAAGTACAACGTTTCCCTTGCTAGCTTCGACCATACTTATCACGCCTACAAAAATACTGCTTGCAGTAAACAGATTTGGCAGGATATAGACAAGCTTTGCATTTTTCATTATCTACTCGTCTGTTTCTTCTTTCTCAGCCGCTTCAGCTTCAGATTTTGCTTTTGCTTTTGCTATTTTGTCACCATGGGCTAAACGGCTTTTTAAATTATTCTCTTTTTCATAGTTTTCTATGATCTGACGTACTTTTTTCCCTTCGATCACTTCAACATCCAACAGTACAGCCGTCATGTTTTCTATGGCTTGATGGTAATCAGTTAAGGTATTCTTGACATAGGTATAACGCTCATTCAGAGTGGTACGGATATAGTTATCCATATCTTCTGCCATTTTCTCACTATAGTCTGTGGATACCGCACCTCCCCCAAGGAAAGAGTTTTGGCTGCGGGAAAGCACCATGAGCCCTGCCACATCTGTCATCCCATACACAGAGATCATATCTTTTAAGATAGTCGTAGCACGGTTAAGGTCATTCCCTGCACCGGTACTGATCTCACCGATGAAAACCTCCTCGGCTGCACGGCCACCTAGAAGTACATCTATCTCAGCCATAAGTTCATGTTTTTGTTTTAAGAAACGCTCTTCATCTTCAGGAAGGTGCAGGGTATAGCCCAGTGCACCCAATCCTCTTGGAATGATAGAGACCTTGGTCACACGTGTGGCACCTTCTGTAAGCTCTGCCATCAGTGCATGCCCACTTTCATGATAGGCTACGATCTTTTTCTCCATTTCAGAGATCTTTCTGTTCTTCTTTTCAAGTCCTACAAATGAACGCTCTATCGCTTCCAGGAGGTCTGCTTGTTCTATCTCTTTTTTATTGAATCTCCCGGCCAGAAGAGCAGCTTCATTGATGATATTTGCCAGATCGGCACCTGCCAGACCGGCTGTCTGTTTTGCCACAATGGTCAAATCAACATTGGCTGCAAGTTTCACATCTTTGGAGTGTACTTTCAAGATAGCCAAACGCCCGTCATAATCAGGTTTGTCTACAAGTACCTGTCTGTCGAAACGTCCTGCTCTGAGCAGGGCTGCATCCAGTATTTCGGGTCTGTTTGTTGCAGCAAGTACGATCACAGGCGTATCTGTACCAAAACCGTCCATCTCTGCCAGAAGCTGGTTGAGTGTCTGTTCTCTCTCATCATTTCCACCCATCTGTCCGCCGGATGCACGGCTTTTACCGATAGCATCGATCTCATCGATGAAGATGATCGCCGGAGCCTCTTTTTTCGCCTGGGCAAAAAGATCACGTACACGACTCGCACCGACACCCACGAACATTTCAATGAAGCTTGAACCGCTGACAGAGAAGAAAGGTACAGATGCTTCACCCGCAACCGCTTTTGCAAGAAGTGTTTTACCGGTTCCCGGAGGTCCTACTAAAAGCAGACCTTTGGGGATCTTTGCCCCGAGTTCTATGTAGCGTTCAGGGAATTTAAGGAAATCAACGATCTCCTTCACTTCATCTTTGGCTTCCTCCACTCCCTGTACATCATGAAACTTTGTATCTGGTTTCTCGGAATTTATCAGCTTGTCGGCTTTACCAGCACCCAGTATGCCGCCACCCATACCTTTGGACATTTTTTTGGCCAAAAAGATCCAGATAGCAAAGAAGATCAGGATAGGCAGCAGTGAGCCTAAAAGATCAGAAAGAAAGCCACCGCCCATGATCCCTTCATAGGGGATATGTTTTTCTTCCAAAAGAGGGATAAGATCTTTATCATAGGTAGGGACATTTTGTGCAACAAAACGCGTTTTGCGTCCATCCACATCAGCGATAGCTTCTACCGTTGTAGGGGTAAGCTTCACTGAGGTGATTGTCCCTTTTGCAATCTCACTCTTGATCTCCGAGTATTTGACTGTTTTGGTTTGTGTGACATTGTTGCTGTCCAACATATTGCCCAGACCTCCACTATCACCTACAAATGATTTGAAGATCATGATGATCACGATAGAGAAGATCGCAAATGCCAATAGCGGGTTGTTGTTAAAAAAATTATTATTATTGTTATTATTATCTTGGTTATTATGTTGCTTAGCCATTTATTTCCTTCTTATATACGAGTGTGACCCACTCATCTTTAAGTATTCTTTTTACCAGTGTCAGTTCTTTAAAGGATTCTACTACCAGGTTCTCTTTTTTATCTAAAATACCTGAAAGTATCAATAGTCCATCTTCTTTACAGGCAGATTTTAGATCTTTGGCGATAAATCTGAGTACATCCGCTATGATATTTGCTATGACCACATCATAGCTACCTTCAGCCTTGTCTATAGAGCCTTCCCAGAGTTTGTCATAGGTCTCTTCGTTTAAAGCAAAGTTCTCTTTACAGCTCTCCACCGAGAGAGGGTCCGTGTCACAAAGTTCTACGTTCGCTCCCAGTTTTTTACACGCAAGACCCAAGATACCGGAACCGCAACCGACATCTATGACAGACTTATCTGCATCGACATAAGTGCTGATAGCCTCTAAACATGAAAAGGTCGTGGCATGGTGTCCTGAACCAAAAGCAAGTGCAGGGTCTATTTTGATATTGATAAAATCCTCTTTGGGCGCATACCAGCTTGGGAAGATGTAGAATTTACCGGCCTCTATAGGTTGGATAGAGTCTTGATAGGTCTTTATCCAGTCGACATTTTCTTTCTCTTCCAGTGTATAGTCCATTTTAATGGCATTACTTAAAGTACCGGACAATGATACAAGCGCATCTTTAACGAAAGTTAAATCAGATTCACTTCGCACAATGATCTTCCCTGTCCCAAGTTCCAGTCCTTCACCATAAATATTGGCAATGAAGTCTGCTATAAAATCTACAAAATCATCCTTCAGTGTGATGGTCAGTTCATAATACTTATCTTTCATTTGATACCTTAAACGCTTCTTCCAGATCAAGTGTTCCCTCGTAGAACGCCTTACCGACAATCGTACCGTCGATGCCTGCCTCTATAAGTGCATGGATATCTGTCATATCTTTTAACCCGCCAGAAGCAATCGTCTCAACGCCTGACGCCTTTTGAATTTCCAACGTGAAATCTACATTGACCCCTGTCATCATGCCGTCACGGCCAACATCGGTACAGATGATCGCTTGTACACCTGCATTGGCAAACTCCTTTGCGAGGTCAGTGGCTTTCATATCACTCACTTCTCCCCAGCCTTCTACAGCGACCATCCCGTCTATAGCATCGATACCGACAACGATAGGGTATTTTGCTGCCATATCTTTCACAAACTGAGGGTTTTTTACGGCAATAGAACCTAAGATCAATCGATCGATACCCAGTTCCAAATACATCTTGATGGTCTCTTCATCACGGATACCTCCACCCAGTTCAAGTTTGAGGTTGCAGTGTTCGCGGATTTTTTTGATCTGTTCCAGGTTTTCAGGTTTACCGGCAAATGCACCGTTAAGATCAACAAGATGTACCCATTCACTCCCAAGTTCTTCAAACCGTTTGGCCACTTGCCAAGGTTCATCCGAGTATATCTTGGCAGACTCCATGAGCCCCTTGCTTAGTCTTACTGCTTTACCGTCTTTAAGGTCTATCGCTGGTAGTATTGTCATCTATGTTTCCTATAATTTTGCAAAATTTTCTATGATCTTCAAACCATTTTCATGGCTTTTTTCAGGGTGTGGCTGGATGCCGTAAATGTTTCCATTCTGCACAGCCGATACAAACTCATAGCCATAGTGTGTTTTTCCTATGGCATACGCGTCATCACAGACTGCATGGAAGGAGTGGACAAAGTAGAGATAAAAGTCTTTTTTCATTCCCTCAAAAATAGCCGTTTCTTTTTGTTGGAAGAGTTCATTCCAGCCCATATGCGGTACTTTGAGGTGATGGTCAAATCTACCTTCATCAAAAGCGACCACTTTACCGGGGATGAGTCCCAAACCTTTGGTTGTCCCAAACTCTTCGGAACTTTCAAAGAGCAGCTGCATACCAAGACAGATACCCAAAAGCGGTTTGCCAGACGCAGCAAAATCAATGACCGCTTTATCCATACCGTTTGTTTTGAGGTGTGCCATAGCATCGCCAAATGCACCTACCCCGGGCAGGATGAGTTTGTCATATTGGCTCAGTTTAGCTGGGTCACTCTCCAAGGTGGCATCTGCCCCGACTTTAGCAAACGCATTGATAACTGAGGCCAGGTTCCCCATGTGGTAATCGACGATTCCTATCACGATAGTATTCCTTTGATAGTCTTATAAATTACTGTGATTATAGCAAATTAAATTGAAAGCAGGTGTTTTGGGTCTGTATCCTTTAGGCTATTTGGGTAAAATTACGTATTAAATCGCAAACAGGACAGGAATGAGAGAAAAAACAGAGTATGCTTTTGTAAGACTATTTTTGTGGTTGGCAAAGATAGCACCTGCATCATTCATTTATACTATGATGAAAGCGCTTACCCTTCTTGTCTACTATGTAGATAAAAAAAGACGACATCTCACCATCACAAACCTCACTATGGCGTTTCCTGAGAAAACCCGTCAAGAGATAATGGTTCTCTCCAAAGAAGTCTATAAAGAACTCTCTAAAACCATCTCTGAAATTCTCTTGATGTTCACGGGAAAGTTCGATATCGACCATGCGATCAAAAACAGAGAAGAAGCCAAAGAAAAATTACAAGAACTGGCACAAAACAGCCAACACGGTATTGTCTTTATGACGGCACATTTCTCCAACTGGGAACTCATGGCACATTTTATTGCCAAGAACGGATTCCCCATGGCAGTGATTGGCCGTAAAGGGAACAACAGACTGATTGAAGAGCATATTACAACACCGTTCCGTGAAACATACGGCAACAGTGCTGTAAGTAAAGATAAAGCCATGTTGTCGATGATGAAAAGATTGAAGGCAAAGGGCAATGTCGGACTGCTTATCGATCAGAAATCGGGAGGTTCCCTGAGTGCCAAGATAGACTTCTTCGGGAAACCTGCTACGACAACACTCTCTGTAGCCTCACTTAAATTGAAGCTTGATCCTTTAATTGTACCTGTTTTTGTGGTGAGAGACAGTGACGGACTGTATGAGCTGGTGATCCATGACCCTGTTGCGTATGTGGCAGAGGAGATCGAAGATCAGCAGCAGAAGCTCGAAGCGATGACCTTGAGATACAATCAGGCGATAGAAGATATCGTAAAAAAATACCCTGCGCAATGGTTCTGGATGCATAACAGGTGGCGACTGTGAGTAGGGTGCTCATACTCAACGATGGCCGCATGGGGCATTTGAACCAGTCTTTGGCTTTTGTAAAGTATCTGAATCTATCTTATGATGTGGTGTCTGTCAATTTTAAAAATAAATGGTTTAAAGCATTGAGCTACCTACTTGACACAATAGGGATGTACACAGATAAACTGTTTGATATTCAGATAGACAGAACCTATGATATGGTGGTGGGTACAGGCTCTACCACATCCTATGCGACGAAAGTCTTTGCCAAGAAAATGAACGCAAGATCTGTAGCCATGATGCTGCCCCGTGGGTATCGCTATGATTTTGATATCATCTTTGCCCAAAACCACGATAACCCGCCTAAACAAGAAAATATCATAGAGATACCTGCAAACTTTGCTTATGTGGAACCTAAAGGGCTCTACAAGGCAGGAAAACAATCCATAGGTATAGTCATTGGCGGAGACAATAAACTTTTCACGATGGATAAAGAAAAACTACAAGCACAATTAGACACGATAGTTGATGCATACAAAGAGTATGAGATTGCTATCACCACATCCCCTAGAACCAGTAAAGAGATAGAAGATCTGATAGCGTCCTATGCTTTTGATTATGAGGCGATCTTCTCTAAAAATCCCATCAATCCTATTCCTGATTTTTTAGAGCAGTGCGAAACGGTGTTTATCACCGGAGACAGTACATCGATGATCTCTGAAGCGGTCTCTTATGGTGAAGCAAATATTGTTGTCTTGCCTTTGCAGAGTGAAAAAGAAAACAAATTTACACGCTTTATAGATGTTTTGGAAAAAGAGGGGTATTTGCACATTTTTGATGGAACGATTAAAAATAAACATAAAAAAATAGATTTTAAAGCCTATTTGAAAGATGCAGATCTATGAAGATAGTACAGTTATTACCAGAGCTGAATGAAGGTGGCGTAGAACGCGGTACGGTAGAGTTGAGCCGAGAATTGGTGAAGCTGGGGCATGAGAGCATCGTGATCAGTGCAGGGGGTAAACTGAAAGAGCAGATCATAAAAGAGGGCGGAACACATATCACTTTTGATGTTTGTTCCAAAAATCCTTTGACTGCTCCTTTTCGTATAGCTAAGTTGCGAAAAATATTGAGAGAATTGAAGCCTGATATCCTTCATGCACGAAGCAGGGTATCCGCATGGCTGACGTACTTTGCAAATAAAAAACTGCATATCCCTTTTGTGACCACAGTGCATGGGTTTAACAGTGTAAGTTTCTACAGTGCCATTATGACAAAAGGGGACAGGGTGATCTGTGTGAGTGGTGCGATTAAAGACTATATCCAAAAGCATTATCACACGGAAGAGAAGAAGATCACTGTGATCCCCAGAGGAATAGACTTGGAAAAATTCAATCCTCAAAACCTTGATCAAATATTTATCGAAGATTTTAAAAAAGCGTATCATTTAGAAGAGAGACGAATTATCACAACAGTAGGACGTATCACCCAACTCAAAGACCATCAGACCTTCATTCGTGCGATTGCTTTACTGAAAAAAGATGATCCAAAGATTGCAGGCCTGATCGTTGGAGGGATACGTGAAGATAAGCAGGAGTACTTTCATTCCCTGGAAGGTTTGGTTAAAGAGTTAGATCTAGAGGAGAATATCATCTTTGCAGGTTCACAAAGTAAAGTAGCAGAGATCTATGCTTTAAGTGATGTCGTAGTGAGCAGTTCTAAAAAACCAGAGAGTTTTGGTCGAAGTGTCGCTGAAGCCTTGGCCCTTAATACACCAGTAGTAGCTACAAACCATGGTGGGGTTTTGGATATCATTGTAGAAGGTAAAAACGGGTTCTTTTATCCTGTGGGTAAGGAAGATTCATTGGCAAACTATATTGAGCAATGCAGTGATCTGAAATTTGACGGGTATGAGTATATCACAGATATTTTTTCTTTGAAACAGATGGTAGATAAGACTTTAAAAGTATATAAAGAAATAGTATCAAACCATTATAAATTTGCACACAATGAAAGGAATAAATCATGAAAGTGCTCCAATTTATCGCATCAAATGGATGGGGAGGAGCAGAAAAATGTTTTGAAGAGCTTTGTAATGGTTTAGTGAAAAATATTCATGTTGAGGTCTTACTTTTTAAAGATAATGAAATTGAAGATAAGTTAGATCCAAATATTAAAATTCATAAATTAACTTCTATGTCTGATAGACATAACCCTTTTTTATATTTTGAAATAATGAAGCTTATCAAAAATATTAATCCGGATATTGTTCACACACATAGTGCAAAGGCTAGTGAAATTATTTATCATCTTGATAGATTTACTTCTGCCGAGCATATAGCCACAAAAACAAATCCTAGAAAAGGAAGAATTTTTAATAAAATTGATCATGTAATAGCTGTCTCACAAGATGTTGCAAAATCAATTAATAATAAAAATTTAAAAGTGATTTATAATGGTCTTCCTTATACAATAAATATACCAAAGCAAAGTTTCAATTCTGTTTTTACATTACTTTCGATAGGGAGATTGGATAAGATTAAAGGATTCGACATTTTGATCAAAGAGGTCTCTAAGTTGGATTTTCCATTTCATCTGAACATTGTTGGTGAGGGTAAGGAAAGAACAAATCTTGAAACACTCATTATGGACTTGGGTTTATCTGACAAAGTCAGCTTGTTAGGATATAGAGAAGATATACCTTCTCTGATTGCTTCATCTGATCTTGTAGTTATTAGTTCACACTCTGAAGGCTTTGGAAGAGTAATAGTTGAAACACTATTTTATGGTAAGTGTCTTATCTCAACAAAAGTAGGAATCTCCATAGAGATACTTCCTGAAAAACTTTTCACTGATGATTTTGATATCGCAAAAAAAGTGAATGAAGTTTATAGACATAAGGAAAACTACTATACACTTTTTTCTGATTTGAAGAAAACACGTACAGAGGAATTTTTAATCGAAAACTGCATTCAAAAACATATTGACTTTTATAGTGAGGTTCAAGGTAACCGTAAAAAGTTAGACAAAACAGGTATGAACATACTAATGGTCAGTTTAGATTACCCACCTACAGTGGGAGGCATTACTGCACATGTTTACGAGCTCTCACAAGCTTTAAAAAGTATAGGGTGTGATGTGAGTGTAGCTACTAAATTTGTTGATAAAAATCAAAAAGAGTTTGAAACTGTAGATGGAATTGATATCTATAGGTTTACTTTGAAGTATATTGGGTTTACCTATGGGTATCAGATCAATAAATTTTTAAAAAAACTGGTAAAAGAAAAACATTTTGATATCATACATATACATGGTATGAGACCATTAGAGTTTTACAATATAAAAGATATTCCTCTTGTGTACACAAACCATACTTCCGGTTATTTGAAAAGAATAAAAAAAGGCGGATATAGAATCCCTCTATTAAAAAGACTGTTCAGTAAACCAAAATTATTTTTGGCACCAAGTGAAGAACTTCTTGAAGTTCCATTCTCTTTTGAGGCAAAAAAGGTTTTTATTTCAAACGGTGTGATCTCTTCTAAATTTACAAGAAATGAAGAAATTCGAAAAAAATTAAGAACAGAATTATCCATTAAAGATGATGAAAAACTAGCGATCATGACTAGAAGAATGGTTTGGAAAAATGGAATTAACTATCTTGCGCTTGCGACTAAATATATAAAAAATGATAAATTAAAACTACTGTTTATCGGTGATGGAGAGCAGTTTCAAGAAGTAAAAACTATTTTAGAAGAAAACTTTAAAAATAGATTTATTCTTTTGGGGTCCAAAAAACATGATGAAATAATTGATTATTATAGTGCCTCTGATCTGTCTATTTTACCATCCTTAATGGAGGCTACGAGTATCAGCGGGTTGGAAGCAATGGCTGCATCTTTACCTTTAGTTGGTACAAAAGTCGGTGGCATACCTGTTTTAATAAAAGATGGTGTCAATGGATATCTTTGTGAACCAAAAGATCCTAAAGATTTGGCCGAAAAAATTGATAAGCTTTTAGAAAACGATTTTGTACAAATGGGTGAAAATTCCAAGAAGTTTGTTGAAGAAAAGTTTGATTGGATTCAAATAGCCAAAGAGACAGTGAATGAATATAAAGAATTGTTAAAATGAAAAAAGTACTTTTAGTATTCGGAACAAGACCAGAAGCCATAAAAATGGCACCTTTAGTAAAAAAACTTGAAAAAGAGACTTCCATTCAATCAAAAGTATGTGTAACCGCACAACATAGAGAGATGTTAGATCAAGTTCTTGATATGTTTGATATCAAGCCTGATTATGATTTGAATATTATGAAACCAGAGCAAGATTTATTTGATGTAACATCCAATGTTTTATTAGGTATGAAAGATGTATTAGCTGACTTTAATCCTGATATTGTGTTGGTCCATGGAGATACGACAACTACAAGTGCTAGTTCTCTTGCTGCTTTTTATAATAAGATAAAAGTAGGACATGTGGAAGCTGGTTTAAGAACTGGTAATATATATAGCCCTTGGCCGGAAGAAGCAAACAGACAAATAACTGGTGTGTTAGCTAACTATCACTTTGCACCAACCACGACAAGTCAAAAAAATCTTTTAAATGAAAATAAAAATGAAGATAGTATTATAGTCACTGGTAACACTGTGATTGATGCACTATTTTTAGCTTTAGATAAGATAGAAAATAATCCTCAACTAAAAAATAAAATCATTGCATCTATAAATTCTCAATATCAATTAAATGATACTAAGAAATTGATACTTGTAACCGGACACAGAAGAGAGAACTTTGGTCAAGGATTTATCAATATTTGTGAAGCACTAAAAATACTAGCATTAAACAATCCAGATGCTGATATAGTTTATCCAGTACACTTAAACCCAAATGTACAAAAACCTGTAAAAGAGATACTATCAGATGTATCAAATGTATTCTTGATAGACCCACTTCACTATGAAAGTTTTATCTATATGATGAATAAATCATATTTCATCATCACAGACTCCGGGGGTGTACAAGAGGAAGCACCTAGTTTAGGAAAACCGGTACTTGTAATGAGAGATACCACTGAACGACCAGAAGCAATTGAAGCAGGCACAGTGAAACTGGTGGGGACACATTCGCAAACGATCATAGATGAAGCACAAAAGCTTTTAGATGATGAAAATGAATATGAGAGAATGAGTAAAGCACATAACCCCTATGGTGATGGGAAAGCGTGTGAGAGAATTGTAGACTTTATAAAAAGGCAGTACATATGAAAAGTCTAAAGGTGCTACATTGTGCAAACTTTAGTGAATCAAAGCTTGGTCAAGTATTTTATTCAATTGATAGAAAAATAACGAATGGGTTAATTAGAAATGGTCATTTTGTTTATGACTTTAGCTATAGAGAAGTAGCTAAAAATTCAACTTTTTTGAAGCGAAAAAAACTCGGTAGAACAAAAATGAATGAAAAGCTTCTTGAAACTATTCATAATCTTAATCCGGATCTGCTTTTGTTAGGACATTCTGAATTAGTCTATACAAGTACTTTGAAAAAGATAAAAGAATCTTTTCCAGATATTAAAATTGCTATGTGGTGGGTAGACCCTTTTGATAGAATAACACATATAAATGATAGATTGCCATATTTAGATACTTTTTTTGCGACAACCTCTCCAAAGTATTATAAACAATTTTTTACGAACAGAACAAATTTTGAGTATATGCCAAATATGTGTGATGATTCTATTGAAACATTAAAAGCATTTGAAAATAAAGCATTTGAGTATGATTTGATTTTTATTGGTCGAAGTGATGATAATAGAAAAGATTTTATCCATAAGCTTTCTGAAATAGAGGAGATTGACTTCAAAATTTTTGGTCATAATAAAAAATCCTTGATATTTGGTCAAAAATTTTTAAATACTGTTATTAAATCAAAAATGGCAATAAATTATAGCAGGTACAATGATATTCCACTCTATTCATCTGATAGGATCATACAATTATTGGCACAAGGTTGTTTAGTATTCTCTCCTAAAATTCCAGAGTTCGATACACTCTTTTTAAATGATGAAATCATATATTTTGACGATTTTGAAGATCTAAAAGAAAAACTCATTTTTTATAAAAACAATGAGGAAAAGAGATTAGAAATTTCAAAAAAAGGATGGGAAAAAGCACATAAAATGTTTAACTCAACTCTCATAACAGAAAAGATGATCCAAAAAATCTTTAACTCCTTTGATAAAGCATCGCAGTGAAAATAGAATAATTTTGATAAAATACGGTCAGAAGAAAATCACAGAAATCAAAAATTTTAAAAGAGGGTAGGTATGAAAAAAACAGTCAACGTGATATGCATCAAATGGGGTAATGCTTATGACGCAGAGTATGTAAATATACTTCATAACATGGTCGTAAGAAATACTTCATATAATGTGGACTTTTATTGTTTTACTGATGATTCTGAAGGATTTAATAATGACATCATAGTCAAGCCTCTTCCTGTTTTGAATACCATCAAAGAGTACCAGACATACTATGCCTATCGAAAAGAGGCTGGACTATGTGATGATGATTTGGGGGGACTGCAAAATCAGAGAGTTTTCTTTTTTGATCTGGATGTGGTTATTATTTCTAATTTAGATGAATTGTTTGATTATCCAAAAAATGATCAGTTTTATATCATCAATGATTGGAACAGTAAAGGTAATAATGTTGGTCAAGCAACGTGTTATTCTTGGCAAGTTGGAACATTAGGGTATATAAAAGAGTATTTTGAAAAGCACCCAAAAGAAGTCGCAGATAGATTTTTTACAGCTTCTCAGGAATATTTGTCTAGTAAAGTGATAGAAAAATATGGTTCTTTAAATTTTTGGCCAGACAATTGGTTCTGTTCATTCAGGTTTCACTGTATGCCTAAAATAGGTCCATTAAGACATTTTATAACTCCACAGATACCTAAAGATAGACCAGGTCTGAAAGTCATTGCATTTCATGGAACGCCTAATCCAAGAGAGGCTATCAATGGTGTTTGGGCATTGAAAAAAGGCCACAAATGGAAAAGACTATATAAGGCATGTAAACCAACCAAATGGATTGAAAAATATTGGTATTAATGGATTGAAAGAATGAGGATAGATGAAACAAGAAATTAGAGTAAAATTAGTAAATCGCAGTAGCCTAGCAGATGAAGAATCAGTGTATAGAATGCAGTCACCAGGTAATGCAGCGAAATGGGGATCTTGTTCATTTACATTTAACCCGCTAGAGAAAAATTATGATTGGTTAGTTGTCATAGATGATGTTCCTAAGATCATGCCTAATGGTATTGAAACATTATCATGTTCCAAAGAAAATACTATACTAGTGACAACAGAACCAAGTTCTATTACAAGATATGGTAGGGCATTTGCTAAACAGTTTCATTACCTGATAACCAATCAAGATGAGAAAGTTTTGCCTCATCCAAATGCCATTCGTTCACAAACAGGCAATAACTGGTTTTATGGGAAAGACTATGACACTATTGTCCCTGTATCACATCCGAAAAAAACAAAGAAAATATCAACTGTGTGTTCAAACAAAAAACAAGGACATACGATACACAAATTGAGATATGAATTTACAAAAATCATGGAAGAAAGAATTCCTGAATTAGAACGGTTCGGTAGAGGGTTTAAGTGGATTGAAACAAAAGCAGCAGCTTTGGATGATTATGAATTTCATGTTGCCATTGAAAATCAGTATGCTCCAAACGTTTGGACTGAAAAATTGGCAGATGCTTTTTTAGGGTTCACGGTTCCTATTTATTTTGGATGTCCTAATGTCTATGAGTATTTTCCAGAAGAGAGTTTAATTTTAATAGATATTTATGATGTTGAAGGCTCTATTGAAAAGATCAAAAAAATTATATCTACTCCGGGTGAATATGAAAGAAGGCTACCTGCTGTAAAAGAGGCCAGAAGAAGAGTGATCGAAGAGTATAACTTACTGGCAATGATCAATCATATCGTCGAGAATTCAAAAGAAGACAGATCTCCAGTATCTGATTATAAAATATATAACCGAAGAATAATGAGAGTAAGATATTTACCAGACCTAGTACGATTTGTGCTCTGGAGAATCCATAATTTTATAAAAAATTTTTAATAAAAATCACTATAAACCTATTTATATTGTTCACTAGAAGTATTTTTATCTAATCTAAAAGAGTAAATAAAAAAGAGTAGTAATATAAATATATTCTGATGCACTTTACCGTCGATGAGACTACCATCAAATTGTAGTAAGATAAAATATGAACTAAAAAGTATGAAGTATATTATTTTTCTTTTACTAAAGCTCTCTTTTAGTGTAATTATAATGAGATATAAAAAAATGGAAAATCCTATAATCCCAGTATAAAGTAAGAATTCCAAGGTTAAGTTATGTACACCTGCATGATAAACAGATGGAGTTCCAACTGCTAGCATTTTATACGTATTAATACCATAGCCTAAGATCGGTGAATCCATAATCTTTTCTATGGTAAATGGCCAAATTATGGTTGTTCTTCCCGAACTGTTCCCTTGAATCAGTAAAGTCAATCTATGAAATAAATTATCATCCACTAGAAAAAATAGTGTTGAAATAATCAGTAATGTAGATATGGAAAAAAATAATTTTTTATCTATACCATAATTTTTTATATATACAAACATGTAGCCTACAGAAATGATCCCAAACATGACCCAAGCAGATCTTGATTGAGAATGAAATAAGGTAAAAAGAAACATAAGTAAGGCTACAAAATAGAATATTTTATCATATTTAAATATCGTATAATTGTTTTTATCAAAAAATAAAACCAGTGACATACTTGCAGCAATTGTCATTAAAAGACCAAATGGATTATGATGATAAACTGCTCCTGTTAATAATAGCGATCTATCAGGAGGTTTATTTCCTATAAAGTCTAGACCTACAAAATATTGATAGATACCATCTAACGAGTTAATAAATAATACAATAAATATGGCTGATAATAAGTATTTTTTAGAAAAAAAAGATTGCTTATAAAAGTATAGCAAAATGATAAAAATAAATATATATCTGTAAATGTATTTGAATATAGAAAAAATTTCATGTTTCTCGCTAATCCCAAATAAGGTAGAGAGTAGCATAGAAGCAATAAAAAGTAAAAACACTATAAGTACTTTTTTATAGGTCGTTAAAATTCCCAATAGAAAATCTTTTTGCTTATAATAAAAATAATGTATCAAGAAGAGAATAATGATTAAAACAGTACTTATCTGATATATAGCATTTTTAAGTGGAATTGAAAATAACCAAATAAACAAAGTAATTTGAAATATTCTTATAAATAGACTTTCTTCCTGAAATTTTTGATATGCATTTAGAGTAAATTTTGTAATCTTCATAAGTATCTGCTTAAAGAAAATAAGAAGCTTAAACTTCTATTTCCTCTTTTTTAGGACCCTGATTGATAAACTCCAAAAAGAATGCTAAAAAGGTTGAAAGCATCAAGCCAGTGATAAAAGCAACGATGATAATGAGTGCTTTTTTAGGTTTTACAGGTTTATCCTGTGTGATGATGCTACCTACTATTTTTGTATTTTTATAATTATGGGGCTGCATAGAAAGGATGGTTAAGTGGCGTTTTTCTTGGAGTGATGCGAGATCAATTCTTTTGAGACTTTCTATTTCTCTTTCCAGAGCAGGTAGTGTGGTCGACATTAGTTCTTGTTTTTGGTTATTTAAGTCTATCAATTTTATTTCGTTTTCAGAGATCTTATATTCCAGCCCTTGTATCTGTGCCATTCTTAAAGCTGCTAGTGAAGCTTCACCATTGAGTGATGTGAGGTTTTTGATAGCTTCATCTTTTTCTCTGATCGAGTTTTTAAGATTCGATTCAACTGCGACTATTTTTTTATCGAGAGAAGGCAGTTGCACTTTTCTAATGTACTCTATGCTTTCTGTAACTTTGGGTATTTTGTTATGGTTGACCTGAAAGATATCTCTATCTATTTGGTCAAGGGTAGACTGCTTGTTGGCAATGATCTCGTCAATGATCTTTCGGTGCTTGTTTTGTAGGTCATCGATCACCTTTTGGATTTCATTCAGTGCAAGTTTGTTCTCTTTGCCAAGAGCAGTGATAGAGATGAATTGCGGATTTTTTTTAGAAGCATTAATAGATTGTATTTTACTATCACGATCTTTGACATGTTCATATACATCGATGTATTGAACTTTCAGTCGTTCAGATACTCCTGAGCCATTCTCAAGATAAATTTCTTTCCCTGTTTTTTGGTCTATATATTTACCTATCTCAAGTGTAGCATTAACTTGCCACCACTGTGTAGCAGTGAAGACAAAGGCAGCTGCAACTATGGTCAAGAGAGCAGTCACCCCCCAGATCAGTTTTTTTCGTTTTTTAAGTACTGTGAAGAGTTCTCTTAGGTCTATTTTATCCTCTTCTATATATTGGGTATTGTTTTGCAATGTGAACCTTTTGTTTTGATATTGTTTAGGTGAAATTACTTGACATATGTTAATGTAGTCAAATATTATGACATAATAGCACTTAGCACTTAGCACTTAGCACTTAGCACTAACTTGCTCCTTCACGTACCAGTACAGTCTTTACTGTTTTGAGTAAGATAACCAGGTCCATCCAAAGGTTCCAGTTTCTGATGTACCAGGTGTCAAGTTCGACACGGGAGTGAAAGTCTACTTCACTACGACCACTGACTTGCCAAAGACCTGTAATGCCAGGTTTTACTGTAAGAACGGTGTCGATATCTTTGCCTATTTTTTCTTTTTCATTTAACATATAGGGACGAGGTCCTATGAAGCTCATCTCGTTTTTAAAGACATTGAAAATCTGTGGAAGTTCGTCTAAGGATGTTCTTCTTAACGTGTTACCTATTTTGGTAATGCGAGGATCATTTTGATACTTGTGGTAAGTGTCATAAAACTCAATTTCTTCAGGATTTTGTTTTAGATAAGTGTTAAGTTTTTCATCACTCTCTTCGAACATCGTTCTGAACTTATAACATACAAAATTTTTTCCATTTTGACCAAGTCGTTCTTGTTTAAATAAGATGGAACTACCAGGTTCTTCTTTTCTTATTTTGTATGCGATATAAAGCATGATAGGCAGAAGTAGAGGAAAAATAATAATGGACATTAGTAAATCAGAAATTTTCTTTGCTAGTAGCCTATATTGGCACTTTAAACGATTTTGAAATACGATGAGATTTGTATGAGTATTTGATAATCGATAAATATGAGAACGCGTTAGATCATAGTCATCTATAAGAGGGATAAATATCACCTCATGCCTTTCTCCTATCTCTTGATCTATAATTTGTTTGAGTGTGCTTAAATTTTCATTATGAGAGTTGATGAATACCGTTTTGGGCTTATCTGCCTTATCATCAACATAACCAAGATAATGATTTCCGAATATCTCATCCTTTAAGAATGGATCATTTCCATAAATTTTTGCGCTTCTTCTCCATAGGCCAAATTTGAAAAGCAATTTTTTACATATGTTTTTGGAAATAGGTAAAAGTAAAGTCATAAAAAGAAAAGAGAATATGATAACTGCTCTTGAGTAGTCTTGCATACTTTTAGTCAGTGCCAAATACGCAAGTATGATAAAGAAAGAAAACATCAGACCTTTGAATATAATTCTACTCTCATGCCAAAAATCATAACGATGTGTATAGATACCTTCATAAGCAAGTAGTGTAATAGTAATGATGTAGAGTGGATAGAAACTGGTATAGTTAGTTAGAGGATAGCTATCTGCCCCAGCAAAGATATCTGCTAAAAGATTTCGTAGTAGATAAGCTAAGAGAAGAGAAGTGAAGATGACAAAAATATCTATTAATACAAATAGTGATTTAGCTGAGAGTTCTTTCATAATTACGCTTTTATTTCTTAATATTATATCAAATACAGTATGGTTTTTAGATTATTTTTTCAATAACTTTTCTTTAAAAACCAACCATAAAAACATACTGTTTGTGTACAGATATCTTTTCCACATACGTCTTGGTTCTTGTAAAAATCTATAAAACCACTCTAGTCCAGCATTTTGCATCCAAAGTGGAGCTCGATTAACCTTGCCAGCGACAACATCGAAACTACCACCGACTCCCATGATAAAAGGTGTTTGAATGATATCTTTATATCTATTTAAAAATATTTCTTTTGTAGGTGAACTGATAGCTACAAAAAGTATGTGGGCACCACTTTGGGCGATTTGTCGAGCTATACTCTCTTCGTCCACATTATCAAAATACCCGTTTCTATATCCAGCGATGATATCTTGTGAGTATTGTTCACTATATCTTTTTACTACTTCACTTACAACATCTTCTTTCGCACCAAAGAAAAATACTTTGTGGTTCTTTTCATAAGCCAGTTTTACAAGATTTTGCATAAGGTCAATTCCTGCTACTCTTTCAGGTAAAGGTTGTCCAAGAAACTTACTTGCCCATACTACAGCTTGGCCATCAGCATTAATGATGTCACTGCTTACGACAGATTCATAGAGTTCTTTGTCTTTTTGCATATTTACCATTTTAGCGGCATTGACCACAACATGATGCAGGTGTGTTTTATTGATGATTGACTCATCAATGACCTTGACTGTTTTATCCATTGTAAGTTTGTCTATAGGGCAGTTTAAGATGTTTATTCTATTGTTCAATTTTATAATCCTTATCGATGATTTCTTTTAGCTTTTTCCCCATATTGTTGCTTACTATATTAGAGTCATATTGTTTTGCTGTCAGTAAGGAGTAGGTCGAATAAGAATCATAAATCTCTTTATCCATAGTTATGAACTTTTTCATCATTTTAGCAAGGTCTTCTACATTTCCTGGTTCAAAGATTTCACCGTTTTGGCCACTTGAAATATACCCTTTTAAACCACCTATATTTGATCCAATAACCGGTACTCCACATGCCATCGCTTCTAAGCCCACAAGACCGAGGCTTTCAGCTAATCTTGTAGTAAATGCAAATACATTCATTTTATTGTAATAGTTTACTAGTTCTTCATGAGAAAGTCTTCCAACAAATTCTACATGTTCCTCCAACTTTAATGTTTGAACCATTTTAATCAGTTGTTCTTCTTGTGAACCACCACCTGCCATTAAAACTTTAAAGTTTTCAGTATCTTCATCTATCAATAATCTAACAGCTTTTAAAAGAATATCCCACCCTTTACCTTCATCGATCCGTGAGACATAGCCAACAATAAAATGATTCTCATCTTTATTTAGATTAAGTGGACTAAACAGATCAGTGTCAATACCTCCTGATGGTGAGACAAAAATATTTTTTTTGTCAATACCAAACTTTTGATGTATAACATCTTCAAAGTAGTTTGATGGAACGACAATGGTGTGAGCTCTTTTTATTATAGGAGTAACAAGTTTTTGAATGTATTTTCCAATCTTGTTATTGACAAACACATCACTTCCATGGGCATTCAACACTAATGGTTTTTTGATCTTTTTGTGAACAAATAAAAGGGGTAAAAGTGAATGGCTTATATAATGAACATAAATCAAGTCATAGTTGTTTTGTTTTATCAATTTAATGGTATCTCTAAGAAATTTAATATATTTAATTAATTTTTCAAGCTTATTATTCCCGCGACCATAGATTAAAGATGCTTGACTAATGTCAAATTCTTGTTTTTCCATTTGATCTTTAAAATTTTTAACAAATACACCATATGTTGGATGCTCTTTTGATGGATACATATTAGAAATCAGTAATATTTTAATTTTCATATCTCACCCACTTTCCATTTTCCCTATATAGATCATTTTTTGTATAAATAAATAATAAATTGATTACATAAAATACTGAATAGAGTCCATTTTGCCAGGCAGGTTCTGTAATACTCATAAAAAGTGTAAAAATTGTAATAATCTTAAAAATTTGATAATTATACCAATCTAATCTGTTTTTGTTGAATTTAAAAAAATAGTAAATAAACAAACCTATTAATACCATTCCCATAAATCCATTTTCCGCCAACATTGAAGCTAAACCACTGTCATATACACCCATCAATTTATTATTGTCTTCATCATATATACTATTTAATGGTAAACCTACATACTCATAAACGTCAAAGGTATTATATTTGCTTAGAACTGTTCCAAAGGTCGCATTTCCTGCACCAAAAGGGAAGAATTCAATACAAAGGGTTACACCATAGAAAAACATTAAGCCTCTAATGTATGTATGCTCATCATGAGTAAAATTACTAAAATTGTCTAATGTATCTTGCATGATTTGCATATCTTTTATCAAAAATAAAAAAACTGATATAAAGATTAATGTAAAGAGTGCAAATATATATCTAGATCTTCTATCTAGTAGTGTCAAAACAAATAATCCAAAAGGGATATTCATGATCATTCCTTTCCTTACTGTTAAAGGAAATGCCATAGCGAAGTCGATTATAAGAAACATAAAGAATTTTTTAATATAGCTAGAAATCTTTATCACTCTTTTTTTTCCATATAGCAGCAATAGTGTAATAAATGTTAATACAAAGAAATATGCATTCGGTGCAAAATGCATAAAATACCCTATGGGCCTTATGAATCCATATCTATATTTGACTTCTTCATGAAAAATTTGGTTCCAAGTCTCTCCTAAAAGCATATTCATAATTAATCCCATTACAAATAAACTTACAAACAAGGTTAATACTACAGTAACTACTTTTTTGTTATTTGGTGTATTTGAATAGATCAACATACCTGCCAAAGCAATTAAAAAAACTTTTAAATTGATAATAGATTGAGCTAAGACTAAACCTAAAGATAATTCAAATGGTGAAAAGAGATAATTTATAAATTGATATAGAAAATATAGAAATAAAACAAAATAGATTTTTGAGATTTCAGAAAATAAAAGTTCATTGAATGCATAATATATAATTATAAACATTGAAATTATAAGCAATATTTCATCAGTTAAACCTAAAAATATTGACTTGGAAATATTTACATTAAAAATAATAACTAGTAATATAAGAAATATGAAATTTAATAAAGTTTTCATTTTTATGTGTTTACCTTTAGTCTTTTAATAAGTATATTATTGATTATTTCGTGGCTTTTACAATCAATTCAATCATGCTTTGTTTTTGACTCATTCGTTTATTTTTTAATTATGTGCAGTAAGTGACAAGTTTACTATTTTTACATTGATAGATAATTTCATTTTGACAAAAAGTTATTATTTTTTCTAGAACCATTCTATCTAATTGTTTCATCAAAAATCTTCCTTATCCTTTTTCCCAAATCTTTATTCATAGCTGTATTCATCTTGTTAACCTGGTTAAATTCAAAAATTTTTGGCATAACATACGACATTATTAATACTTTTAACTTTCTAGGTAAAAAGAAAGTTATCATCTTTTTTAATTTTGAATTTTTACTCAATAAGAAAGACTGTAATTTTTTTGAACGGACAACCCCAGCTTTATTAAACTCTTTAGAGGTATCAATACTTTCAGATAAGTCTTCAATCTCTAAAAAAGAAAATACTTTTTTCATGACTTCTTTTGAATTATTTTTCAGCTCAGTATCCTGTATGATTAAAAAGTTTTTTTCTGGAAAATACTTCTGCCAATGGCTTATATGCTTAGTATACAAACCATTGTAAAAATATGTTAAATCATACTGTTCCTTTTCTATTCTTTCTTTTTCAAGTTCAATTGTATCTTCAAAACTGTTTTTTTCATCTTCCCAACCATTTTTAATCGCATAATTATATGCCGAATACGCTCTTTGAACAGGGTCTCTTAGCATAACAATAAACTTCATATCAGGGTTATATTCTTTAACTCTCTTTGGACATTTTTGGCAAGGAAGCATATGTACATAAGCACTTGCAACTACTTGTTCATCATTATAATTTTGAAAAAATGAGTGATAATACTCTTCCCCCTTGGCATATAGCTCATCCTGTACAAAGTAGGTGATTTCTTTTATATCTGAAAAATAGATATCGTGATGCTGTTTTATATATTCATAAAGTGATGTAGTCCCTGCTTTTTGTGTTCCAATTATTAGTAAATTGACTTTTTTATCCATGATCTTATTCTCCATACTTTTTATTAAAAAAATCTATTTTTTTATCCATTTGTTCCTCTTATACAATTTTTTTCTTTTTTAAAATTATTAAACTAGTTATATTCCAAAAGCTCATAGATATTAATGTTGCTATAGCAGCCCCATTAATATCATACATGGGAATAAGTATAATATTTAAAACAACATTCAATATTAATCCAACTACTAGTATTTTCATGAATATATGTTGATTATCTGTCATATTTAAAAGATAGCCTACAGAACCACATAATGCATTAATTACAAATGCTGTATTTATAATGATAAGTGTCAATGTTGCTATTTTAAATTCGTCACCAAACAGTCCTAAAAAAAACTCTGGAAATATATATAAAAGTAAAAATATGGGTGAACTGGTCAATACTATAAGCTTAACAGAGTTTTTGTATATCTGTTTGACTCTGTCTTTATCACCTTTTGAATGAGCTTGTGAAATCTTAGGAGCTATAAAACCATTTATAGAAGCAAGTATAAAGGTTATAGTAAAAGAGAGTTTGATACATGCACTGTATATACCTACTTGATATTCATCAAGATAGTAGCTTATCATAAAACTATCTATGTACCCCATTAGAAACATCATTGAGGATGTTAAAAACATTGGGTATGAGTAAGATAGTATCTTATCTTTATATTTTCCATTTAGAGTTACATCTATAGAGTGTTGTTTTAGAAACCTAAAAAGCAAAACTGCTAAGAAAAGTGTAATGACAATAGTTGAGCTATAAAGTATGTATATAGGATCAAGGCCAAGATTAAAAAACATACTGACAAAAAGAAGTGTCAGGACAGTTATATTTTGAGATAAGTTTCTAAAAAAAGAGTATCGTTTTATCTCATGAAAGCCCCTAAAAACTTCAGGTAATATATTGAAAAATGCAAATGGTATCATAACTATTACTAAACCTAAAAGATAATTTGAAGCATCAAATGATTTAAATATATATTGGTCTATTGTACTTGAAAACAAATAAAATAAAATGGAAACTAAAATACTACCTATAAAGACAATTTTAAAAACTTCTTTTAAAAATAGAGATATTTTTTCATTATCAGTTTCAATTGACGGTATGATCCGGATTATATACATATCAAGACCTACTCTTGATAAAATAGCCCCTATGATCATAAGAGCGAGTATAAGATTAAATACCCCTAGAGTTTGAGCACCATAATATCTAGATATAAGTATATGCACTAGGAAAAGTGAAATAGCCCCAAATACTTTAAATATAAATATTACTAATGATCCTTTTAAAATATCTTTCATTTATTCTTTTACTATAAACCAAGGATTAAGAAGGTTCTCTTTATTATAAACCACGGCTTTTTCATTCTCAAACTGATAGGTCATCTTCCCACTTTCCCTGACAATGGCATCAGCAGCAGCCGTATCCCACTCCATAGTAGGAGCCAATCTTGGATAAATATCAGCAGAGCCTTCAGCTACCATAACTAATTTTAAAGAACTTCCCTTTGAGACTTGTTCAATGTTTTTTGTACTCTTTGCTACTTCATCTATAAAAGCTTGTGTTGCATCTGAAAGGTGAGATTTAGATGCAACCACTCTTAATGATTTTTCAGGAGCTTCATTCACTTCTAATGGTAACTTTTGTCCATTTTTAAATGCACCATTACTTTTTTTAGCCTTATACATATCACCTAGAGCGGGGGCATACACTACACCAAGTACTGGTGTGTCGTTATGAATTAAAGCTATATTCACAGTGAACTCACCATTCTTCTTGATGAACTCTTTAGTACCATCGATAGGGTCTATACACCAATAGTATTCCCAATCCTCTCTTACATTATAGGCTACTTCTTTGTTCTCTTCAGACAGTAAAGGGATCTCAGGGTATGCTTTTATAAGTGCTTGACAGATGATCTCATTTGACTTCACATCTGCTTCGGTCAATGGTGATTTGTCATCTTTATAGTCAACTGTAAAATCTTTATCATAGATCTCCATAATTGCATCACCGGCCTCTTTGGCAATGTAAACAACAAGCTCCAGATCTATTGTATCAAGCATGTAGATACCCCTTATCCTGTAAATAATCTATGATTTTCTGTGTCACATCTTCTATAGATATTTTATCATTTAGTATATGTATTTCTGGTGAAATAGGTGCTTCATAAGGAGAAGAAATACCGGTAAAATTTGCTATTTCACTTTTACGTGCTTTTTTGTATAGCCCTTTAGGGTCTCTTGATTCACATACTCCTAAAGGAGTATCGATAAACACTTCAATGAACTCACCACCTTGTACCAAAGAACGCACAGTATCTCTCTCATTTTGAAAAGGTGAGATAAATGCTGTAAGGACTATAGTCCCGGCATCTACAAAAAGCTTGGAGACCTCTCCGATACGTCTAATATTTTCAATACGGTCTTCATCAGAGAAACCTAAACCTTTATTTAGTCCCATTCGGACATTGTCACCATCTAAAAGATAAGTGTGCTTTTGTAATGCATTGAGTTTGACCTCTACAGCATTGGCAATCGTTGATTTACCTGAACCGCTCAGACCTGTAAACCATAAGATACAAGGCTTTTGATTTTTAATGGATGATCGCTCTTCTTTTGATACATGATGATCATGCCAGACGATATTTTTATTTGACATAGTGCTTCTTTATATATTTTACAATGAGAGCACAGGCTTCATCGGCACTCATTTTATCCGTGTCGATCAGGATCTCTGCATGCTGTGGTTCTTCATAAACATCATTGACACCAGGAAAGTTCGGCAGTTCACCTGTCAAGGCTTTTGCATATTTACCTTTATAATCACGTGCTTTACAGGTCTCTATATCTGCTTTGACATAGACCACAATATTTTGATTTACCATCTCCCTGATCGCTTTACGTGATTCTCTGTAAGGAGAAACGAATGATGCCACGGTAGAGATAGAGTTCTTTTGCAGTTTTTGGATCAAGAAACCCACACGGTGCATATGACGGTTACGCTCTTCTCTGCTGTATCCGATACCTGGGATAAGGTCACGGATATCTTTGGAGTCAAGACGTTCTATAGGAATATGCAGTTTTTCCAGTTCAGTGTAGACTTTGTCTGCTATGGTTGTTTTCCCTGCTAAAGGCAGTCCAGTGAACCAGAGGTTGAAAGGCTCTATTCTTTTTTTACCCCATTGGATCTTAAACCAAGCCCTCTCATGTGCCCAGTAGAGTGCTACTTTGAGTATGGTTTCTATCAGTCCTGCGGCGATAGCCAGATCAAGTCTTCCAAAGAAAACATACACAATAATAATGGTAGTGGAAGTAGCTAATACTCTCCAACTGATACCTTTAACGATAGAACGCCTGTTTGTTTCTTTATACATTAGATCGCTTTACAATCCCACTCTGGAAAGTGTTTTCTCACATAGGCATTGAGCTCTTTTTCTGCATCACTGTATTCTTTTGTGATCGTTTCAGTATTACGTCTGCTTACACTTACGATCATACCTGCACCTACAGTGTTGTTTGTAATACGATCCACTACGATGAAACTCCCTGTGAGTCTGTTATCTGTGTAAGCATCTGCTGCCATAGGACGTGTCAGTACCATACGACAAGAAGCAATATCATTCAGTTCTAATGTAGTGACCTCCTCTCTTTCATAGGTATTGACATCGACTTTATAGTTGATATGCTCAAAGCTTCCTGAAACCACAGAAGTAGCACGCTTGATATCGTAAGACTTGCCTGGTGTCATTGGTTTTTCATCCATCCATACGAGCATCACTTTGAGGTTATTGGACACGGCAGGCAGACTTTCTGTATGAACAAGCATATCACCTCGGGAAATATCCACTTCATCTTCAGTCGTAAGGGTCACTGCCATAGGCGCATAGGCTTCTTGGATTGTGGCTTCCCTGTTGGCTTCTGTGATATCACCTGCATTGATAATGCTCTTTACTTTGGTACTTTTCCCTGAAGGTAATACAGTGATTTCATCACCCACTTTGACTGATCCAGCTGCAATCGTACCGCAGAATCCTCTAAAGTCAAGATTCGGTCTGTTAACGTACTGTACAGGGAAGCGGAAATCTTCTGCTTTTTGCTCTTTGCTTATATCCATAGTGTCAAGCAGACCTAAAAGTGTCTCTCCCTGATACCATGGCGTTTTCTGGCTTGGATCCACCACGTTGTCGCCATTCAATGCACTTACCGGGATGTAGTAGGTACTCTTGATACCCAGTTCATTTGCCAGTTCACCATAGGCTTGGGAGATCTTTTTGTATACTTCTTCAGAGAAGTCTACCAGGTCCATCTTATTGATAGCGACAATGACATGTTCTATGCCCAGTAGGTTTACAATGAAACTATGTCGACGTGTCTGTGTCAAGATACCTTTACGTGCATCGATAAGGATGATCGCTACATCTGCCGTTGAAGCACCGGTAACCATATTTCTAGTGTATTGCTCATGGCCCGGAGTGTCTGCGATGATGAACTTACGGTTCTCTGTGGCAAAGAAACGGTAGGCTACATCGATAGTGATACCCTGTTCACGTTCACTTTGAAGACCATCGACAAGCAGAGCCATATCGATCTTCTCACCGGTGGTACCATACTTTTTACTTTCTCCTTCTGCTGCTGCAAGTTGATCATCAAAGATCATCTTTGAATCATAGAGCATTCTTCCGATCAGGGTACTTTTTCCGTCATCCACAGATCCGCAAGTGAGGAAGCGAAGCATATCTTTGTTTTCATGTTCTTTTAGGTAGTTGATGATATCCATTAAAAGTATCCCTCTATTTTCTTTAATTCCATTGCACCTTCTTGATCTTTATCGATCAGGCGGCCTTCTCTTTCTGAACTTGTTGAGAGAAGCATCTCTTTGATGATCTCCGGAAGTGTGGTTGCTGTGGAGTTGATGGCACCTGTGAGCGGGTAACATCCCAGTGTTCTAAAACGTACCATCTCTTTTTTGGCTGTTTTACGCAGCTCTTCAGGCATACGGTCATCATCGACACGTATTTTTGTACCTTCATACTCTACGACATCCTGCTCTTTTGCAAAGTAGAGTGATGGTATTTTGATATCTTCCAGGTAGATATATTGCCAGATATCCAGTTCTGTCCAGTTACTTATAGGGAAAACACGTACGCTTTCACCTTTTTGGATAGCAGTGTTATAGACATTCCAGAGTTCAGGACGTTGGTTTTTAGGGTCCCATCTGTGATGTTTATCTCTAAAGGAAAAGATACGTTCTTTGGCACGTGACTTCTCTTCATCACGACGTGCCCCACCTATGATAGCATCGTAGCCACCTTGATTAAGAGCTTGTTTTAATCCTTGGGTTTTCATGATATCTGTATGCACTTTGGAACCATGTTCGAAGGGAGAGATACCCATCTCTACGCCTTCAGGATTTGAGTGAACTACAAGGTCAAACCCAAGGTCTTTTGCACGCTGGTCTCGAAACTCTATCATCTCTTTGAATTTCCAGCAGGTATCAACATGTAAAAGAGGAAAAGGAAGTTTACTTGGTGCGAAAGCTTTCATCGCTAAATGTAACATCACAGAAGAGTCTTTCCCTACTGAGTACATCATTACCGGATTGGTAAATTCAGCTGCAACTTCACGTAAAATATGGATAGATTCGGCTTCTAATTGGCGAAGATGGGTTAATCTCTCTTTGTTTATCATTTATTTACTCCACAAAAATCTAAATCTGTTTCTAGCTCTAGGTTTTTAAACTCTTTATGAGCAACTAAAAAAGTCACAATATCTGCCTGTTTTACAGCTTCATTGTAGTTGAAAATATTAAACTCCTCATGTTTAGTGATATTAGGTTCTACTGCAAGTACATTAAAACCATCAGTGATGAGTCTTTTGGTGATGTAAAGAGCAGGTGATTCTCTAAGGTCATCGATGTCTGGTTTAAATGCTAGACCCATGCAAGCTACTTTTGCTTTTCTTCCATTTTCATTTTCAAACTTAAGAGCAGCATTTTTGATTTTTTCTATGACCCACTCTGTTTTATAGGTATTGACCTCTCTAGCTGTTCTTATCATCTTGGCATCTTCACCGCCTGCATGCACTATGAACCAAGGGTCAACAGCGATGCAGTGCCCACCGACACCAGCCCCCGGTTGTAAAATGTTTACTCTTGGGTGTCTATTCGCAAGTTTGATGAGTTCCCATACATCGATACCAAACTTGTCACAAAGCATAGAAAGTTCATTAGCAAAAGCGATGTTGGCATCTCTAAAACTATTTTCGGTCAGTTTGGCCATCTCTGCTGTTTTGGCGTCGGTTTCGAGGACTTCACCTTCTACAAACTCTCTGTAAAACTCTGCGGTGAGTTTTGTAGCCTCTGGTGTTGTACCCCCTACGATACGGTCATTTTCTACAAGCTCACGCATGATATGACCTGGCAGTACACGCTCTGGGCAGTGAGCTACATATATTTTAGAAGTATCTACGCCATTTTCTTTTAGAGTTTGCTCTACTAAATCTGTCGTGCCTACTGGGGATGTTGACTCCAGGATGACTATATTTCCTTCTTGTACATAAGGGGCTATCGCTTTTGTAGCAGACACTACGTAATCGATATTTGGTACAAAACCATCATGGAAGGGGGTTGGTACTGCTATCACAAACACATCTGCCTCTGCTGGTTTCGTATCAGCTTTTAGTTTGCCGCTATTGACAGCAGCATGCACAAAAGTATCAAGTTCTGGTTCTACTATGTGGATCTTGCCTTGGTTGATAGTATCTACCGTACTTTGAACTACATCTACACCATGAACATCATAACCTCTGTTTGCAAGTAAGGCCGAAGTTGGTAGACCGATATAGCCTAAACCGATTACACATATTTTTTTATTTTTGTACATTTAATTACTTCCTCTTAAAAATTCAACGACCTCTTCACACGCATGCCCGTCACCATAAGGGTTACTCGCTTTACTCATACGCTCATAGGCTTCTTTGTCGTCTATAAGTTCTTGAGCCTCTTTAATGATAAGTTCAGTATCTGTCCCAACTAATTTCACAGTACCTGCAGCTAACGCTTCAGGACGTTCTGTCGTGTTACGCATCACGAGGACGGGTTTCCCCAAAGAAGGTGCTTCCTCCTGTACTCCGCCACTGTCTGTGATGATGAAGTACGACTTGTCCATCATGTAGATGAACTGTTCATACTGCAGAGGCTCTATAAGGTAGATATTTGCTACATCTGAAAGCAATTCTTTTACCGGTTTTTGCACATTTGGGTTCAAATGCACAGGATAGACAATGTCGATATCTGGATTAGAAACAGCGATCTCTTTAAGTGCAGTACAGATATTAATAAAGCCTTGACCATGGTTCTCTCTACGGTGGCCAGTGACTAATATTGTTTTTTTATCATCTTGAAATTTGTAATTAAGAGTTGCCAGGTGCTGAATGATCTCTGTTTCGAGCTGTTCATTGGACTTGATCTTCTCTAAAGCCAGGAATAGCGCATCTATAACAGTGTTTCCTGTTACTTCAATACTTTGCTCATTTACATTTTCTTTAAGCAAATTATCTTTAGATGTTGCCGTCGGTGCAAAATGATACGATGTGATCTGCGTAGTAAGCTGGCGGTTTGCTTCTTCTGGCCAAGGTGAGTAGATATTACCTGTTCTTAGTCCTGCTTCAATGTGTGCGACTTTTATTTGCTGATAAAAGGCAGCCAATGAAGCCGCAAAAGTCGTTGATGTGTCTCCATGAACAAATACCACATCTGGTTTAAAATCAGCTAGAACAGGCTTCATGCCAAGCAGTACATTGGAAGTAACGTCGTAAAGGTCTTGTCCCGGTTTCATAATATCCAGATCATACTCAGGGATGATCTCAAAAAGATCCAAGACCTGATCAAGCATCTCACGGTGTTGTGCCGTCACACAGACCTTGGTCTCAAAACTATCAGTATGTTTTTGGAATGCTTTTACGAGTGGTGCCATCTTGATGGCTTCTGGACGTGTACCAAATACAATTAAAATTTTTTGCATTACGCCTCCATTCTATTGTAAAAATAATTAGTTGCTTCCACAAACCCATCCACTGAACCGCAGTCAAAACGTTGACCATGAAATTTATAGGCGATCACTTTACCCTTTTTTGCTTGTTCTAAAAGAGCATCGGTGATCTGAATCTCTCCACCTTTGCCCGGTTTGGTTTCCCTGAGGATATCAAAGATATCGGGTGTAAGGATGTAGCGTCCGATGATCGCCATGTTGGTCGGCGCCTCTTTGGGGTCCGGTTTTTCCACCATATCTGTCACTCTGTAGGTATCATTTGTATTGTCGACCAGGTTTCCGGCTATCACACCGTATTTATAGGTTTCTTCCTTAGGCACTTCTTCAATGGCTATGATGGAGCATTGGTACTTTTCATACACTTCTAGCATCTGTTTGAGTACACTATCATGACCATTGGTACAGAGGTCGTCTGCCAAGATGACGGCGAAGGGTTCATTTCCTATAAGCGTTTCACCTGTGAGGATGGCATGGCCAAGGCCTTTCATCTCTACCTGTCTTGTATAGGAGAAAGTACATTGGTTGATGAGAGAACGTATCTCATCAAGAAGCGGCTCTTTGCTGCTACCTTTTATCTGGTGTTCAAGTTCATACGAGATATCAAAATGGTCTTCTATCGCACGTTTACCACGCCCTGTGATGATTGCCATGGTATTGAGTCCTGCTTCAACTGCTTCTTCCACACCGTATTGAATGAGAGGTTTGGTAAGCACAGGGAGCATCTCTTTGGGTGTGGCTTTGGTCGCTGGGAGGAAACGGGTACCGTACCCTGCTGCGGGGAATAGACATTTTTGGATCATCGTGAACTTTCATTTTAAAAATTGTTGAAGATTATACCTCAGGAAGATTTAATAATTCATTATATTTCTAAATATAATTTTTCATAACGAAAGTTTATCTTATTAATGTCACATTGATGTCATATTTTGTATCAAAAGCCAATAGTTTTTAAAAAATATATCATAAATTGTTTTTTGTACTGAAGGTATATTAACCTTTTTCAGATACCATTACGCAAATCTTTCCAAATAGTATACCTCTTTTTTCAGAGAGCATAAGATCTTACGTTCTTATACCAATTATACATTTTTTTAATTCCTTCTTTTAAATCAACACTATGCTTCCATCCAAGTCCATGTAGCTTAGAGACATCTGTCAATTTTTTCATAGTGCCATCAGGCTTGTCTGCATTGAAGTAGAGTTCACCCTGGAATCCGATGATCTCTTTGATCGTCTCAGCTAGCTCTTTGATGGATATGTCAACACCTGTACCGATGTTGATATGGGTATTGCGGATTTCAGCGTTGAGCGTTGAGCGTTGAGCGTTAAGAGCTTCGCAGGATTTACCATCAGCCGTTGGCTGTGTAATTGTGGATTGAGTGATAATGTCTTTGAAGTCTCTATTTTCCATCAAAAATACACAGGCATCAGCCATATCTTCTGACCAAAGGAACTCTCTCATAGGTTTACCTGAACCCCAAATTTCTATGGAAATTTGGGGAGTGTTACGTGCTACGTGGGAAGTGTTAGGAAGTTTGATACCGTATTTTTCTAAAATATCGAGTATCTCTTCTTGTGTATTTTGACCTGTGATGCCTTCGATAGGATTTCTGTTGAGATCTTCGGTGACAATCTCCCATGCTTCATCTTTCGTAGTACCTAGCACGTCCCACTTAACACGCTCTAGAGCTTTTCCCAAATGGATCTTGCGGATCAGTGCAGGAAGTACATGAGACTTTTCAAGATCAAAGTTATCATTGGGACCATAGAGATTGGTGGGCATGACAGAGATGTAGTTTGTACCATACTGCAGGTTATAACTCTCGCACATCTTGATACCTGCTATCTTGGCGATGGCATAGGGTTCATTGGTATATTCTAGTGTATCAGTAAGAAGACAATCTTCCCTCATAGGCTGCGGTGCATTTTTTGGGTAGATACACGTCGAACCTAAGAACATCAGTTTTTTGACATCATTTTTATAACTTTGGTGGATGATATTGTTTTGTATCTGCAGGTTCTCATAGATGAAGTCAGCACGATAGGTGTTATTGGCTACGATGCCACCTACTTTTGCTGCTGCGAGAAAAACAAATTCGGGTTTCTCTTGCTCGAAGAAATCTGAGACTGCATTACTGTCTAACAGATCTAATTTTTCATACGTGACTGAATTTGTTTGTGCTAGGTGCGTCGTCTTACGTGTTACGATGGGTTGACGAGTATGGTAATTTGCTACGATATTCGTATAGCCTTTTTCTTGCAAATTCTTTATAATGGCTGACCCAACAAGCCCGGTTCCACCTGCAACAAAAATCTTTGAATCTAGATTCATTTACTTCCTTTTTCCCTTCGTAATACTTAACACTTAACGCTAGCTCTTATTCGAAGTAATTCATAATGGTGTAGCCACCATCTTTCAGATACTGGTCTTTTGTCATCAGTTTGAGGTCACTTGCCATCATATCATTGACAAGCTCTTTGAGGTCATACTCTCTGCTCCAACCTAGCTTCTGTTCAGCTTTTGTCGGATCTCCAAGAAGAAGGTCTACCTCTGTAGGTCTGAAGTATCTAGGGTCTACGGCCACTACTTCAGTTCCTGCTTTGATCTGATAATCCGGGTTTGAACAGCTTTTGACGATACCCACTTCATCAACACCTTCACCTTGGAACTCTAACTCTATACCTGCATAGGCAAATGCCATACGTACAAACTCTCTTACCATCGTAGTTTGACCCGTAGCGATGACCCAGTCTTCAGGTTCATCTGCTTGGAGGATCATCCACATCATCTTTACATAATCCTTCGCATGTCCCCAGTCACGCTTCGCATCCAGGTTACCAAGGTAAAGTTTATCTTGTAGTCCCAGTGCGATCTTAGAAGCGGCTCTAGTGATCTTACGCGTTACAAAGGTTTCACCACGTACCGGAGACTCATGGTTGAAGAGTATTCCGTTACATGCGAACATACCATATGCTTCCCGGTAGTTCACTGTGATCCAGTAGGCATACATCTTAGCTACGGCATACGGTGAACGAGGGTAGAATGGTGTCGTTTCACTCTGAGGCGTCTCCTGTACCTTTCCATAAAGCTCTGAAGTGGAAGCCTGGTAGATCTTGGTCTTTTGCTCAAGGCCAAGGAGTCTTACCGCTTCTAAGATACGAAGTGTTCCCGTTCCATCAGCATTGGCAACATACTCTGGTGTTTCAAATGAAACGGCAACATGACTCATCGCAGCAAGGTTGTAGATCTCATCAGGCTGAACTTCTTGGATAATACGTGTCAAGTTCATAGAATCCGTCATATCACCATAATGCAAGATAAGATGACGGTTCTCCACATGTGGATCTTCATACAGGTGGTCAATACGGTCTGTGTTAAAGAGTGATGCTCTTCTTTTGATACCGTGTACTTCATAGCCTTTTTTGAGTAAGAACTCTGCCAGGTAAGAACCATCTTGTCCTGTGATCCCTGTGATCAGTGCTACTTTTTTCTTTTCTGCCATTTAACTCTCCTTTTGTTGTGGGACTGTGCCCTTTTGTGTGGTGAAATAATCCTTGACATACTTATGTACTTCATCGTTTTGTATCAGTTCTTCAAGACCGAACCAACGATACTCGTTGTGCTGATCTCTTGGCAGATCTTCAAGATCTGATACTTCTATCTCATACCCAAGGTTCACATAGTGCGTCGAAACATCATCAAAAATGCTGTCGTTATAGAGATGTTCAAATACACCTATAAACCCTGGATTTTCAGGTGGAATTATACCTATTTCCATATTACAGATACGATGTATGGCACTCTTGATAGTCTCATCCTTACGTACCCTGCCACCCAGTGTAAACCAGTATCCTTTAGCTGGTTTGTTGACTCTTTTCCCCAGTAGTATTTTACCCTTATGCTTGACTATAAGATCAACGGAGACAAGTGGCGTATTCTCAATAATGGTTTTAAACAGATCACCTCTAAGATACCCTGGACTAGTTTCTTGCAAAATCATCCTCTATACGTACGATGTCATCTTCACCCACATACTCACCAACCTGTGCTTCGATCATCACAAGAGGGATCTTTCCTATATTCTCTAAACGGTGGATCTCACCCATAGGAATGTAGGTAGATTCATTGGCACGTACGGTATACTCTTTGGTTCCATTGGTCACTAAAGCTGTACCGCTTACGACGATCCAGTGTTCAGAACGGTGATGGTGTTTTTGTAAAGAGAGGCGTTTACCTGTTTTTACCACGATACGTTTGACCTTATACCCATCAGACTCATCGAGTATCGTGTAGGTACCCCATGGACGGTGTCCTGTAACATGTATGTTCGGCAGTTCAGAACCTTGTTCTTTGAGCTCTTTAACCACAGCTTTCACTTTTTGAGAGGAACCTTTTTTAGAGACCAACAGAGCATCTGCTGTATCGATGATAATCAAGTCATCCACATCGATGGTGGCTACTTGCTTGGGAGAAAGAACCAGGTTATTGGTCGATCCAATATTAATGATATGGGTACTTGAATCGATCTCTTCAGCCAAAGATTCGAAGCTTCCCAGGTCACTCCACGCGATGTCTGAAGGTATGACCTTTACCTTGCTGCTTTTTTCCATCACCGCATAGTCTATACTGTCTTCCGGGATAGCCAACATATCTTCATAAGTGATACGGATCATCTCGTCTCTTTTAGCATTCTTATAGGCTGCCAAACAAGCCTCGTAGATCTCTGGGGTGTATTGTTTTAGCTCTTTAAGAAAGACCCCCGCTTTAAAACAGAACATCCCAGAGTTCCAGTAGTAATTTCCGGCATCAAGGTAAGCTTGAGCAGTAACGGCATCCGGCTTCTCTTTAAAGGACACGACAGACTCACCATTTGCCTCAATATATCCAAACCCTGTCTCCGGGTATTGCGGGGTGATACCAAAAGTCACAAGATTGTCTGATTGTGCCAATGTTTTTGCTTTCTCCATAGCTTCAAGATACGCTGCTTCATCTTTAATGAGGTGATCTGACGGTGTGACAAGGACAATCTCTTCCTCATTTAACGCGAGACAGGCGAGTGCTATGGCTGGTGCGGTGTTTCTTCCTACCGGCTCCAAAAGAAATTTTGAATTCTGAATGTTTGATTTTGAATGATCATTGTTGTGCTCTTCTATCTGATCCACTGCAAGGAAATACTGTTCGGAGTTGGAGACAATGAACTGTGCGCCACAAGCTTTTTGGTTACGGGAAACTGTTTTTTGAAAGAGAGATTCACCTTCAAACAGCTTCACAAACTGTTTTGGCATAAGGTTACGGCTAAGTGGCCAGAGTCTTGTACCGTTACCTCCACATAATATGATATTTGTCATCTATTTATTGTCTCCATGAAATATTCTGATAAACGTAAGTGGTAGGAGACATGTACCGTAACTTGTTGTGGGAAATAGACATTTTCTGATCAAAAAGAACCTTTTAAGTTTGTGTATATAGTTAGTATGACTTACATTTATGCATGTAAGGAACTATAACATAATGTTTGTCATATTTATGACATAAAATGATAGTCGAATAGTATTAATACTATGTTAAATATCTAATATTAAGAAATAAAAAAAATACCTTTAAAGTCGGATAAGTTCAAAAAGTGACAATTTTCATAGCATACGTGAATGAATTTTTTTGGAATTGAACAATTTTTCTGTATATTAACCTTTTTCAGATACCATTACGCAAATCTTTCCAAGGATCACATTGAAACCTAGAACATCTACAGCTCTTATCGTAGGAGTCTCGTTATTTATCGTACTGTTTACCAATGTTTCATTTTTTAAGCATGTGTTGGAAGTATATCCTTTTGATAGTACCTATGCACCTTTTGTCATGTCTCAGGGGTTGGTCTTTACTCTTTTTTTAATCCTTTTATGCTCTCTTTTAAGTTGGAGATATGTCACTAAGCCATTGCTTATAGTCATGTTGATGACGGCAGCGACTGCAAACTATTTTATGCAAACCTATAATGTCATTATGGATACAACGATGATCGAAAATACGGTCCAGACAGACATACATGAAGCCTCTGATCTTATGAGCTGGAAACTGTTTGGTTATGTAATACTGCTTGGAGTTCTGCCTTCCTATTTTATCTATAAAACACCTATCGTGTATCATGGTATAAAAAAGGAATTGTTTTCAAAATTAAAACTGAGTGTAGGCAGTTTTGCTTTGATCTTTGTGGTGATGCTTCCTTTTTCCAAACACTATACCTCATTTTTCAGAGAGCATAAGATCTTACGTTCTTATACCAATCCAACCTATGGACTTTACGCTTTGGGCTCTTATGTCAAAGAACAGGTCACAGAGACGGATATGCCACTCACACAGACAGGATTAGATGCAAAGATAGAGAAAACGGAGAAGAGAAAAGTAGTGATCATGGTGGTGGGTGAAGCGACACGTGCCGATCATTTTTCACTGAATGGGTATCAAAGAGAGACGAATCCATTGATCCAACAGGAAGATATCATCAATTTTTCAAATATGTATTCCTGCGGGACCACCACAGCGGTTTCTGTACCTTGTATGTTCTCCATTTATGACAGAAACGACTATGATACACAAAAAGGACTTCATAGAGAGAATGTACTCGATGTACTCTCCCATGCTGGTGTAGAGGTGTTATGGAGAGACAATAACTCAGACTCAAAGGGAGTGGCAGACAGAGTCAAATATGAGCAGTATAAAACGCCTGATAACAATACTGTGTGTGAAGGAGAGTGTCGTGATGTTGGTATGCTGGTCGGTTTGGATAGACTGATCGAAGAGAGCTCTAAAGATATGATCATTGTACTGCACCAGATGGGTAATCACGGCCCGGCATACTATAAACGGTATCCAAAAGAGTTTGAACGTTTTACGCCTACGTGTCAGACCAACCAGCTAGAAGAGTGTTCCCAGGAAGAGATCGCCAATGCCTATGACAATGCACTGCTTTATACAGACTACTTCCTGTCACAGACGGTAGGGCTTTTGAAGAAATATGAGGATACGGTCGATACAGCCATGTTTTATATGGCGGATCATGGAGAATCTTTGGGTGAAGGAGGATTCTACCTGCACGGACTTCCCTATTTTATAGCGCCGGATGCTCAGAAACATGTGGCGTCTGTACTGTGGCTAGGCAAAAATTTTCCTCTGAATAAAGAAGAGATCAGAAAAGCTTCTTCATATGAATTTTCCCAGGACAATCTTTTTTCCACACTGCTTGGACTGTTTGATGTACAGACTTCAGTGTATGATAAAAAGATGGATATGTTGAAATTTACGAATCTGTAGAAGCATACATTTTATATATGGTAGAACGCTCTATACCACTGTGCAAATCTGTCCACACCCTCCTGAATAGAAGTATCGGGTTTGTAATCAAAGTTATTCACGAGACCGCTGACATCCGCATAGGTTGATTTGACATCTCCCGGCTGCATGGGAAGGTACTCTTTCTTCGCTTCTTTTCCCAGAGAATTCTCTAAAGCCTTGATAAAGTCCATCAGTTGTACCGGGGCATTGTTCCCGATGTTATAGATCTGATAGAGGTCTTTTTCATTGGGGTTGTCTATCACCTTGATGCATCCATCTACAATATCATCGATGTAAGTGAAGTCTCTACTCATATCCCCTTGATTAAAGACCTTGATGGCGCGGTCATGGAGGATCGCATCCGCAAAGAGCATAGGCGCCATATCGGGTCTTCCCCACGGTCCATAGACGGTAAAAAATCTAAGACCGGTTGTAGAGATACCAAAGAGATGGGAGTAGGTATGTGCCATCAGTTCATTGGATTTTTTGGTAGCTGCATAGATAGAGATGGGTCTGTCCACTTGGTCCGTGGTTTTGAACGGCTGGTCTTTGTTGAGTCCATAAATAGAAGAGCTGGAAGCGTAAGAGAGGTTTTTGATGCCGTTTTGACGGCATCCTTCAAGGATGTTCATAAAGCCCTGTATGTTACTGTCGATGTAGACATGGGGGTTCTCAAGACTGTACCGTACACCTGCCTGTGCAGCAAGGTTGCACACCGCATCAAATTGCTCTTTTTTAAAAAAGGCTTCCATTTGATCCTTATGGGCAAGGTCTAATTTAATAAAAGTATGTTTTGGAAACATGGTCGAAGTGACAGGATGGGTTTCTTCTATGTGTGCGGGATCGATACCTAACGCTTTTAAACGACCGTATTTCAAATTTACATCATAATAGTCATTGATATTGTCAAGTCCTACGACTTCGTCACCGCGCTCAAGCAATTTCTTTGCCAAATGAAACCCGATGAACCCGGCTGTTCCTGTGACCAATATCTTCATCGTTTTCCTTTAGTCACTGCCAAAGAGATCTCTGGTGTAGACTTTTGCTTTCACATCTTTGAGATCATCTGAGAGTCTATTGGCTACGATCACATCTGAAATATCTTTAAATGCTTGCAGGTCTTTTATGACTTTGGAGTGAAAGAATTCCTCTTCGTCCAATGCGGGTTCATAGACGACGACATTGATCCCTTTGGCTTTGATACGTTTCATGATCCCCTGGATCGATGAGGACCTGAAGTTGTCTGATCCGCTCTTCATCGTCAGACGGTAGATACCCACGGTAGAAGGGTTCTTTTTCAATATCGAGTCCGCAATAAAATCTTTTCTCATACTGTTCGCCTCTACAATGGCACCGATAAGACTGTTAGGTACATTTTTGTAGTTGGCACGTAACTGTTTGGTATCTTTAGGCAGACAGTATCCGCCATATCCAAAGGAAGGGTTATTGTAGTGCATACCTATTCTGGGGTCAAGACCTACACCCTCTATGATCTGTCTGGTATCAAGTCCATGTGTCTCTGCATAAGAGTCCAGTTCATTGAAGTAGGCCACTCTCATTGCCAGGAATGTGTTTGAAAAGAGTTTGACCGCTTCTGCTTCCGTAGAGCCGGTAAAAAGAATGTCAATCTCTTTTTTGATGGCCCCTTGTGCCAGAAGGTTTGCAAAGGTTTTGGCACGTTCGCTTTGTTCACCCACAATGATACGAGAAGGGTAGAGGTTATCATGGAGGGCTTTGCCTTCTCTCAGGAATTCCGGAGAGAAAATGATATTGTCACAGTTGAATTTATCTCGAATGCTTTTGGTGTAGCCTACAGGAACGGTAGATTTGATCACCATCACTGCATTTGGGTTGATCTCGATCACATCCCTGATCACGGATTCTACCAGTTCGGTATTGAAGTAATTGGTTTCCGGATCGTAATCCGTAGGGGTGGCAATGATGACAAAATCGGCATTCTCATAGGCCTCATGCTTATCCAGTGTCGCTTTAAAGTTCAGAGGTTCGTTTTTAAGGTACGCTTCTATGTCTGTATCTTCAATGGGGGAGATCTTTTGGTTGAGTATCTCCACTTTCTCAGGAATGACATCCAGAGCAACGACTTCATTGTGCTGTGCCAATAAGATCCCGTTTGACAGTCCTACGTACCCTGTACCGGCGATGGCTATTTTGTAACTCATGATCTTATTTTTTCCTTTGATGTAGTTTTTTCTTCAAAATGATCTTTCCTGCTTCCACTCCCGGCTGATCATAGGTATTGACATCGATGAGTTCTCCCACAAGTGACGTCAGCAGTTCATAATAGTAGAGCAGTGATCCTATGGTACTTGCATTGACATTTGGAAGGATAATACTGTCAATAGGAATATCATCTTGTGCTTCGAGTGATTCCATCACCGAATCACACTGCATATTGATGAGTGTCGAAAAAGGCAGGTTATTGAGCGTATCAAGCGCTTCCAAGTGGGGAAGCGTGATATCCGGGATAGTGATATTGTCATTAAAATCTTCAATTTTAATGAAAGTGACCGATTTGTCCCTGGTCCCTTCCATGATAAGCTGCAGGAATGAATGCTGGTCTTCCGGACCGATCAGGCCGATAGGTGTCAGACCGACATGAAAGGCACTGTGGCGTTGATGTTTTCCCAGGCTTTCACCCCAAAGCTGTACATACCACTCACAAAAATATTTGAGTGTTTCAGAATAGGCAAAAATACAGTTGATGTTGTATCGGGTGTGATTTTTCGCATAAAAGGCGGCTTTTTTCAGTAAGGTATCTTTGAGGTATCCATCATGAAAAAAGCTCTCTTTGACGTCCTTCGCACCATTTAGCAGTGCCTGTATGTCTATACCGCATAAAGCCAGGGGAACAAGCCCTACCGTTGAGAGTACAGAGAATCTTCCTCCTACATTGTGAGGCAGGTGAAGTACGGCTGCATTGATCTCTTTGGCATACTTTTCAAGCGGTGAGTCAGGATCCGTGATAAACGTATAGGCAGTAGGATCACTTTGAAGTGAATAGATGTATTTATAGATAGAGAAAGTCTCTACGGTGGTCCCTGATTTGGAGATCACGAGAAAATGTGTTTTGGCAAGGTTTATTTTTGAAAGCAGGGTAGTGATATTGATAGGGTCAGTACTTTCAAAAAAGTACAGTTTCCGTGTCAGCCCGTTCAGAGGTTTGAGAAATTCATACACGGCCTTAGCGCCTAAAGAACTCCCTCCGATCCCAATGACAGCGATCGTCTCTACCGTATCGGAGATCGAGTCACAATAGTTTACTATAGATGTAATGTCTTGATCTGGCAGCGTATAGTATCCAATATGCTGCTGCTCTTCTTTAATCGCTTTAAACGCCTTTTTCTGGGTTTTTTCATCCTGGGACGTAAAAGAAAGTCTGTTGATCACAGTAGGCTCTTTGCTCGTTTGATCAGTGCATTGACCTTGGATTCATACTCTTTTGCCAGTGCTTCATCTGTAGACTCGAACCGTGTGACAAGTACAGGGGTGGTGTTACTGGCTCTCACCAGTCCCCAACCTTTTTCAAAGTTGATACGCACACCGTCTACATCAATGATGTTGAGAATTTTGGGAAAATCTTCAGGTGGATCGACAAGCAGTTCTTTGACTTTGTCAATGATGGCAAATTTCTCTTCTTCAGTGGTCTCTACTTTGATCTCTTCTGTAGAAAATACCGTGGGAAGTGCATCGATCTCTTTATCCAGATCAATACCGTCATGGATGAGCTCCAGCATTCTAAGTGTGGCATAGATGGCATCATCATACCCAAAATAACGGTTCTTAAAGAAGATATGTCCGCTGACCTCACAGGCAAGATCTGCACCAGTCTCTTTCATTTTTACTTTGAGGTTGGAATGCCCTGTTTTATACATGATGGCCTTTGCACCACGTCGTTCAAGTTCATCGTACATAACCTGTGAACACTTGACCTCTCCTATGACCGTAGGGTTTTGCATCTTCATGGCATAGAGCAGTGCCATTTGATCCCCTTTGATGTTATGCTTATGGGTGAGTACAGCGATACGGTCAGCATCTCCATCGTAGGCAAAAGCGATATCTCCCTCTTTTTCTAAAGCTGCTTTGACATCGGCAAGGTTTTTTTCTATAGAGGGGTCAGGATGGTGGTTCGGGAAAGTACCGTCTGGTTCAAGGTAGAGGCCGGTGTAGTGAAAGTGCAACGCATCAAAGATAGCTGTGATCACAGTATCAGCCACACCATTACCGGCATCAATGACGATCTTTTGAGGGAAGTTTTTCAGGTGTGCAAATTGTTTGACCATAAAGTCTATATAAGGGATTTTTACATCTATATCTGTTTTTGCCGTATTGTCTTCAATGATGAGTTCTTGATGCGCAAGGATCTCATCTCCTAAGGCATAAATGGCTTCTCCGAAAAAAGGACTTTGATCGACAGTGATCTTAAAACCATTATACTCGCTGGGGTTGTGCGAACCGGTGATCATAATGGATGCATCTGTCGTAATACCGTCAAAATCGATGTAGTTGCTGTAGTAGTTGACCGGAGTAGCAACCATTCCCATATCCAATACTTTGCATCCGGCTGCATTGAGTCCGGAAGTGAGATAGTCTCTTAGAATAGGGGAATGGGAACGGGCATCATAACCGATGGCAACCACCTTGTCGCCATTAATTTTTTGACCAAGGTAATAACCGATCAGTTTGACAGATCTTTCGTTAAGCTCTTTTTCGTAGATCCCACGTATGTCATACTCTCTGAATATGCTTTTTTCTATACTGTCTGCCATTATTTTCTTCCTTCTCTATGGTCTCAGGGAGGTGCCTAAAAGATGTATAAGAACATTCTTTCAGTTTGTGTATGAAAGTATAGCACTAAAAACTAAGTTTCATTCCACCATAAAAGCTGTTATTAAACGTTTGATCATAGGTATCATACTCCGTATCTATATTACGATAGCCGGTAAACAGATGTACATTCGTGATGACTTCCATATCGGCTTCTATTCTAAATTCCGTATAGCTTTCGCCATCACTCAATGTGAGAATAGAAGGGGCATAAGCCACACTTGTTGTGAATGAAGTCGTAGGGATACTGTAGTTGAGTGGAAGGGTATATTTTGCTTTGGCACAGAATGGAATAGCGATAAAATCATCGGCAAACACGGATTTCAGTCCTAATCCGAGTGCAAGTCCATCGACACCCTGGAAAGTACTCTCCGCACTGACACCCAGAGTCATGAGGTTGTCACCATCGGTATGAAGGTAAGAAGCATCCAGTGTATAGGAAGTACTGTCTGAGTAGTAGGTCAAAGTATTAAGATCGATAGAAGCACTTACTTCCAGATCTTCGTTATTGATATTGAGCCCTATATTGCTTTGGGCATGAAGTAGTCCAAGGGTTAAAAGTGAAGTGACACAGAGTTTTTTTACGTACATGGCAAACCTTTGATATTTATGCATATAATACTAGCATAATTTTCTTGATAGATACTAATCTGCCGGTCGATAGTTCTTTTCTTTTTCCCGTTTCTCTTGTTTAATCTTTTCTTTATAGGCTTTTTTCTTCTCTTGCATCAACACGGCATCTTTTAGGTCCTCTTCATTGTCATGACGGACCGCATCAATGAATTTGCTATGGTCGTCAAATTGTCCTGTTCTTACAGCCCAGATCAAAGCGATTAAGCCTATGGCACCTAAAACTGTAGAGACACCTATCATTAAAATGACTATATTTTCTGACATTATCTATCCTTTCTTCTTGCATAAAAGCAAAGCTCCTATGCAATTCATCTCACTTTTTGCTAAAGCATTATACAGGAAATCACTAAATGATTTTTCGTAAAAGATTCGCCCTTGGCTCATTTCTTTTCCTTGAATTTTAAACGTTTGATACGCATAGAGTTACCGACCACAACCAGCGAGCTCAAGCTCATAGAAAGTGCTGCCACCAGTGGATTGACAAACCCCATGACTGCCAGAGGAACCGCAACGACATTATACAACAAGGAGAAGCCGAGATTTTCCTTGACTGCTCCGAAGGTTCTCCGTGAGAGTTTATAGGATTCGTATAGACTTTCAGGTTTTTCATCTAAAAGCACGATGTCACTGACAGAGATGGCCACATCTGCACCATTTCCCATCGCGATGGAGATATCTGAAGAAGCAAGGGCTATCGTATCATTGATACCGTCTCCGGCCATTACAACCACATGCCCCTCTTGATGGAACCTATCGATCAATGCAGCTTTATCCTGAGGAAGCAGTTGAGCATAGATCTCTTCTATTCCTACCTGTTTTGCCACTTTTTGGGCACTTTGTTCATGGTCCCCTGTCAGCATGACCACCTTGATCCCTAGGTCTTGAATATGCTTGATGGCTTTTGCAGCACCCTCCCTGATGGTATCGGTCAGCTCAAATCGTGCGACCAGTCTATCGTCTATCGTAAAGAAGAAGAGGGCATTGTCTGAACTGGCATCCACATCGAGTTTTGAAGCTTTCATCAGTTCGGCATTGCCTCCAAGCAGTGACTGGTTTTTATAACCGGCTTTGATCCCTTTGGCTTCAACCGTTGTGATCTCTTCAAGCATGAGTGGTTCCAGTTTTTCGTCTCTCTCTTCTAGATAGGCTTTGATCCCTTTAGAGATGGGATGGTTGGATGTAGAGACAAGTGCATAGAGTAAAGAGGGATCAAAGGCTTCAAGATAGTCTGCTTTTACGACAGAGGGTTTACCTTCGGTGATCGTACCGGTTTTGTCCAGGGCAAGGATGTCACTTTTCGCCATCGTTTCCAGAAAAGAGGCTTCTTTAAAAAGGATACCCCGTTTTGCTGCCACACTGATACCCACCAGGGTTGCCATAGGGGTCGCCAGACCCAACGCACAGGGACAGGCGATCACGATCACAGAGATACCGACGATAAGTGCCTGTTCAAAGCTCTCTGTCCAAAAGTACCACCCTGCAAAGGTCAGCAGGGCAATGATAAGGATGACGGTTGAAAAGTATCCTGAAACCGTGTTTGCCAATTGCTCTATACGGGGTTTCTTAGTGATGGAGTCTTCAAGAAGATTGACGATGGAGCTCAACATAGAGTTTGATGCATCTTTGGTCGCACTATAGTGTATAACAGAGTCTAAACACACAGAACCGCTTAAAATAGTGTCATGTTTCTTTTTATAGATCGGTTCATTTTCTCCTGTCAGCGAACTCTGATCAAAAGAGCCTTGTCCCCAGGTGACTTCACCGTCTATGACGACCTTTTCACCGGGTTTCAGTTCGATGATGTCCCCCACGAGGATATTCTCAATGCTCACTAAGGACTTTACCCCGTCTTTCAATGTGGTCACTTCGGTGGGTGTGCTTCCCATCAGTGTGTCCAAGGTATCGACGGCATGCTTTTTACTCAGCACTTCAAGGTATTTTCCTACCAGTACGAAGGTGATGATCATCACCACGGAGTCAAAGTAGACCTCCCCGCTTTGCGCGACCATGGCATAGATGGAGTAGATGTAGGCCGAGAGTGCACCTGAAGCCACCAGGGTATCCATGTTAACGATATTGTTCTTATAGCCATAATAGGCACCCCTGAAAAAGATCCATCCGGAGTAAAAGAGTACCGGTGTGGCCAATACGAATTCAGCCACATTGAGGATATCTTTAAACGATTGTTGGATGCCTCCAAAGTATCCGGCATAGTGTGCAACAGCCAGCCACATGATGTTCATAGCTCCAAACACGGCTACTAAAATACGGGTATAATAGGTTTTTCGTGTACGGGTGGCACGTTCTTCTTGAAGCTTCGGATCATAAGGGTAGGCATTATAACCGATGGAACGGATGGTTGCTATGATCTTGGAGAGTTGTATGACCTCGGGATCCCAGATGATCTTGGCTTTGTTGTTGGTATAGTTGATGCTTGTTTCTATGACCCCATCGGTTTTATGCAGTACCTTTTCGTTGAGCCATACACACGCAGAACAGTGTATACCTTCGATGATCAGATTGATCTCATACAGTCCATCTTCATGGACAGTGATGTATTTGTTTTTAAACCCTTCCAAGTCAAACTTTTCGAGATCTTCATTGCTTTGTATGGCAGGTTGAAGTTTGGTATCGCCCAATTTGTCATAAAAGGTATCCAGACCTTCGGTATTTAGGAGATGGTAGACACCCTGGCAACCTTTACAGCAGAAAAAAAGTTGTGTCTCATTCTGCTGTTCAGCGATCATCACCTCTTCAGGAAAAGTGAGATTACAGTGGGTACATGCTATGTCTGCCAATGATACTTCCTTGATTGATTGTACTATGAGCTCTTTGTCCATAGTTAGTATTAGAAGTATATATTTTATCTAAATATGGGTAAAATCTTCTATGGAACATGCACTTTTATTGACGACCATCCTTCTCTTCGCAGAACTTTTTGAGGCAACTATTCAGCGTGCCCCAACGCTTTTGGGTGTTTTGGCAAAACTCTATGCCTATTATCAGAAAAGTATTTTTCTGTTTTTCCTTATCCAGCCAGGATTTTACTTTATACTTTTCGTAGTCGTTCTTACAGGTGTACTGAATGTGACCATGATCTTTCTTTTGGCGATGAAGATCTTTGATCTGTTTTATAAAATAGAACTGATTAAAAAAGTCTTTATCGAGCGTAAAGTATCTCCAGAGATAGCACAAATGTTGGAATGGAAATTGCCTTCAATGTTTTTTTGGATGGGAGCAGCCCTGTATCCTCCGTTACTGTTTTTTGCCCTGTCATAGGGTAGCCTGGCCTGTCAACCTTTGCCCAAGAGACGTATTTTAATTATAATTTCAGCCAAAAAGGATTATAATACGGATACTACATATAGCGTAGCATATCGTATGGCTAACGTACAATCTCCATAATGCATATTCAAAACAAGAGGAAATATGAGCGATAATAAAAAATCTTCTAACGGCAATGCTGCTAGTAGGAAAAACAGAACACATGTACCGGTAGAGGGCTACAAAATAGAAAATCTTCAACAACTTCCACTGACAGAACTTGTAACCATAGCAAAAGAGGTCAAAGTTGAAAACCCCAATGAATTTCAAAGAAAAGATCTTATTTTCGAAATCCTTAAATCACAAGTGAACCAGGGAGGATTTATCCTCTATACGGGTATTCTTGAAGTAATGAACGATGGTTTTGGGTTTTTACGTTCTATTGATGGAAACTTTGCCAATTCGAGCAATGATACGTATGTAAGCGGTACGCAGATCAAACGATTTGCTTTGAGAAACGGTGACATAGTGACAGGTCAGGTACGTTCGCCTAAAGACCAGGAGAAGTATTATGCATTGCTTAAAATTGAAGCGATCAACTACTTGGCTCCGGAGAAGTCAAAACAGAGACCTCTTTTTGAAAACCTTACACCACTGTATGCAAGTGAACAACTCAAACTTGAGTATAACCCAATGAAAATGACAGGACGTGTACTGGATCTTTTTACCCCTATAGGAAAAGGACAAAGAGCACTGGTCGTTGCACCGCCACGAACAGGTAAAACAGAACTTTTAAAAGAACTGGCTCATGGTGTGACACACAATAATCCCGATGCTTCGCTGATGGTACTTCTTGTAGATGAAAGACCTGAAGAGGTCACAGATATGCAACGTTCAGTGAAAGGTGAAGTGTATGCTTCCACATTCGACCTTCCTGCACAAAATCATGTAAGAACAGCCGAAATGGTGATAGAAAAAGCCAAAAGACGTGTAGAGATGGGTAAAGATGTCATTATTTTGCTTGACTCTATCACAAGACTTGCTCGTGCCTACAACACAGTCACACCAAGTTCGGGTAAAGTACTTTCCGGTGGTGTGGATGCCAATGCACTGCATAAACCTAAACGTTTCTTCGGTGCAGCCAGAAACATAGAAGAGGGTGGTTCTTTGACCATCATTGCGACAGCACTGATCGATACTGGAAGCCGTATGGATGAAGTGATCTTTGAAGAGTTCAAAGGTACAGGTAACTCCGAAGTAGTGCTCAGTCGTCACGTCTCTGAAAGACGTATCTATCCTGCGATCGATGTGACGAAGTCTGGAACAAGAAAAGAAGAATTGATGATGGATCCTGAAACCCTTCAAAAAGTATGGGCATTGAGAAATGCAATGCAAAACATGGAAGAGGTAGAAGGACTGAAGTTCCTCTTCTCTAAAATGATGAAAACCAAAACCAATGAAGAGTTCCTTTCTATGATGAACGAAGGTGCGTAGGCAACGGCAATGAAAATATTTGTATTTTCATCTGAACTTTGCTTAGCTTCAAGGAGAGATGCATCATGAAAATAGGTGTTTTTGACTCCGGTTTGGGTGGTTTGACCGTTGTTCGGGCTATGACCCAAGTGATCAAAGGTGCACAGATCTTCTATGTGGCAGACACCAAAAATGCGCCTTATGGCGAAAAAACCCCTGAACAAATCCTGCAATACTCACTGAATATCACCAATTATCTGATCAATACCCATCAGATAGATGCATTGATATTGGCATGTAATACCGCGACTTCTTCCGCGATCCATCATTTGAGAGAAATGTACCCTTCGCTGATCATCATAGGTACAGAACCCGGGATCAAACCGGCTATCGAACAGACGAAAACAGGAAAAATAGGAGTTTTGGCAACACCAGCCACACTTCAGGGAGATAAGTATAAGACCTTGACACAAACACTTGCTTCACAAAAAAGTGTTTCCATTTTTGAACAGGCGTGCCCCGGTTTGGTTGAACAGATAGAAAAAGGTGAACTGGAGAGTGAGGTGACAAAAGGGTTACTTGAAAAATGGCTTGCACCGATGCGTGAGAATAATGTAGACACGATCGTACTGGGATGTACACACTACCCGCTTGTAGGTCAAAGTATCGAAAAGATCATGGATTGTAATGTGAGTCTGATCCATACCGGCGAAGCGATATCCAGACATTTACTTACACTGGGCACCCAAAAAGGACATCTCAATGAGGGAGAACTGCAGGTGCACATTCATACGACAGGTGAAATTCAAATAGAAGTGGTAAAGAGTATCATAGAGAGCTATGTACATATACTGCCCATAGAAGTGGATAATCACTGAAATCCGCTATTTTATTTGTCTCAGCTGCGACTGAATTATACATTAGGTAAAGTTATTTTTATGTATATTTTGATGAAAAACGCCTACTATAAACTTATCTATGCTAGAATACATCCATACGGTTTTACTGTATGTAAAAAGCCTAATTTGTTGTGAAGCAAGTTATGGGACCCAGAAACTTCATATCTGAGTTTGCCAGACCACCAATTTGAGGATAAAAGATGAAAAATTTGTTAGAAAGCTTTGCAATATTGCTTGTGGGACTTTTGTCTATAGGTATCGTATATTTAATTGTGCAATACAATTCGATCGATGATCAAAATTTCGTAGATCCGTTAGATAAAACTGCCTATCAAATGCCGACGGATGCAGAATTAGAAGCAGATGATGACCTTGATCTTGATGATGAAGGGGATATCGATGCGGATGAGGATAGCGATCTAGGGGAGTAAGTGTCGATGAAGTGAAAGTAGGGCTGAATTTACAGTAGCCCTACCGCTTCTCTCACTTTAGACATTTTGGTATTTGCGATCGCTCTGGCTTTCTTGGCGCCTGCTGCTAAAATGTCATTGACTTCATCCATATGGTTGAGGTAATACTCCCGTTTTTCTCTCGCTTCACCCAACTCTTCCCAGATCAACTCTTTGAGATATTTTTTGAAGTGACCATACCCCTCTTTACCGCTTTTATAACGTGCCTGCAGTTCAAGTTTCTGCTCCTCGTTTAAAAAGAGTGAGGCCAGTGCATAGATATTGTCCCCCTCATACTCCAACGGTTCCCCTAATGGAGTGGAGGATGAGATGATCTTGTTACATCTTTTTTGCAGCGGTTTTTCATCCATAAAAAGGTCAATGGCGTTGCCATAACTCTTACTCATCTTTTGTCCGTCAATGCCAGGGATCGTAGCTACATCTTCTTGTACAAGGTGTTCTGGAAGTGTAAAGATCTCTCCATACTCATTGTTGAATTTGATCGCGATGTCTCTTGTCATTTCAACATGTTGGATCTGGTCTTTTCCCACAGGCACCTTTTGGGTATCCAACATCAGGATGTCTGCGGCCATCAGTACAGGATAGGAGAAGAGTGCATGGTTGGCAGCGATACCTTTGGCGATTTTATCTTTGTAGGAATGCGCACGCTCCAGTAGTCCCATAGGGGTGAATTTAGAGAGTATCCAGTAAAGTTCAAGGACTTCAGGCATGTCACTCTGTACCCAGAATGTTGTCTTCTCAGGGTCGATCCCAATGGAAAGGTAGTCAACAGCAGCATCGATAGTGTGTTGTCTCAGTGTGGCTGCATCTTTTGAAGTGGTCAGTGAGTGGTAGTTGGCGATAAAAGTAAAAAGTTCATGCTCTTCTTGAAGCTCGACCATGGGCTTCATGGCGCCAAAATAATTCCCTAAATGCAGTTTTCCTGAAGCTTGTATTCCTGTAAGTACACGCATATATCATCCTAAAATAATTTTAGGGGATTATAGCGAAGTGTTAGTAAAAAACACTATTCATCGTCATCGAAGCGCTCGCCGCGTTTACGGGCAACGATGTCTAAAGGTACCCCTTCAAAGTCATATTTGCTTCGAAGGAAATTCGCCAGATAACGTTTATAGGAGAAGTGTATAAATTCAGGTCTATTGCTGATGAGGGCAATTTTTGGCGGTTTGGTCTCATACTGTGTTGCAAACTTGATGTTTACTACTGCACCGTTGTGTGTGGGTACATGGTGTCTTCTTATGGCTTCACGTATCGTATCGTTCAGTTCGGAAGTAGGGATACGTCGGGTATATCGTTGATAGATCTCTGTCACTTTGTCGAGTATTTTGTTGACGCGCAATCCTGTTTTTGCCGAAATGGTGATCAGCGGCGCATAGTGGAGGAACTTCAGCTCATCACGTATCTCTTCAACCATTTCTTCATAGGTTTTCTCTTCATGGATATCCCATTTGTTCACGACGATCAGGCAAGCCAGTTTGTATTTTTCTATCAGTCCGGCCACCCTTTCATCAAGCTCTGTCACACCTACGGTAGCATCAAGCACAAGAAGCACAAGGTTTGCTTTTTCCAGCATTTCTTCTGTACGTGAAAGTGCATACTTTTCAATACCCACGATTTTACTTCTTCTTCTGATTCCCGCAGTATCGACAAAAGTAATTTTGTAGTCATTATGCTCTATCATCTCATCAATAGGGTCGATTGTGGTTCCTGCAACATCTGAAACGACAGAACGTTCTTGACCCAACAGTGCATTCAGGAGGGAGCTTTTCCCTGTGTTGACGCGACCGAGGATGGCCACCTTGATCTCGTTGTCTATCTCTTCTTCGACGCTATTGATATCGCGGACTATCTCATCAAAAGGGTCTACTTCCGTATCTTCGGTCAGTTCAAGTCCCGTAGGTTCTTCTTCCCGAGGAGGTATGAGTGCTTCAAGCCATGCATAGAAGTCATTAAAATAACGGTTATGACTGACGGACATAGGAAACGTTGCCTCTGCACCAAACTCCAAAAATTCCCAGTAACGCTCTTCTTCTTTGTCATTGTCGATCTTGTTGACCACAAGCGCAAGCGGCTTGTCCAGTGCCTGAAGTTTATAAAAGAGTTCCCTGTCCTCTTCAGATGGCAGTGTTTTACCATCTACCATATAGATGATGATATCTGCCATTTGGGCAGCTTTCATTGAAAAATCGGCTACTTTGGAGAAAAGCTCGGAAGAGTAGTCTATCCCCCCTGTATCGATCACTTCAAAGTCACGGTTCTCTGAAATCGTCACGATACGTTTTTTGATATCTCTCGTGGTCCCGGAGATATCAGCGGTGATGGCATCTCTTTGTCTTGCCAAACGGTTGAAGAGAGAACTCTTTCCTACATTTGGTCGTCCTAGTATCGCTACTTTTTTAAGTTCTTGCATAAATATAAATCTTTCTTTTAGAGGTTCCCTATTAATTATTAGAATTATAACATATTTTTATCAGGCATCTGTTCCATATAGATCGACCGTGAAGGAAAGGCAAAACTCGCCCCGTTCTCCTCAACAATGTGCATGATCTTCAGATGGATCTCTTCCCGTATATTCAAGTAGCGTTCCCAGTTGGAAGTGTTGGTAAACGTATAGATGAAAATATTGAGTGAAGAGTCTCCAAAAGAGTCAAAATTGACCAGTAAAGTCTCTTTTTGAGAGATCTTCTCATGGCCATGCAGCATGGCTCGGATCTCTTTTACTATGGCATTCATCTGATCTCTGCTGGTACCATAGGTAAGACCTATCTGCATTTTGATCCGACGGACACCTCTGCGGGAGAAGTTCTCTATAGGAGAATTAGAGACGATCTGGTTAGGAACCGTGATGAGCGCTTTTTCAAATGATCGTATTTTAGTCGTACGCATTCCTATATCTTCCACTGTACCTTCGACACCGCCTACTTTGATCCATTCACCGATACGTATAGATTTATCTGCCAGCAGGGCAAAAGAGCCAAACATATTGGAGGCGGTATCTTTCGCTGCAAGTGCGAAGGCAAGACCTCCAAGCCCCAAAGAAGCAACGAGCGCGGTCACGTTGATCCCCCAGACTTGAAGCATGGCACCCAAACCTACAGCACCTACGAGGATTTTGGCTATTTTAAGTATGAAATTCCCCATCTCTTTGGCGAGGTCGGGATTAAATTTCTCTGTGGCATGCTGAAACGCACTGCGCAAAGACTCCATGACAGAAATAATGGCCCAAAATACGGTGTAGACGACCAGTGTATTGAGAATGTTTTTGACGAATGCTGTCTCTTTGAAGATCAGCAAGAAGAAGAGGTGTGCACCGATAAGTATAAAAGCAAACCGTATAGGCCCTCTGAGTGCAGAGATCACTTTGTCATCATAATAGGTGTCTGTCATTTTGGCGATTTTTTGCAGGGTACCTATGATCATCAGTGTGAAAATTTTTCGAAAAAGTAAAAAGAGTAAAAAGACCGATATGGCAGCAAAAAGATTTGCCAAAGGGATATCTAAAAAGGTCTGGGTCAAAATGGGAAACTTTTCATAGACAGGTACCAGCAGTGTCTGTATGTTTCCTTCAAGGTTCATAGAGAGGTCATCTATGACATTGAGGCATTGTGTGGCATTGAATTCGGTCGTATTTACTTCAGTTGTCGGCATTTTTTGTTGTCCTTCACATTTTATACACATAAGTATAATAGAATTTGGTATAAATTGAGATAGAAAAGGATCCATGTGCTAAGAAGAATGTTTATATTGAGCGGTCTGTTTTTACTTTTGGGAAGTTTCGCTTCGGCCAAAGTGACCCAATTGGATTATAGGGCAACCTTTGGGATCTTTGGTACGGTAGGAACCATTGAAAACACTCTTGCACAAAATGGCGAAACCTATCAGATCGATACAAAAGTAACACTGTCAGGCGTTGCGAAAGTGCTGATGGGCGGACAGACGGAACACTATGTTTCCAAAGGGCATATCAAAGATGGACTGATGGTCAGTGATTTTTATCAGATGACAAGCAAGAAAAAAGATAAAAGAGTCATGAAAGAGTATCATATCGATCATCATAAGAAGCATGTGACAAAAAGAGTGAGAAAATGGCGTAAAGAAACATTGGTAGAAGACCATACCGAAACACTCAAATTTTATGCCGAAGATGACCTGTTGACACTCTACTTTAACCTGGGCCATGCTGTGAGTCAGAAGCCAAAAGGTAGAACTTATCTGTTTAAGTCAGTGGGACTTGAAAAGCAAAATGGTGAAGTACAGATCACTATACCCGATAATGTCCAGGTAGCAGAGTATCAAAAAGATCTGGGGCAGGATGCAAAGCTCTATGCCAAGGCGTTCATTCACCAAAAAAATTTCAGAAAGAAAAAAGGTGATATCTTACTGGCTGTTGCAAATGACGGTTTTATCCATAGATCAGCAATCAAAGATATACTGTTCTACGGGGATGCAAAACTTGCAAGGATCAAATAGCTTTGGCATTGAGCACAAAGTCGATCACTTTTTTATCTGACATCTCACAAGGTTTCAGCATCCCGTGTTTGATGGTGGGGTAGTAGTTTCCACTGATGATGTCATTACCACCCAGCTCTTCTGCATAGATTTTGAGAAGTTTTCCGCCCAGTAATGTCTCTTTTCGTAGTAGATATCGTTTGCCAAGATATCGTACATCATTTGCACCATTGGGAAGGGCTACGAGGTTTGTATAAAATTCTGCATCATTCATAAAGGTATTATGCTACACTTTCACAAAATTAGCAAATGATGTTTTGTCTATGTAAAAAACTTCTTTAGAAACAATGAGGACACTCTTTTGATAGAAATAATTAAAAATATGGACAGAGGTATCCTTTTGATGCTGTTGGCTTCTTTGAGCTTTGCGGTGATGGGAGGATTTGCAAAAGTCGTGAGTCAGGTACTCCCTCCTGTGGAAGTGACTTTTTTCCGGAATATCTTTGGGGTCATTCTTGTAGGCGTTGCCATTTATAGAGTCCCTTTAAAGCAAATAGGAGGAAAGCCCTTCTTGCTTATTTTCCGTGGTTCTATGGGGTTTGCAGCGCTTTTGGCATATTTTTATATCATGGCATATATTCCTCTGGGTGAAGCCGTGACCTATAACAAAACCTCACCGATCTTTGTGGCCATATTTGCCTATCTGTTTTTAAATGAGAAATTGCACAAGAGTGCTTTATTGGCCATCATCATAGGATTCATAGGGATTGTTCTGGTAGCACAACCTGAAGGCGGAAGCTTTGACAAATATGACATGTTAGGTATTTTTTCAGGTATAGGTGCAGCACTGGCGTATACTTCCATACGGGAACTCCGAAAGTATTATGATACACGTGCCATAGTGATGTCGTTTATGGGGGTAGGAACTGTTGCTCCGCTATTTCTGATGCTTATCACACCCTATGTGAACGTTTCAGAAGAGTTTGATTGGATGTTTGCAGCGTTTGTCATGCCGGAGGGCAGTCAATGGGCTTATGTTGTAGCCGTAGGTCTCTTTGCAACAATCTCCCAGCTTTTGATGACCAAAGCGTATGAACTGACAAAGGCAGGTATCGTTGGTACCATTAGTTACAGTAATATTGTCTTTGCAGTGGTGATCGGTATCATGCTTGGAGACCCCATTCCTGATATTTGGACAGTTTTGGGTATAATCTTGGTAATATTATCAGGGCTTCTCGTAGCTCTGCCTAAAGGACTAAAATGATTTTAATTGCTGGACCCTGTGTTCTGGAGAGCCGTGACAATGTGATGCGTATCGCAGAATCTTTGGGTCAGTACCATGATGACTGTACCAAAGACTTCTATTTTAAAGCCAGTTTTGACAAAGCCAACCGTACCAGTCTGGATTCTTTTAGAGGGCCGGGACTGGATGAAGGACTTAAAATGCTTCAAGAGGTCAAAGAGCAGTTTGGCTATAAGATCTTAACAGATGTCCATGACTATACACAACCGGCAGCAGCGGCTGAGGTAGCAGATGTACTTCAAATCCCTGCATTTTTATGTCGTCAGACTGATCTGCTTGTGGCTGCTGCAAAAACCTCTGCGGTAGTGAACATCAAAAAAGGACAGTTCCTGGCGCCTGCCGCGATGGAACACTCTGTGGGAAAAGTGCTTAAAACCAGAGGGTTTGACGGAGAGGTCAGTTATGAAAATGCCAAGAAATATAATGTATGGCTCACCGAGAGAGGTACAACATTCGGATACGGTAACCTTGTGGTAGATATGCGTGGTCTTAAAACGATGCGTGAGTTTGCCCCGGTGATCTTTGATGCAACACACTCTGTACAGATGCCAGCTTCCGGCGGAGCAAGTTCAGGTGGAGACGCTTCATTTGTCCCTTATCTTGCACGTGCAGCGGCAGCAGTAGGGGTGGACGGTTTCTTTTTTGAAACACACTTTGATCCGAGTATCGCTTTAAGTGATGGCCCGAACATGATAGAGTTAAGTAAATTGGATGCATTGATCCAACAGATCGATGCGATCAGAATGATCGTCGAATAACATAAATTTAAATACTAAAAATTAAAGGAATAGCATGAAAATTGTAGAAGGTCAGTTATCGGTAGATAAGAGTAAAAAAGTAGCGATCATCAATGCAAGATTTAACCACTTTATTACAGATAGACTGGTAGAGGGAGCAAAAGATGCCTATGCGAGACATGGCGGAAATGCAGAGGATCTCGATCTTATCCTGGTACCGGGTGCATTTGAGATACCGTTCGCATTGGACAAAGCATTGGCTTCTGGTAAATATGATGCCGTATGTTGTTTAGGAGCAGTGATCCGTGGTGCAACCCCTCACTTTGACTATGTATCGGCAGAAGCAACGAAAGGTGTGGCATCTGTCACTCTGAAGCATGGTAAACCGGCAACCTTCGGTGTACTTACCGTAGACAGCATCGAGCAGGCTATAGAGAGAGCAGGTACCAAGGCAGGAAACAAAGGTGCTGAAGCGATGGTAGGACTGATCGAACTTATCAACCTTTACAGTGAGATTGACTAATGGCTACCAGACATCAGGCACGTACCGCTGTAGTCGGGCTACTCTATGCGTATGACCTAGGAAATAATAATATAGGTAAGTTCTCAGATGAAATTTTGGAAGAGGGTAAGATCCGAAACAAGCAAAAAGAGTTTTCAGATATTCTTTTCCAGGGAACTATAGAAAATCTTGAAATGTTGGATGCCAAAATTCAAGAGCATTTGAAGGATTGGGATTATGATGGCATAGGCAAAGTAGAAAAAGCGATCATGAGACTGGGAGCCTATGAGATCCTTGTTGCAAAAACAGATAAAGCCATTATCATCAATGAAGCGGTTGAATTGGCTAAAGAGCTTGCAGATGAAAAATCACCACAGTTTATCAATGGTGTTTTGGATGCATTGGATAAATAAAAATGATAAGCGTTAAAACGCAATCTGAGTGAGGCACTAAATGACGATTCGTACCAATTCCACACATCAACGTATGAGTATTGATGAGGCAGTAGAGCTTATTGAAAACGCTGATCTGAAAACCCTTGGGAAGATGGCACTCGCACGTAAAAAAGAGATGCATCCCAAAGGTGTCACGACATTTGTTGTGGACAGAAATATCAACTACACGAACATTTGTTGGGTGGATTGTAAGTTTTGCGCTTTTTATACGCATGAGAAAAAAGAAGATGCGTACATTCTTACATTTGATGAGATCGATCAGAAGATAGATGAACTTTTGGCCATAGGCGGAACACAGATACTCTTTCAAGGAGGCGTACACCCTAAACTGCAGATAGAGTGGTATGAAGATCTGGTGGAACATATCTCAAAGAAATACCCGCAAGTCACGATACACGGTTTTTCATCCATCGAGATAGATTACATTGCCAACCGTTCAAAGATCAGTATCTCCGAAGTCCTGCGCAGATTGAAAGCAAAGGGGCTCAGTTCAATTCCCGGTGCAGGTGCAGAGATACTTTCAGACAGGGTACGTGACATCATCGCACCTAAAAAACATGATAAAGACACATGGCTGGATGTACATCGTCAGGCACATAAACTTGGCATCAAGTCAACGGCTACAATGATGTATGGTACGGTAGAGACAACCCGTGAGATCGTAGAACATTGGGATTATGTACGTCAGCTTCAGGATGAAACCGGAGGGTTTAGAGCATTTATCATGTGGTCTTATCAAAGCGACCATACACAGCTGAAAAGAGAGTTACCGACGATCACTAAGACCTCTTCAAATCTCTATCTCCGTTATCTGGCTGTAGCCAGACTCTTTTTGGACAATGTACCCAACATTCAGAGTTCATGGGTCACACAGGGCTCTTACATAGGACAAATGGCACTGCTTTTCGGTGCGAATGATCTGGGTTCAACGATGATGGAAGAAAACGTCGTTTCTGCAGCAGGAGCGAAAAACCAGATGAACCAGGAAGAGATGATCAAGCTCATCAGAGATGTGGGGGAAAACCCTGCAAAACGCAATACTGCGTATGAGATATTAGAACGTTATTATTGATTAGATGTTTTTGAGGCAAAGTTCAAAAGAATTACGTTAACTTACGACTCGGTATTTAGTGCCCTGGTCGCACTGCAATGTAGTTATTTGTTAGCAGTTGATTCATGTGACCAGTCACAATTATTTTTACTTTAGAGTAAATAAAAACCTAAAGGTTTTATATGAAGAAAATTATTTTATTATGGATAGCAGTACAAGGAGTATTGATGGCAGCATTCGTTCAAGAGATCGAGGTTAAAGGAAGCAAAGTACCTGTTATATTTGAGCAAGAGAAGTATCTTCCTATCGTATCGATCCAACTGATCTTTAAAAATGCAGGACATTTGAGCAATACCAAAGATGGTTTGGCCGATATGTCTGCAAGACTTATGAATGAAGGTACCTCTAAAGAGGGTAGTGTAGGGTTTGCTACAAAACTTGATGCGCATGCTGTAGAGATCGGTGCACATGTGGGACGTGAGAGTTTCGTGATAGAGGTCTCTTCATTAAAAAGTGAATTTCCCTATGCGGTAGAGCGTCTGGAGGAACTTTTAAAGGATCCGAACTACACCAAAGAGGCATTGTCTCAGATTAAACATCAAAAGATCGGCTGGCTGACACAAAAGAAGAGTGATTTTGATTATATCGCAGGTACCTCTTTGAGAGCGACTCTTTTTAAAGGGAGCGCGTTAGCCAGACCCTATGACGGTACGATCGAGAGTATAGAGAGTATGTCGCTGGAAGATATCCAGACATTTATCTCTACACATTTAGGGTATAACAATGCCATAGGGGTTGTGGGCGGTGATATCACATTGGATGAAGCAGAAGGATATCTGACAAAACTGCTTGCAGTGTTGCCGAAAGTTGAAGAGAAAGAAGTGGAATGTGTTCAGGCTTCAGATAAAAAAGAAGTCGTACTGATCGATGAAGATACGCAACAGGCGTATATCTATTTTGGTGCGCCATTCAACTATAGCTATAAAGAGAAAGATCAGTACCTGGCAAAGATCGCGGAGTATCTTCTTGGAGGTGCCGGTTTTGGTTCGCGTCTCATGGAAGAGATACGTGTAAAACGCGGACTTACCTATGGTGTCTACTCTTCATTCAGACGTACAAAACCGGTGTCGTATCTGAGCGGATATATGCAAACCAAGCTCAGTACGCAGAACGAGGCAAAAGATCTGATACAAGAGGTGGTAGACACATTTGTCAAAGAGGGTATCACCCAAAAAGAGCTTGATGAGACTAAGAAGTTCTTACTTGGGTCTGAGCCTCTGCGCACAGAAACACTTTCACAAAGACTGCATAGAGCCTATAATGACTATTACTATGGCAGACCACTTGATTTTAGTAAAGCGCAGTTAAAAAAGATCGAGTCTGTCACACTGGATGAGGTCAATGCTTTTATCAAAGCACATACTGAGTTGTCAGATATCACTTTCAGCATTGTCACAAAAAAGGAAGATCCTCCTAAGAAATAATATGTCAATCTGACATATTATTTCTTTTGTCTCTAAAACTTTTGTATAATCATACAAACAGAAGGGCATTGGGATGGAAGAAGCAAAACAACTTTTTAAAAAACTCAAAATTCACTCTCTACTTGATCTCGCACTGATCATCCCGACTTCTTATAACGATACGACACTCTCAACCACCCTGGAACTAGGTAAGGTCAATACCCTTGAGGCCAAAGTGGTGGATTCGAGTATTTATTCAGGTAAGCTGCGTGTCACCTTCAACCTCACACGATCAGGCAGGCGGCTCTCTTCTACATTTTTCAGGGTGACACCGTACCATCATAAACTTTTTGAAGTGGGGTCCAGCCATGTGATACAAGGCAGGCTGGAGGAGTATAAGGGCTATTTGCAAATGTCACAGCCCAAATCCATTAAAACGATAGGTAAAATCACACCCAAGTACAAAACCGTACTCAAAGAGAGTGAGATCTCTTCACTGATAGCATGTTATGTCAATGAACAGAATCTATACAATGAAGGGTTGGACAGTAAAGAGGTCTCTACGCTGATGCATATCCATTTCCCAAAAAGTATGGAAGAGGTATATGAGGGTACAACATTCAAGCCTGACTTTGTCACTGCACTGAAGTTTGTTGAAGCGTATAATCATCTCAAAAAATTACGGGGTAAAAGGGCAGATTTCCCTGCACACAGAGCACTGACGGGGAGTATAGAAAACTTTGTGGATCATTTGCCTTTTACGCTGACACAAGAACAGCAATCGGTCATAGCAGAGATACGATCAGATCTGGGAAGAGAAGACAAAGCAGCCAAACGTATGGTCGTTGGCGATGTGGGTTCAGGCAAAACGATGGTGATACTGGCTTCTGTGATGATGGCACTGCCGCATAAGAGTATATTGATGGCACCGACCTCACTTCTTGCACTGCAACTTTACGAAGAAGCATGTAAGCATTTGCCCAAACACGTCAAAGTGGCATTGGTCATGCAGGGTAAAGATCAAGGAGATTACAGAGAAGCAGATTTTATCATCGGTACACATGCACTGCTTTTCAAAGAGGACCTTCCTAAGGCCTCTTTGGTGATGGTAGATGAACAGCACCGCTTTGGTACCAAACAGAGACAGAGCCTGGAAGCTTTGGTCAGCAAGGGAGATAAAAAACCACATTTCATACAGTTCTCTGCTACCCCTATACCTAGAACACAGGCGATGATGGAGTCTGAACTGATTGATGTCAGTCTCATTACGACAACGCCTTTTGAACGTGAAGTATTGACCCAGACGATCAGTAAACAAGATTTTCCCAATCTTTTGACACATATCAAAGAGGAAATCGCACAGGATCATCAAGTACTCATCATTTACCCCTTGGTAGAAGAGAGCAGTGAGGTACCCTATCAGTCTCTGGAAGAGAGCAGAGGCTTCTGGGAAAAGAAGTTTGAGCATGTCTATGTCACACACGGTAAAGATAAACAGAAAGAGGATGTGTTACTTGAATTCAGAGAGAAAGGAAACATACTTTTAGCGACAACTGTGGTTGAAGTGGGTATCTCCTTACCGAGGCTTACGCTTATCGTTGTCGTAGGTGCAGAACGGCTTGGACTTGCCACACTGCATCAACTCAGAGGTAGGGTAGGACGTAACGGTTTAAAGAGCTGGTGTTATCTCTACTCTAACACTACAGAGAATTTCAGGCTTGAGCAGTTTTCACAAACAACCAATGGCTTTGACATAGCAAAACTGGATCTGAAGTTTCGAGACAGTGGTGATATTCTAGATGGTACGATACAAAGCGGTCAAAAGTTTAAGTGGCTGGATATGGCTGAGGATGAAGAGGTGATTATGAGGGCTAAAAATAGATTGGGAAGTGTAGGAGTGTGATCCTCGGGGTCTCCCGAGGAAATTTCCAAAGAGGAATTTAATAAAGTCCGAATTTACCGTCCGCTCTTTTATACATGACACGCATCAAACCCTCATTGTCATTAAATACGATAAATTGTCTTTTTTTCTCGGCTTGCAATGCGTCTATCGCTTCATCAAAATCAAGCGGTTTGTGAAGTTCTAAGTCCATTGGAACGATCTCTACTTCCTCTGCGGTCAATTCACTGACAGCTTCAGCCTCTTCTCCCAGATCTCTAAAACTCATAATTTTATGATCTTTTATTTTATCTGCATGTCTTCTAAGTGATTTTTTCACTCTTTCTATCGCCAGGTCCAGAGCGGCATACACATCTTTATCTACTTGGGTGATAACGATCGTGTTTTTATCTTTAAGGTTAATAATGAACTCTGTGACAAAGCCTTTTTTCCCATTCTTTTCACTGGCTGAGATCACAGTGCTTGCAGAAATTATGTCTAAATGATATTTTTCTAAACCATCGATGGCTGCTTCAGCATATGCTTTTATAGGATCAGTCAGTTCGAAATGTCTTCCCGTTATACTTTTGTTCATAATATATCCTTAATATTAAAGTATAGATATATCGCTATATCCATACTTAATTTTAACTTAAGATACTTAATGAAAGGTAAATAGAAGAGGGTTTTTATCTCTTATTAATCCGCACTGACATACCCTGTCTCAGGAACAATTATTACAGTAATGGGTGTCGAACCATCTGCAAAGCTAAATACGATATTACAGTCTAGAGACATATATTTGCTGTAGTCATTTGTAGCACTTCCTATATCATTATATGTTCTACCGAGGTGGTCAAATGCAATTTCAGGGGCAGTATTTGAACATCCACCACTAAAGGTCATATTTATGACACCATATTTTTTTCCTATGAAGATATTAGAGCTTTCATCAATATCAATAGTGCTATCATCAGTAAACATATATTTTCCATCTTGAGGATCAATGGCAGTTTCATTTTTATCTACAGTACCATTCTGGTTATCATCGGATGAAATAGTGTAGAAGTTAGCTAAATTGTTACCTGATATCGAGAAAGTGATTTTCCAGAGCTTCTTCTGCCAATTTGGATCTGTAGGATCGGTTTTGTCATCATTGAGTGCCAAGTGCTGTGTATAACGAATGGCAGCAAGGATATTGTCCTTGGCTTCCTGTCTGAGATCTCGGTCCATTCTAGGAAGTGCTAACGACGCAAGGATACCTAATACAACGATAACAAAGACAAGTTCCAACATAGTAAAGGCTTTTGTGTGTTTATGTAAAGTTCTCATATTTTTTGTAAGCTCCTTCTATGATAGGTCATATTGAGACCATCGGGATGGTCGTAGTCAGGGTAGCGAACAAAGACATCAACTATGATATTAAGTGGAGACTTGGGTGTAATTACGTCATTTCCAGGATTCAAAATATTAGTACAGCCGCCATTCAGTATATTATGATGTCCTATATAGGATATATTAACATTCACATTGTAATCATTAAAGCTTCCGTTAATAGTATTGAGACAGGTAGTATTTTGATCGTTGGCAGTAACGGCCATAATCGCATACTCAGTATAACTTTTAGCTAAGAGCATTGCTTGTTCACGTTGGAATTGTGCAGTAGTTTCTTTGACCATTTTACCTGAAAGGTTCACGATGAAGGCAGCTACAGTTGCCATCAAAACAATGATAAAGATCGCCGTTAACATTGAAAATGCTTTTCTCATTAGAATACCGCCTTTTCTTTACAAGCTGTGATGTTGACATCTTCACTGATAGGTTCTTCTTTACAGATCTTAAATCTTATCGTACGTCCTGCTCCCTTGAATTTGAATGTACTGACATTCTTCATCAACAGAGATTTTGTATTGCCCACAGGTGTTGCTGGTGTAGGGTCAAAATTATAATAGAGATAAAGGTCTCCATTTTCTACTATTAAAGCATAAGAACTCCATGCTAGTTTATAGTGTTCCACAATGCGTGATGCACCGGTACCTGTAAGTGCTATAGTATCACCATCTACAATAGTAGCATTATAATCTGTTGGATCATAAGGGAAATAGAGCGAAAGTCTACTAAAGCCGGGAAAGAGATTATTTATAATGGTTGTCGTGTCAGCTAATGCAGAACCAGGAGTTTCAATAGAAGTTTGTGTACTGATATTGATATCGCAAAATCCACTCCACCCGGGGACACTAGTTGCACTGAAACTTTCTGTGTCACTCCCCACCCACTGTAATCCTTTATACTCATCACCTACTACACCGGCAGGAAAATCAGAATCAATTGGTTCATAAGTATCATTCGTTCTGACACGAAACACTGTTCCTGGAATAGCAGAAGCAAGTCTATTGGCTATTTGTGTAGCCGCTAATTCAGTTTTAAGTGTAGCCCGATGTTGTGCTCTTTGAACAATATAGCTTTCATAAACTTTGACGATCATTTCAGAACCAATAGAAGCAACGATGCCGAGTATGACGATGACAAAGACAAGTTCAAGCATACTGAAAGCAGGTTTAAATCGATATTGTTTCATACTAGAATTCCTTATCTTCAAGTCTGTATCCACCTATGTTGCAGCTAAAGCCACGTAAGATAATCTCTTTGTCAAGCTCATCAGTGCCACTGCTACTTGTTACCTTTACAATAATAGATTTTATATTTGTAGTAGCTCCATCATCTGTAAAGGAAGGGGCAAATGTGATAGTTGTTTGATTGTAGTTGGCACTGTCACTACTGTAGACGACCTCCCTATCAATATCAATAGTGTTTGTCTCCACAGTATCTGCTATGGAAGTTTCAACTTCTCTTAGGTTCCTGACTCCCGTGAAATCATCAATATCGTCCTCCTCAGTTTCCGTTCCATCACTACCCAAAGATGAGGCATTGAGATCATCTCTACCATCAGCACGTATAAAAGAACGATAACTCTCTTTAGGTGTACCAAGACGGCGTCCGGTAGTACCATCTTCATCTAGGGCACTATCACCATTTGATACAATGAGTATAGGATCTATATACTCATCACTCACATCATTTTCATCCCAATGGTATCCCATGATCATATTCACTTGTGCTGCAGCTTCATTAATCGCTTCCTGCTGGATAGCAACATAACCACTTTTAGCAGCTGTACTGATGAGTTGCGGGGCAGACATCAGTATGATACCCATAATAACTATAGCAAATATCAATTCTAGCATTGCGATTGCTGGACGCATTATTTTAGTTTTTAACATCATTTACCATTCCAACCGTCTGTTTTTCTTTGTACTGACATTGCTGTCAACAACATGACCAGTATCTCCATGTCCTGCCCAATCAGAACTACCAATAAAACGTACTTTATAGAATGGACTTGGAAGATTTAAAGAGTCTTCATTATAGATTAACCAACTATTTGTATAAGGAGGTGTCGCAGTATAGTAAGGCAAGGTCAATGGAAGTATATTGTGAACCAACTCTATAGGCACTGTCATTGGTCTATCTGATGAGGTTGCGGTTACTGTGACATCTGGATCTATCCCCCCTGAGGTAATTCGTACTGCTGCTGGGTCAGTAGAGATAGTAGAGGAGATAGACGCAGTACCTGAAGGTGTGATGATACCTGTTTGCAGTGTAACATTTCCATCATGACGCGTACTGTCCTCAGTGTGATTTAAGGATAACCACCAATCAGCTTCATTGATCTGTGCATTGTCTGTATCTATACCTTTGTCAGAGCATTCCGTAAAAAGAAGATCACAATACACATCAATTGCTATAGGTGTATTTACGCTAGAAGTAATGATGTCATCATAAATGTATAGGGACGGACGGGCTCTTCCATAATAGAAAGTAGCATTGTTCTCGGCATTTTCTTCTACACAGCCCGGATCTGCTGCACAGGTTGTTGAAGTATTTTGATCACCGATGCGGCTTCCGTTGATATCTGCTGTATCACCATCCTCAGGGTCAACATACTGTGAAAGCATAGAGATGGAAAGATAAGAACCGTTGACATCAAAAGGATTAGCAGGTTGATTGATCTCTCTACGGAAATTGAAGTCAAGTGGATAGGTGCTTTCATTCCAGTCAATATAACGTGTCCCATTTTCATCCTCAGTTCCTGGACGACCAAATCCTACCAGTTGATTACTGATATTCGATTCATTTGCATCAGGGAAAAGATATCCATTAGGGTTTCCATATGTAGGAACGATAACAGTAGGAGTGACAGTGATATTATTTTCATAATAGAGTGCCCCAGTTCTAAAGTTTCTTGTAATATTACCGTCTTTGTTTAATGCTTCTATACGTGTCTTTATTCGAGCTGCCATTGGACTTCTTGTAGGCGGATTTGTACTTGGCATGCCTCTATTATCTGCAATATAGGTAAAATTACTGTCCGGACCGGCATGGTTGGTAATGTTAAGTTCTGCAAATTTAAAGTGATGAGGAATGAATGTGATATTTCTATCTCCACAGATATAAGTACCGTTCTCATCACAGTTCATAGGTGTATCATCATTATCTACTGCTGACCAATTTTGGTCTTGAACATGAAGTGTAATATCGCCTACATCATCATAGGCTATATGTATCGATTCTTCTGCGGTTGCGGGTTCTATAGAAGCACTTGAACTTGATAGGCCGTTAATAGAATAGAAAAGGTAAGAATCATTCATAGTAAGATTACCAAACATTAGATCGTCTGTAGCTAGGGTAGTATAATTATCATTAAAATATTTGATTGCAGAAGCATTGATGTCATCGTTGAAAGGATAATCTGAAATAGTGTATTGGTCGGTTGCTGAACCTACAGCATCACGCGCAGTTAATGCAATCGGATAATCTTCCCCCGCACGGAGAAGATGTGGAAAATTCTGATGTGTTGCATTGATATCAAATCTTTCAGGACGAATGGCAAAATTGTCTGTAGAACACTCTGGAAAAGCATTTAGTGTACACATTAAACATCCAACTTCATTGTCATAGAGTGGATTGTATCCAGTACAGCTTGTATCATTTGGACCACAACTATATCCACCATTTGACGGGGTACATGGTTGACCATTTAAGACATTACAGCGTTCATAAGCTGAAAGGCCAAAGGCATCATAATAGTTATTTGCACTGTTGACACATTGCCCAAGTCCTGCAAGGTTACCTTGCGTTGAACTGGTATATACACATTTTACACCAGTATTGTCAAGGATCGCCCCAAGATCAATATAGCTGACCAGAATACGAGAAGCACGACTAGCTGAGCTATCTACCGTCATATTCGCCTCTACAGCAGTCATTCCATCAGTGATGTTAAATACCATTGGAAGCCCTGTGTCACTATCGATAATTGTTTTTTGTGTAATACAACTGTTATCACTTAGATAGGGAATGACAATAAAAGACATATCTGGATCAGTATGCTGATAGGGTACGGCTACATTATCCCCATTAAGATGTACACCTGTTATAGGTGTGAATGTTTTTGCAGCAATTTTTGTTTTTATTACCTTTGATGTTCCGTCATTGTATGCTGCTTGAGTGGTAAAAGTATCAATAACATCTGCATGTTCCGGTGGTGGAGGATTAAGAATGAGATTACCATCATAGACATATACTGTAGCATACGATGATTTAGTATTATTTGTAGTATCATTGAGAGCACTGACTTCAACCGTGTTGTTGAGTTCTGTATTATAATCTGGAGCCCGAAAACTGTACCAAATTTCAATGAGACCCGGAACTCCACTATTCCCTGTTCTTCCATCAATTTCCCCGTCAATACAGGTCAACACACTGGAATCAGTAAGTGGCATTCCTGGTGTAATGGCTGAACCGTCAATGGTACAGTTAAAACCAGCATCATCAATCATTTGAAAATCTGTAAGACCTGTTACAGGAGGAAGGGTATCTATCACCGTTACATGATTATCGACTTCAGCATCGTCTTTTGCCTCATTTGCTACAGTCAGTACGTATGTAATAGTATCATTTAGGTCAACTACCCTGCTTGACGGGGTTTTGGCTATAAGAAGATCTATATCTGCATCACTTGCAACACAAACACTACTAGCATCGTCCCATGTACATGTTGAGACAGCATTACACTCACTTGTACTGTGATAACTACTACATGATGGTGCTCCCAACGCCTGAATGGAAAAGAAAAAAGAGAGTATGAATATGAGAATGTATTTTAAACGGACTACATTTTGTACTGAAGCATTAAGTAAATTTTTTTTCATCTTATATCCTACATATCGTTCAAGTAATGATTAATTATACTATAAAAGCATAATATACAGCTATAAAAGAGAGGTATATGCAGAAAATAGTTAGAGCAATGACTGTCTTTAGTCAAATTGCAACCCAGCCATCTCTTTTGAGACCCGTGGCTTTCCGTCCCTACTTCACAATAGGTTTGGCCATACTCTTTTATTATTATTAATTATAATGACATAAAACAACTTAATTCTTATATAAAACGAAGCAATTTATACCAAACCTAATACGCTTTTTACATACTTTGAGCTATTATATATGTAATTAGATTTTAATTTAGGGAAAGATATGAACTTGAAGAGAAGTGTGTTAGTAGGTATGGCTGCAGCGATGTCATTATTATTTGTGGGGTGCGGTGATGAGAAGGAAGTGGCTGAGTTTAATAAACCGGCACTCTATTGGTATCAGAAAATAGCCGGCAGTATTACGAGTGGAAATTTGGATAAGGCAGATGCGTACTACATCTCCCTTAAGAGTGAACATATGCGTTCACCGTTGATGCCGACCTCTTTGATGATGCTTGCTCATGCACATATGAATGCTGAAGAGTACCTGCTTGCGAACTATTATCTTGATGAGTATAACAAACGTTTTGGTGAGTATGAAAGTCGTGAGTATACAGACTTCATGAAACTCAAAGCGTCATTTCTGGGTATCAAAGATGTCTATAAGGACCAAAAATTGATCATAGACAGTATCGCTGCGGCTAAAGTGTATATCAATCGTTATCCTGGTTCTCCCTATGCACCGCTTGTTAATACCATGCTGATAAGATTACATATGAGTCAATACCTGCTCAATGAGAATATCGCGGCACTGTATGACCGTACGGGCAAGGAAGAGGCGGCAAAGATCTATAGAGAGAAAAACAAAGGCTCTGTGGTTGAAATGACCGATATCACACCGCCTGAAAAAGGTATCATCGGTTATGTCTTTGACTAACCTTTGAATTAAGGTGAGACTAAAAGCACTTTTGATAGGGTGCTTCGGTGTCTACACTACATATATATAAAACAAAATAAATATTTTTAAAGGAGCAACATTATGCAACTTAGTGATTATGATGCGTTTCCCACTACCTTACCGATAGTGGTCGAGGATGAGCTTTTCCTCTACCCTTTTATGATCAGTCCCATTTTTCTTACAGACCAAAAAGATATCGATGCTGCAGCAGATGCGATGGAAAACAATTCGTTACTCTTTGTGACGTCTTCCATGCCAGGAAAAGAGGGCATACATGATTTTGATTCCATGTATAAAGTTGGGGTGATCGGTTCGATCATGCGAAAAGTACATATACCTGATGGAAGGGTCAAGATACTTTTCCAGGGACTTGCCCGCGGAAAGATCATTGAACCTCAAGAAGGACCTTTTAACCGTGCCGTGATCGATGTGGTCACGTTAGAGAGTTACAATAAGCTCAAAGCAGATGCGTTGATGGATATTCTCAGAGATAAAGTCAAAAAACTCTCAGCGCTAAACTCTCAGATCCCTGCAGACCTTGTACGTACCATAGAAGAGAATGATGAGCCAAACCGTATCGCAGACCTTGTTTCGTCTATGTTGAAACTGGATAAAGAAGTCGCTTATGTCCTCTATGTGGAGATGAATATCGAGAAACGTCTCTTGGGGCTTATTGACATTGTCACTTCTCAGATAGAGTCTGCGAAAGTGCAGCGTGAGATACGTACAAAAGTACATTCGAAGATAGAACAGACCAACAAAGAGTATTTCTTAAAAGAACAGCTCAAAGAGATACAGCAAGAGCTCGGCATGGATACGCAAAGGGAAGAGGAGATCGCCAATTTTAGAGAAAAAATAGCGGAACTCAAACCTCACATGCAAGAGGATGCGTTTAAAGAGATCAGTAAACAGTTGGACCGCTTCGCCCGTATGCATCCTGATTCTGCAGATGCCAATGTACTTCAGAGTTATCTGGAATGGGTACTCGAAGTGCCATTTGGAAAGTTGACCAAGAAAAATCTGAGTGTGAAAGATGTTTCTCTTGAGCTTGACAAGGACCATTATTCTTTGGAAAAACCCAAAGAGCGCATCGTTGAATTCTTCTCTGTACGTGAACTCGCAGAGCTTAGAGGGATCAAACAAAAAGAGACGGGAGGCGTCATACTCTGTTTTGCAGGCCCTCCTGGTGTAGGGAAAACCTCACTTGCCAACTCCATCGCCACTGCATTGGGAAGACCGCTTGTACGTATGGCACTGGGTGGACTTGAAGATGTCAATGAGCTTCGAGGACACAGAAGAACGTATGTGGGAGCAATGCCAGGACGTTTAGTGCAGGGACTCATAGAAGCCAAAAGTATGGATCCTGTCATTGTACTCGATGAGATAGACAAAGTAGGGCGCAGTATGAGGGGTGATCCGACAGCTGCCCTGCTTGAGATACTTGATCCGGAGCAGAACAGCAAGTATAGAGATTATTATCTCAATTTCAATATTGATCTGAGCAAAGCTATTTTTATCGCTACAGCCAATGAAGTTGGCCGTATACCTGCCCCGTTGCGTGACAGGATGGAATTCATAGGATTGAACTCTTATACACCTAAAGAGAAATTTGAGATCGCAAAGCGCTATCTCATACCTCAGGAGCTTAAAAAGCATGCATTAAAAAGTAGAGAATTTTCTATTACGGATAAAGCACTGAAAACATTGATAGATGAATATACCAGAGAAGCGGGTGTACGAAATTTACGTCGTAGAATAGCCGGATTAATGCGAAAAGGTGCAAGACAGCTTTTGGAAGATAAAACAAAAGACAGTATTAGGATCTCAAGAAAGAATTTGGAAAAATTTATAGATAAAAAAGTCTTCGAGATCTCTTTGGTAGACAGTAAGCCTCAAGTCGGAGTTGTCAGCGGATTGGCTTGGACGGCAGTGGGAGGGGATGTTTTAACCATAGAAGCTATCAAGATCAAAGGTAAGGGTGCCTTACAGCCAACGGGTAGTTTAGGCGATGTGATGAAAGAGTCTGTCCGTATCGCACATTCTGTGGTGAAGATACTGATAGACAATGGAGAGCTTCCTATCTCTCCTTCCATCATTCCTCACAGTGCCAAAGAGAGAGAAGAGCGTATCGCAGTGGATGCAAGCGAAGTCTATAAGCGTTATGACCTTCATATCCATGTGCCTGAGGGAGCAACTCCGAAAGATGGTCCCAGTGCCGGTATTGCTATGGTAAGTGCCATCGCTTCTATTTTAAGCGAGCAAAAGATAGACAATAAGGTTGCAATGACAGGTGAAGTTACACTGACAGGAAAGGTATTGCCTATAGGCGGGCTCAAAGAAAAATTGATCGCTGCATATAAAGCAGGGGTTGAAAAGGCACTCATTCCGATGAAGAACTATGAACGTGACTTAGAGGATATTCCTGATGAAGTAAAGCATAATGTAAAAATCATTGGGGTTTCTCGTATTGAAGAAGTATTGAAAGAAATATTTGTAAAATAGTAAGCTTTTTTCTACAGTTTGACCGGCCGAAAGGCTGGTCAAATTATTGTTTTAAGAGATCAGTTAGCCTGCCCACTGGTCTAATTTTTCATAGAGATTGTCTTGCATCACGGGTTTACGTAAGAAGTCGTTTGCGCCGTTGTCATACACTTCCGTTTTACGTGTATCATCCGTAGAGAGTACAATGACAGGCACATGTGCATTATTCATATCAGATCTAAAGATCTTGAGAAATTCTATCCCATCCACAACAGGCATCATGATATCTAACAGTATGATATTGATAGTAGGATCTTTTTTCATTTTATCTAAGGCGTCAGACCCGTTTTCTGCCTCAATAATGTCTATTACTTTTGGATTCTTCTTTAAAAGAGTCTGTAGGAGCTTTCTGTTGATGAAGTCATCATCAACAACAAGTACTTTTAATGCCATGTTTCTTATCCTCTATACTTCGTTATTATGTTTTCTATCTCTTCTTTAGAAGCTGTATTTGAGATGGTTTCACCTTTTTGTACACTTACTTCTTGAGAGACATTTGTATTGCTTGATGAAATTATAGCTACATTTCCATTAGAGCGGCTGATACTCTCCGTTACCAGGTCGGTATCTGTAAAGAGTATATCATAGTCACCTGATGCCAATCTGCTTTCCAGCATATCCATATCATCCAATGTATCATAGTCGTGCCCTAGATTTTCCAGGACTTTTGCAAGAACTCTACGAGTCAATAAGAATTTTTTAGCAATAAGGATCTTTGCCTCTTTTGGTGTCTCCGTGAGGTCTGCCATTGGCTCTTCGAGAGTGAGTTCTGGCTCATCAGAGATTTCAGCGACTGGAGTGATACTTTCTTCAGGTGTTGCAACCACATCTTCTATAACGTCCTCTTCTCTCTTGACAGATTCTACAGTCTCGTTACTTGCCTTGTCTGATAAGAACTTGTTAAGGATATAAAGTAACTCTGTCGTTTCAATTGGCTTGGTGATATACTCATCCATACCCTCACTTAAGAACCTCTCTCTGTCACCTTTAAGTGCATTGGCTGTTAAGGCTACGATCGGGATATGCGCTAACTCTTCATCTTCTTCATAGTCAAGGATCTCATGTGTTGCTTCAATACCATCCATCACAGGCATTTGAATATCCATAAAGAGAAGATCATAGTCACCACTTCTACGTTTTTCAAATGATTCAAGACCGTTGTTTGCAATATCCACTGTGATACCATGCTCTTCAAGTATACGTCTAATAAGTTTCTGGTTAATGATATTGTCTTCAGTCACCAATACTTTGGCATCAAACTTGGTCTGTTGTGTTGCTGCTGCTTCTTCAATACGCTGAGGTGCTACAGTCGCTGTATTGTTTAAGACGGTTTTGAGTTTACTGAGTGTAACCGGTTTAAAGAGAACACGACTTTGATCAATACCCAGCTCTTCAACCTTATTACGGCTTGTGACATTCGCAATAACAATAAGTTTTGATTTATCCATATTATGGATAGCATCCAGTATGTTCTGTCTTGCTTTGTCAATATCGATCCAGTAGTTCTTACACGTATCATTATAATCAAGCTCTTTGAGTTCAGCTATGGATTCAAAATGTTTAACCGTTGGTCCAAAGTATTCAAACCATTTTTCCAGATTGGTGTCGAGTTTTGTCGGAATATCTTGCTCGTATTTACCTATAACAAGATCGGTAAATGCATTTTCATAATTAACTTCAGTAGATGCAACCTCTTCTAACGGCAATGAGAAGAAGAATGATGTACCATGGTCTTTCGCACTTTCAAGCTCCAGTTTTCCACCCATCAGTTCAACGAATTGACTGGAAATAGTAAGACCAAGACCTGTACCACCATATTTTCTTGTCACCGATACATCCGCTTGTGAGAATGCATCAAAAATACGTGACTGTTGGTCTTTTGTCATACCGATACCATTATCTCTTACCGTAAATTTAACTCTGTTCACACCATTTTCATCTGTCTCTTTTACGATATCAAGGTTCACCTCTCCACCGTAACTTGTAAATTTGACGGCATTGGAAAGAAGGTTGATAATGATCTCTTTGATCTTTGTTGGATCCCCTTTGAGTTTTGCAGAGATCGTTGGATCCATATAATAGTTCATATCGATATTTTTTTCTGTTGCAGCAACTGCATAGGTTTCCACTGCACTTTCGAACTCTTCAGCTGCATCAAATACGATACTTTCAATCTCAACCTTGTTACTTTCAATTTTTGAAAGGTCAAGAATGTTATTGATAATGCTCAGAAGGTTTTCAGAACTTTTATCAATGATTGCAAGGAATTCCTCTTGCTCTTCGGTAAGGTGTGTACTACGTAATATTTCTGTAAAACCGACAATACCGTTCAGCGGTGTACGGATCTCATGTGACATGTTTGCCAGGAAAAGAGATTTTGCTTCATTGGCCTGTAGGGCAATGAGTTTATCATCTTTTGCTGTTTCAACGAGGTCCTCAAGGAACTTATAGGCTTCTTTTGTACCTTCGTGGGTATCAAGATCAATATTTTCAATCGCATGTGAGTCTGATGCAAGGTATTGATCGCTGGCTTTCATCTCTTCAACAGCTTTGTTAAGTACGTCTTCAAGCTCTTTAATGTTTCTAGTAATATCTCTTGCAGTTGTGTATCCGAGGTATGCCAAAATAAAACTCAGCAACCAGATAGCACCTGCGATACCAAGAAGTAAAAGTTGTTTATCAAGGTAAAGGTTACTTTTTTTCCATAAAGCATTTGAAACCACAAGTTCTGCTTTTGAAAGCAAAGCGATCTTCTGTGTTTGAAGTGCAAACCAGTCCATAACCGATTCTGCATAGTCACCGTTATCGATATCTGTTTGAATCGCAGATGATGTAAGTGCCAGGTCATTCATCACTTCTTTTGCATGCTCATTATAGAGGACTTTTTCAAGTTGTTGACGCAATGCACTATTGTCTACCTGTTTTATATCAAAAATATGCGCTTTTGTTTTAAACTCATCCCATAAAGCGATCTCCTCAAATGATAAAGAAGATTTTTTTGTCATGTAGTATGAAATAAATCCTCTTTCAAGTCCGCTGTACTCTGTCGCTGTATAAATTTGTGCAAGTATATCGATCAGTTCTGAAATATCTGTATCAAGCGGATAATTCTTCAGTGTAAGGACCTTGTCAAGTGTTGGCGTCGATAAACCGTTTCTATAGGTTTGAAAAAAGGCAGTTTTGAAATCAATATTTGCAGTATCTATCTTTTTCCTCTCTTCAGGAAGTGTACCGATATTTGACACAAGCAGCGTATAAGGGTCTAATGGTTTTGCTTTCTCTCCTTCCAAAAGTGTAACCAGGAAAGGAAGATATACTTTTTTGTCTGTGATAACTTCATATTTTAGGTTTTCAAAAGATTCATCTAACTTCTCTCGCTGTTTGATAAGTGCATCTGCATACATTTCCTTATCACTGCCTAGATATAAGGCCGTTAATCCACTCTCTTTACCTATTTCGATCAGTGATTTGCCCAATGCACCGTTATTGATCAATGTCGTTTTGAGTGCATTTGCCTTTTCATAGTTTACATATGAAGTTACAAAGAAATAACTTGAAAGTAAAATGAGTAGAGAAATTGGCACAAGACCAATGAGTTTAAGTCTATTACGTATAGTCATAGTTTATTTCCTTTTATTTTGCTAGCGCATTTATTTGAATTTCGAAAGACAAAAAGTGTCCCCAATAGTCTTTGATCAAAGCTTCCAAATCACTGCTGTCTTCACAAAACTGTATCTTATAGAGCGTATCAGCTAATGGATTGATACGAAGGTTACTTGCAGCGCCTTTAAGAAGATGTCCTATCTTCTGAATGGCATCCAGATCACCCTCTTCATAGGCTTTTAGCATATTCTTGGTTTCACTATGACACTGTTCGATAAAATCATTTACAAATTCTTCAATAAGTTCTACAGGTAAAGAGAGGTCATTGGCTGCTTCTTCAAGTTGAAAGTCAAAGTGAATTGGTTTAATACCTTCAAGAGAAATAGTACCAAAGCCTTTTTCATTGATCATCACTTCTGGTTTACTTTCTTTTTCTTCAACATCAAAAAGGTCTAGCTCAGTCTCTTTTTGGGTATCAAAGAGGTCCATTTCAGGTTCTGCTTGAGAGCTTGGTGATTTAGTGATTCTTGAGAGAGCTGTGTAAAAAGATTCGACCGTTGCTTTTTGTTCACCTGCAGGCGCTGCATCAATTCTTTTTAGGAGGTCTCCGATAACCGGCAATTGTAATACTTCGCCAAGATGGGAAAGTGTTGCAACAGCATTGGAACGTGTTGCGCTCTCTTCACTCTGTAGATCCGTTTCAAGTTCCAATGCCGTATCGATATATTCATTGAGAAATGTATTGTAATCTTCATGAGAAACACCGATCTGTTGACATACTTTATCCAGATCTATTAGAATTTCAGCAGTATCCTCTGCTTCAGGTTTCTCCATTATGACTTCATCTTCTCTATCGGACAATCCCAAGTCAAGGATATCTGTATCTTCGGTCATGATATCGAGCGGTTCTTCCACCGTCTCAATGCTGCTCTGTGTTTCTTCTTCCATAACAAGATCAAAGAGTTCGTTGTCTTCTATAGCAACTTCAGGTTCTTTGCTTGGTTCCTCTGTATCAAGAGGAGCGATACTTTCTGTTTCCTCTTCCATGACAAGATCAAAGCGTTCGCTGTCTTCTACAGCAACTTCTTTTTCTTCACCCGTTTCCTCTCTATCAAGAGGAGCGATATTTTCTACCGTATCATCAAGTGTTAATACCGATAGATCATTTTCTTCTGCTTTTTCTTCTTCTGCTTGTATTTCAACCAATGTGATATGACCAAGCATACTTGAAAGAGACGTTTTGGAGACAGGAAACGTTTTTTCATTTTGATCTGTAGTGATCGTGATTTTTGTTTCAGATAAATCAAATTTTGTATCGCCTAATGCAATGTTTAATGATAATGCATCTATATGCGACAACCCGCATAATTCCAATAGATTCTTATCAGCAGCGATAATTTGATTTGTTTCATTTAATATATAGTACATTTTGTTGACAACCCCTCTTTTACTTACTTTCTTTCTCTAACAAATCCCTGTAAATAGGAATGGTTTCTGTGACCTCTGTCTCCGATGCCGGTCTTCTGGCTGCAGTATAGCCGGTGGTCTCTCCATCAAGGATGATAGGTGAAATATGTGAATAAACCCAATAATATCTGCCATCTTTTCTTAAATTTTTTACGATACCGGTCCACTCCTTGCCACTCTGTATCGTGTCCCAAAGTTCTTGAAATGCTGCTTTTGGCATATCCGGATGTCTGACGATATTATGATTTTTGCCTACGAGTTCCTCTTTGGTATATCCTGATATTTCACAGAATTTTCTGTTAGCGTATGTAATGATCCCTTTAAGATCTGTAGAACTAACGATCAAGCCTTTTTCAAAGATATACTCTTCATCAATTGGATCAGGTCTATTCATTGTATTATTCTCCCCCCTTTTTGTAGTGTGACGTGTAAGAAGTGTAGTTTCAGTAAACTTACAGTCATGAAGTCTACTGTTCGCAGCCTGGCAATCTTCATGAGACCCATGGCTTTCTGTCCTCACTTCACAATGAGTTTAGCTTGTTAACTTAGCGTTATGTATCATATAAGATGCACTAGAATCTTATGGCTAACAATACTGCAAACATAACCCGCTGCTAAAACTCTATAACAACTAAACTAAAAATAGATTGAATTAAGAAGTTTTTTAGTAAAAAATATTAAATAATGTCTGTTTATGGATTATAATTTTTAATAATGTTAGAGATTTTCTTATTTGTAACTTTTTCTATTTCTTCATGAGATGCATTTTCTATGGCTTCAAATGTCCCGAAATAATCGATCAACTTTTTCACTGTTGCTTTGCCTATGCCTTTTTTATTGAGAAGTGAAATTTGTGTATCTTCTTTACGTTTTTTGTTCTGATGGTAGGTAATGGCATAACGATGTGCTTCATCTCTTTGGCGCTGTATCCAGTGTAGACGTTTGTCATTTGCTTTGAGTTCAAGAACGCCATGAGCGGTATAGAGGATATCTTTGGCTGCACCTTTCGCGCGGTGTGCCTTGGCATCGAGCTTTTCTTTAGCTATGGCTATGACATCAAGATTGACATGGGCTTCTTTGAGAAGGGCTTTTGCAAGATTGAGGTTGGCCTGTCCTCCATCAAGTATCCAGAGGTCCGGAGCAGGTTCTTCTTTAAAGTTCTCTATACGTCTGGAGAGCATCTCTTTCATCTGCCCATACTCATCACGTTCATGCAGTGTATACCGTCGGTATGCGGATTTATCCCATTTATCTTCATCCCACACCACCATACCGCCCACTGTAGCAGCTCCCATAAGATGAGAGTTGTCGAAAGTTTCTATACGGTAAGGAATGACAGAAAGGTCAAAGAGATCTGCTATTTTTTGTTCCATGAGTGTATCACTCTGCGTTTTACGCAATAACTCTTCGCAGTTTTGCAGGGCCAAAGAGATCAGTTTGGCTTTGGGACCGCGCTGAGGGGTAAGGATCTCTATTTTTTTGTCAAAACGGGCAGAAAGGCTATGTGCCACCTGTGCCGAGTCTTCAAACATATGGGCCGTAAGAATCTGTTTACCGGTATGGGGGGTGTCGATGGTATAGAATTCCAATAAGGCCTGTTTATACGCTTCATTTTCGTCAAAAATATGGGTATGCCTGAAGTAAGAGTATGCGGATGAGATGATCTTACCTCCCCGCATAAAGAGCTTGACGATCACACCTCTTTCATCCCCATTGAGTATGGCAAAGATATCCAGGTCCATGGCATTGGCAAAATCAATGTTTGATGAGATCGTGAGCGAAGAGATGGCATTGATGCTGTCGCGTATAGCAGCGGCTTCTTCATAACGTTCCTGGATGGCAAGGTTTGTCATCTTCTCTTCAAGGGTGGAGAGTAGATCTTTACGTTTGACGATGGATGTTTTGGCTTGGGTGACGATCTCACCATAGGCTTCAGGTGACACTTTCCCTTCACAAGGGGCCAGACATTTTTTGATCTGATAGAAGAGACAGGCTTTTCCTTCTTTTAAACAAGACTTCTTCTGTACCAGCGGATAGACTTCATAGAGTGCATCAAGTAGGGCTTTCCCTCCGGTAGGAAAAGGGCCGTAATAGGTGATTTGCTTGCCTTTGATGACCTTTCGGGTGATCTCAAACCTTGGGTAGGCTACAGATTCATCGATATAGATGTAGGGGTAAGTTTTATCATCACGAAGCAAAATGTTGTATTTGGGTTTGAGCTGTTTGATCAGCGAGTTTTCCAAGATGAGGGCATCGTCTTCCGTCTCTACGACGATATACTCAATTCTGCTTGCTTCATAGAGCATTTTGATGATGCGCGAACTTTGTGCAGGGTTGGGTTTGAATTCAGGAGAAAAACGCCAATAGCTTTTGACCCTGTTTTTCAGGTTTTTGGCCTTTCCTACATAGAGCAGTTTGCCGTTTGCGTCAAAATACTGGTACACGCCTGCACAGGAAGGGAGATCTTGGATTACTGATTGCATGTGACTATGGCTTTGATACGTTCGAATTTTTCTTTGAGTTCTCTGTCTGAAGGTGTTTCAAAATTTCCCTTGGCACGTTCATGATAATGGGGTACACTCACATAAGAGACTTTTTCCTGAGGCATCGCATAATATTTGCTGTGAAAGACGACAACCTTTTCAGCCTGCATCATCTTACACGCTTCATCGTGCTTGTTCAGCTCTGTTAATAGGCTTTTTAATAAATCTCTATTATAATTAAGTTCCATTTTAAAACCGGGGTGTGTGACCGCTATAAAGAGTGTCGCATCTTTGATATAGACAAAGGCAACGGCCTTTTGCCATTTGGGACTAAGAAGATCGATAAACTTTTGGTAACACTCCTGCCGTTTTAATGATTTAAACTGAGGTTGAGAAGATAAATGAGACAAAATCATACTGGCTTTTTTCATAAAGCGATTATAACATCACTTTGCTGTATCATCTTGACAGGGTGCGGTTATAAAACCGACCCGGTGTATGTAGAAGAGAGTGTAGAGCACAATACAAGTATGAAGACAGAAGGTTAAAGATGCAGAAGTATGATGTACTGATCATAGGTGCCGGTATCGCAGGGCTTTATGCAGCCATGCAGCTGCCTGCAAGTAAAAAGGTCTTGGTGGTATGTAAAGATATCCCCTGGGAGTGCAATACGTTTTATGCCCAGGGAGGTATGACCACCGCCTTGAATGAAGCGGATATCCCTCTTCATGTCGAAGATACCATGGCTGCGGGTTCGTATCATAATAACAAAGAAGCTGTGGAGATTCTCTCCCGTACCTCACTGGAAACCACGCCTGATATCATCTCCAGAGGGATGGAGTTTGATACCGATGAAGCGGGGAATCTTTTATATACGAAAGAGGCTGCACACTCCGTAGAGCGTATCATACATGCCGGAGGAGATGCTACGGGACGTTATATGCATTATTTTATGATGGTGCAGAACAAACACCAGCTTCAGAAAAATACACTGGTGTATGATCTGCTTATAGATAACGGCAGATGTTTTGGGGTCAAAGCAACGGTCAATTATGAACCTACGACCATCTATGCAGATGATGTAATCATCGCCTCTGGAGGTATAGGCTCTTTGTATGCATACAATACTAATTCTCGTACCGTCAGCGCCGACATTCATGGTATCTGTGTTGAAAAAGGTATAGAGCTTTCCGATATGGAATTCATGCAGTTTCATCCTACCGTATTTGTTGATACCCCTTTTGCAAGAAAACTGTTACTGACCGAAGCATTGAGGGGTGAGGGTGCGCATGTCGTGGATGAAGAGGGAAGACGATTCTTGTTCGATTATGATGAGAGAGGAGAGTTGGCAAGCCGGGATATCGTGGCTCGCGGTATCTTCACCCATAAACGAAAAACGGGACAAAAGGCTTATCTGGATTTTTCCATGTTCGAAGAGAAATGGTTTGAACATCGTTTCCCCAATATCACACATACCTTTGCCAGACTTGGCTATAAATTCCCCAAAGACAAGATCGCTATCTCTCCGGCATTTCACTACTCTAACGGTGGTATAAAATGCGATACCAATGGCTCCATAGAGGGTATGGAAGGTCTTTATGTGATAGGTGAAGCAGCAAGAACAGGCGTGCATGGGGCAAATCGTCTTGCATCCAATTCATTACTTGAAGGTGTGGTCTTTGCAAAACGTGCAGTGGAACATCTGCTTTCCAAAGAGCATAAAGCGATAAAAACACCTATATTTGAGAAAGATTACGGTAATATTCTGCACAAGGAAAACGATAAAATCTATAAACAAAAATTACGTCAAGTGATGTGGGATGATATAGGGATTATCAGGACAACCAAAGGCTTGCATGAAGCGAAAAATCTCATTTATGATATGAAAAATAAAGAGATCGGCAGATTACTGAAACTGAGACTAAATACTGCTTCTGCCATCGTAGATGCAGCACTTGCGAGAAAAGAGTCTTTGGGCTCACACTATATAGAGTCAGTCTAGCGTAAATGTATGGGCAGATATGGCATACCAAAGAATTAGGAGAACAATTAATGACCACGGAAATATTGCACACAGATTTGACAACGACATGGGTGGGGATCGTTTCACTTATCATATTTGTCGTAGGATACTACTTTATCGCAGCGGAAGATAAATACCTTATAAACAAAGCAAAACCGGCACTTTTTGCAGGGACAATGATCTTCATGTTGATCGGTGTCTATTATGCTATGAACGGTTTGGACGGTGCACATCTGCACCATGAAATAGAGTTGCTTATTTATGAGATCGCAGGGATCTTCTTCTTCCTCTATGTGGCAATGACCTATATCGAGGCGATGATCGACAGGAATGTATTTTCTGCTTTACGTTATAACCTTGTCTCCAAAGGGTACAGCTATAAAAAACTTTTCTGGATCACAGGTCTTCTGGCTTTCTTCATCTCTCCTGTTGCAGATAACCTTACAACAGCACTGATCCTTTCAACGGTATTGATCACCATTGATAAAACGAACAAAGCATTTATCGTGCCTTCGGCGATCAATATCGTTGTTGCGGCGAACGCCGGGGGTGCCTGGTCACCATTTGGTGATATCACAACGTTGATGGTATGGGTTGACGGCAAGGGGGCTTTTGTTGATTTCCTTTATCTTTTCCCTGCATCGATTTTAGGTTGGTTTGTGACGGCATTCCTTTTAAGCCGTTTTGTACCACACGATACACCGCCATTTGCGGCAGATGAAAAAAAGGTCTATATCGCTGCAGGCGGGAAAGTGATCATAGGGCTTTTTGCTTTGACGATCGCTTCAGCGGTTCTCTCGCACCAGGTCCTTCATTTACCTGCAATGTGGGGAATGATGTTCGGTTTGGCTGTGCTGAAACTCTATATTTATAGAATGAGCAGAGAAGTAAGATACGACAGTGAGGGTATCGTATGTCCTCCGGTCAACGTTTTCTCATTCATCGCTAAAATTGAAAATGATACACTGCTTTTCTTCTTTGGTATTTTAGCTGCGGTCGGCGGACTTCACTTTTTAGGTTTCTTGGAGTACTTCACGGCTCTCTATTCCCAGTTTGGTGCGACTACCGTGAATATCGGAGTAGGATTCCTTTCTGCGATCGTGGATAACGTACCTGTCATGTCAGCAGTACTGAAGTCAAGCCCGGATATGGGTGCATCTGCACATGCACAGTGGATGCTTGTAACACTTACGGCCGGTGTGGGTGGATCACTGATCTCATTCGGTTCTGCCGCAGGTGTGGGTGTCATGGGTAAACTTCACGGAATTTATACATTTGGTTCACATCTAAAATTAGCTTGGACCGTACTTGTAGGTTATATCGTGTCAGTCTCTGTCTGGTATGTACAGTTTCTGATACTGGGTATAGGTGCATAATCCTATCTTAGGTTAGGTTTGCAAGATCGGTATTTCTGAGGATGCTCAGGAATACCGAAAAAGTATTTTTATAGTTAAGTTTTTTTTGAAAGATTTAACCATACATATACAAGGAAAGATGATGAAACAAGTACCTATATTAGTCTTAGACTTCGGATCACAATATACACAGCTTATCGCTAGAAAACTGAGAGAAAGTGGTGTCTATACGGAAGTAGTACCGTATCGTGAGAGTATTGAAGATATTAAGGCCAGAAAACCGCAAGGTATTATACTTTCTGGCGGCCCGGCTTCTGTGTATGCAGAAGATGCATATAAGCCAGATGATGGCGTGTGGGATCTTGGATTGCCTATTTTGGGTATCTGTTATGGTATGCAGCTTATCACACAGCACTTTGGCGGAAGCGTGATCGCCGCGGATCATCATGAATACGGGAAAGCAAAACTTCACATAGAAAACAATGGCGGTATCTTCAACAATATCCCAAATGACTCTATCGTATGGATGAGCCATGGAGATAAAGCAGAACGTATACCTGAAGGTTTTGAGGTCATAGGTACAAGTGAAAACTCTCCATTTGCAGCCATAGCCAATGAGAGTAAAAACATCTATGCATTCCAGTTTCACCCGGAAGTACATCACTCGGTAGAAGGTACAGCAATGTTGAAGAACTTTGCTAAGCACATCTGTGGTTGTGACAGCACTTGGAACATGGGAAGTTTTGCGAAAGAGAAGATCGCTGCTATCAGAGCACAAGTGGGTGACAGAAAAGTCCTTTGTGGCGTAAGCGGCGGAGTAGACTCTTCTGTTGTGGCTGCTATGCTGAATGAAGCCTTGCCAAAAGAACAGCTCATCTGTGTGTTTGTGGATCAGGGACTGCTTCGTAAGGATGAAGCAGAACAGGTACAGGATATGTTCAAACTTGTAGGTATTCCATTGATCACTCTCGATGCAAAAAAAGAGTTTATGGAAGCACTTGCAGGTGTGACAGATCCTGAAGCCAAAAGAAAAGCTATCGGTGAAAAGTTCATTGAAGTATTTGATAAAGAAGCCAAGAAGCATACGGATGTAAGTTTTCTTGCACAAGGGACTCTCTATACGGATGTGATCGAATCTGTTTCAGTAAAAGGACCATCAAAAACGATCAAATCTCACCATAATGTGGGCGGTCTCCCGGATTGGATGACCTTTGAGCTGGTGGAACCTCTTAGAGAGATATTTAAAGATGAAGTAAGAAAACTCGGTCTTGAACTGGGACTTCCAAAGCATATGATAGGAAGACATCCTTTCCCTGGGCCAGGTCTTGCCATAAGAGTCATGGGAGACGTCAATGAAGAGGCATTGAGACTACTTCGTGAATCAGATGCCATTATGCAAGAAGAGCTTAAAGCAACAGGATACTATGATAAAGTATGGCAGGCATTCACGGTACTGCTGAATGTACAATCCGTGGGTGTGATGGGGGACAACCGTACCTATGACAATACGGTCTGTATCCGTATGGTTGAATCCGTAGATGGTATGACGGCTACTTTTGCACACATCCCGCATGATGTGCTTGAAGGTATGAGTAGAAGGATCATTAATGAGATTGACGGGATCAACAGAGTCGTATATGATATCAGCTCTAAGCCTCCTGCAACCATTGAGTGGGAATAGTTTGATTCTATTTGATCTTATCTTCGAGGGTAGGGTTGTTCAGTCACTTACTTGACATGAAACCCCCTTCTCAACAACCTTCGAATCTAATACCCATGAGAAAGAAATAGAATCATACTAATATCATTACAGATGAAGTCCATTGTGTTAAAATATTTTTTACAAATAAAAAGGAAATAGAATCATGAAATGTATTCCATCATTTGTTAAGTATATGATCCTAGGTGTGATGGTCGGTCTTTTTGTCATCTTATCCATATTTTATACGCATAGTACACTTCAGCTAGGTGTGGCAATGTTCTTTGCTATACTTCAGAGCCGTATCACCTGTCCTAAGTGTGGTAATTCCCTACTGAAAGATAAAAATGGCTGGTATATCTTTACTGTGAGAACAACCTGCCGTCATTGCGGACAAGATACGATGTTATGTGAAGTTGAACCGGATGAAGTGACCCAAAAGCGTTTGCAGTAATGTATATACATAGACCCTCGCGTTTATTTGAGCTACTTCGGCTATAATCTTTTTTAAAGGAATCTCTTATGAAAAAAATACTGCTTTACTCACTCTCGTCTCTTGCTGTTGTAACCTTTATGACTGCCTGCAGTGGTCAAATGACTGATAAAATGGCTGTAGTAAGTACCCCTTCTTTGTCTTCTGATCCCTGTGCTGCGATCGATGCAAAAGTGCTAAGATTGGATAGATTTACCCAAGTGGTACAAAACACCAGTGCTTTTCATTTGGAAGAAAAAGCTACAGCACTGACGGTACCGGGGATCACGGTCAGCAATAATAGAAAACAGATGTTAGAAGATGCAGAGAAGAAATATGCAGAGTATGCTGCAGAGCATCAAAAATACGGTTGCGAATCTCCTATACATACAAGTACGGCACAAATGGCAGTGGTAAGTAAAGCTGCTCTGTTATCTGAGCCATGTGATACTATTGATAACAAACTGATGAAACTGGATGAATTTATTGCCATGGTAAACCATACCAGTGCTTTTCATTTGGAAGAAAAAGCTGCAGCACTGTCGGTACCTGGTATCACGGTCAGCAATAATAGAAAACAGATGCTAAAAGATGCAAAGAAGAAATATGCAGAGTATACGGCAGAGCGTCAAAAATATAGTTGCAAAACGTCTATACCTGTACGCAGTGTTGACCTGGCAGATAAAAAGGAAGTGGTCAATAAACCTGTGCCAGTATCAGAACCATCTACTGACAGGGATGAAAAAATGGTTAAACCAGACGCATTGACGACCAAGATAAACCATGGCAGTAGTGTGGATGTTGAAGAAAAGGTTGCAGCAGTGCCGGTAGCCGGGATCACGGTGAAAAAGAATAACGTACCAGTGGTCAGAGATGAAACGAAAAAAGATACAGAACATTCAGCAGAGCATCAAAAAGAGAGTGCTGAATCCCTTATGACGGTAGAGAGTGCTCAAATAGCTGACGAAAAGAGAGTGAGTCGTAAGTCTGATGTATATGATGCTCTTGATCAAGAGCTGATCGAACTGTATGAATTTACGATCATGGTAAATACTACCAGTGCTTTCCATTTACAAGAAAAAGCCAGTGCATTACCGTCACCAGGGTTCACAGTGAGCAATAACAAAAAGAAAATGTTAAAAGATGCAGAGAAAAAACGTGTAGAACTTTTAGCAGAGCGTCAAAAACAGGGTTGTGAAACAGGCAAAAAAGAATAAAAGAATATGTTTTGATAGGGTGTAGCTTTGTATGAAAAGCGAAAGTAAAAAAAATCTATCTCTTCTTATTATAGCGATTTCTTTTATTGCTTTTATCTACGGTACGATCAAGGCGATGGCTATCGTAGATAGAACACATGTAGGTACATCCAATGGCATCTATAGATCTTATGTCACGACTTCCCAAGAGATACAAGAGAAAGCATTTGCATTAACAGCACATTGCTCCGATGCACTTTGTAAAGTACAATCCTTATTGGATTTTGTGACCAATATCCCCTATAAGACCAACACTTTTCAACAGTATTCTGCACAAAAAACCATACAGCAGAATTTTGGAGATTGTGATGACAAGAGCAATCTACTCATTTCTATGCTGCATGTATTAGGATCAGAAGCCTATTTTGTCCTGGTACCCAAACACATTTTTGTCATTACAGCCATAGAGGATAAGCGATTGGATAAGACAAAAGGGCTCTGGGTCAATGGAAAGAAATACTTTATCCTCGAAAGTACGGCCAGAAATTCAAATATAGGTTTCCCTTTGCACTATAGGCTCGATGAGTTAGATGTCATCATTGAGCCATTTTCAAACGACAAACTTTCTATAGAGCATCTGGAGTGGAAAGAGTAAAACTTATGTATACATTTTAGGGTAAATAAAAAAGTTTAGTTTTGCTTTTTCGGGTTTCATTTTCTTCCAATGCTTGATCGGAAGTTTTAAGGCGACGATACCCAGCGTGGGTACATTGTCGATGTAGTCATCCAGCATCAGGTCTGTTAATTCAGTTGTTTCGGGATTGTGCCCGACGATCCATACATCATCGTATTTGTCTTTGATCTCTTTAATAATGGAAATGACATCCAGAGGTGCTGCCATATAAAGAGCATCGATGTATTTGATCTTTTCCTCATAGCCTATCTCTTTGGCTAAACCTTTGGCTGTAAGTCGTGCTCTTTTGGCAGAACTGGAGAGTATAAGATCCGGCATGACTTTTTTCTCTTTGAGTGCATTTGCCATGGTAAGGATCGCTTTTTCACCTCTTTTATTGAGGCCCCTGTCGAAGTCGCTTTGACTCTCATCGCTCCAATCTGATTTTGCATGTCTGATTAAATATAAATTTTTCATATCTCTATTATAGCAAGATAATGGGATATTTTAAAAATATAAATACTTTAGTCAATATCACTAAACTTTCCTTCAAAAAACTTGTAATATTTAGAAAAATATATTATAATCTCACCAAAGTAATACACTATAGGAGAAATAGTATGGCAAAACATCAATTTCAAACAGAGATTGGTCAACTCTTAAAACTGATGACTCACTCTCTTTATTCAAACAAAGAGATATTTATACGTGAACTCGTTTCAAATGCGAGTGATGCGTTAGATAAATTTAATTATCTTTCTCTTACAGATGAAAAGTTCAAGAAAGATGATTGGTCCGGAAAAGTGTTCATCAAATTAGATAAAGACGATAACTCTCTAACCATCGGTGATAATGGTGTAGGGATGAATGAATCCGATCTAATGGACCATTTAGGTACGATTGCCAAGTCCGGTACAAAAGCATTCATGGAAAATCTTACCGGTGATGCGAAAAAAGATTCAAATCTTATCGGTCAGTTCGGGGTAGGGTTCTATTCTGTGTTCATGGTAGCAGACAAAGTGGATGTGATCTCTAAAAAGGCGGGTGAAGAGCAGGCTTACATGTTCAGTACGGATGGTACAGGTGAGTACGAAGTGAAGCCTGTGACGAAGGAAGCGCATGGAACGATCATCTACATCAAGCTTAAAGAGGATGAGAAAGAGTTCCTGGACAAGTGGAGAGTACAAGAAGTGGTCAAAAAGTACTCCAACCACATTGCATACCCTATTATGTTGAACTACTCTGAAGAGGAGAGAGAAGGTGAAGGGGATGAAGCAACGACTAAAATGGTCCAGAAATCAGAACAGATCAATGCGGCTACAGCACTCTGGACACTTCCAAAATCTGAATTGAAAAAAGAGGATTATGTAGAGTTCTATAAAACATTGGCACATGGTGATAATGAACCACTGAGCTATCTGCACAACAGAGTAGAGGGTGCCAATGAATTTACCACACTTTTCTATATCCCTAAAACCGCCCCTATGGATATGTACAGAGCAGATTATGAAGCAGGGGTTAAACTCTATGTGAAGCGTGTGTTTATCACCGATGACAACAAAGAGTTATTGCCACCGTATCTTCGTTTTGTAAAAGGGATCATCGATTCTGAAGATCTGCCGCTGAATGTTTCCCGTGAGTTACTTCAGGAAAACAGGATCTTGGCAAATATCAAACAAAATTCTACAAAGAAGATACTCCAGGCCATTAAAAAGCTCAGTGGCGAAGATGCGGATACATTTATTGCACAATACAATAGAGTGATAAAAGAGGGTATCTACACAGACCATGTGAACAAAGAGTTGTTGCTTGATATCGTCAAATACAAGAGTTCAACGGAAGAAGGTCTTGTATCGCTTGAAGAGTATACGAGCCGTTGTGATTCTGAGAAAAAAGAGATCTACTATATCGTAGGTGATGATGAAAAGGTATTGAGAAACTCTCCTCTGCTCGAAGCCTATAAAAAGGCAAATATCGAAGTACTTATCATGGATGATAAAGAGGTGGACAGTATCGTTACGCCGATGATAGGTGCCTATAAAGAGTGGAACCTTAAAGATATCACAACGATTGAAGCACCGGATTCCAAGACCGAAGAAGAGAAAGAAGAGATCTCTAAAGAGTTCAAATCTCTTACAGATAAGATCAAAGAGGTGTTGGGTGAAGAGGTCAAGGAGGTAAAAACTTCTACGAGACTGACATCCAGTCCCTCATGTGTACTGAAAGACAGTTCTGATCCTATGGCAAGTATGGCAGCGATGTTTGCCCAAATGGGACAGGAAATGCCGGAAATACCTTTGATCCTGGAGATCAACCCTGACCATGAAATGATCAAGAAGCTGGATACGCTTGAAGATGAATCTCTCTTTGCTGATCTCTCATGGATACTTTTGGATTCTGCGAAACTTTCTGAAGGACTCGAACCTAAAGATAAGGGAGCCTTTGCCCAACGCGTAGCTTCATTAGCGACCAAAGCACTCTAATTTTCTCTATATTTCAGGGCACGGGCAAACTTTCCCGTGCCCTTTAAATCTAACTATGCTAAAATCACTTTTCATTCAACTGTGAGGCCGTCAAATATGGATATCTCAAATTTCTACGAAGAAGTGATTGCATTTGGAATACTTCTTTTTTCTGTGGTAGCACTCTATTTCATGCTTATATGGCATTACCGGTTTGCTTTTGGGCTGATGAGAAATACCTCTTCATATGAAAAACATAAGGCTAAAATAGAGAAAGCAAAAGAGTATCTCTTTTGGGTACTGAAAGTATTGTTATGGCTGGGGCTCACAGGTATGTTTATGTTTGGGCTCTATTATCTTTCGGAAGGGATGAGTCTCAAAGCACTGCTTTTGGAACTGTGGACCAAGATACCGGAGGGCTTTTGGTTAGAGGCATTTTTTGTTATCATTAGAATAGCTGTGATCATTACTTTGTCGCGTTATGTGTTAAAGTTCGTCTATGCATTTTTATCTAAAAATGAGCAAAGAGCGATTGAAAACCGATGTGACCATTGTCGTGAGATAACTATTGTTAAACTCTATACACGTCTACACAACATGGTGAAATATACAGTCTTACTAGGTATACTGTATCGTATCACACTTTTCTTCCCTTTTTTGGATGTGGCAAGCCGCGGATTATGGATGCTTCTTATAATGTATCTTACAGTCTCTGTGGGATTATTGGCCGTCAATGGGTTGACAATGATAAAAGAAAAAAGAGGAGCATTATCATGAGCAAGGAGTTGAAAATGTCACCACAGAAACGTGCCACACTTGTGTCAAGTTCCGTTGCAACACTTTTGGTGATCTTAAAATTGGTCTTGGGAATAGCAAGCGGATCAGTGGCGGTCCTTGCTTCTGCGATCGACTCTCTTTTAGATATGTTGGTGTCCGTTTTCAACTTTTATGCGATCAAAAAGTCAGAAGAACATCCGGATGATGAATACCATTACGGTAAAGGTAAGATCCAAGCTATTGCTGCTGTCATAGAGGGAACGATCATTACCATGTCAGGTCTCTACATCATTTATGAGGCGTTTAAAAAGATAAGCAGCGGATCTGTGACCACACTGCTTACCCCTTCAATCGTAGCCATGACGCTTTCCATCATCATTACCTATCTTTTGTCCAGGTATCTCTTAAAAATCGCCAGAGTGACGGACAATCTTGTGATCAAAGCAGATGCGTTGCATTATACTACAGACCTATGGAGCAATGCTGCTGTTTTGCTGGCGCTGGGATTGGTATATCTGACAGGCATTGATGCGATCGATGCGGTCTTTGGTCTAGGGATAGGACTTTATATCATCTACTCTGCCTACGAGATCGTTCGGGAAGGTATAGAGATACTTTTAGACCGTGCACTGGATGCAGATATGGTGGAAAACATTGCAAAGATCCTCTCAAGTCATCCTGAGATAACAAGTTACCATTGGCTTAAGACACGTACGGACGGTTCCATCAACTTTGTAGAATTTCATATGGTCTTGCACCCGAATATACTGCTGCTTGAAGCACACCGTATCGCCGATCAAGTAGAAGATCAGATCTTTTTACTCGATACCAATAAAAACTGGGTCATTACACCGCACTTTGATCCTTATGATGACGAACGTATGAATGTGGCAATGCTGAATGGTGAGCATTTATCCAGAGTAGCGAAAAAATCATCATGACGCAAACTGATGGTATGATCTATCTTTTATCCCCTCTGCCCAGGGAAGGAACGAGACATCTGCCGATGATACGTTTTTCATCTCTCTCCTCCACGATAGATCTTTCAACATGCGATACACTGCTGTTTACCTCCAAGCAGGCCGTCAAGAGCGCAGAAGCATTAAATCCCGAATGGAAAAAGTATCCTTGTCTGGCCATAGGGGCAGCCACGGCAAAAGAGATAGAATCCCTGGGCGGAAAAGTGATGTACCGACCCAAATCATTTTATGCCCAAACGCTCAGTCAAGATATCATCACGCAATTTCAAGATAAAAAGATCTTATACTTACGCCCTAAAGAGGTCTCTTTTGATGCAAAAACGTTTTTAGCCAAGGCGGGTATAGCACTTCAGGAACAGGTCATCTATGAGACTGCTTGTATCCGCTATGAAAAAAAAGAGAAACCAGGCAAAAATGCCATTATTATCTTCACATCTCCCTCGACGATTCACTGTTTTTTGAAAAACTTTGCATGGGATGAAAGTTATACCGCCGTGGTGATAGGTGAAGCGACAAAAGTACATTTACCTGCCAAAGTATGCTATGAAGTAGCAGATAGGCCAACGATAGATGCCTGCATACTAAAAGCAAAGCAGATTTTACTCACTTCTAACTCCAAATAGGTTATAATATATTTAGCCTAGGTGATGCGACGACTGTATTTGGGGTCCAACATTTATTGTTAGTGGGACATGTGGTCTCTTGGTGTGTGGATGTTTTCGTTTGAGCTTGACATGGTCGGCGAGAGATCATCCCCTAAAGAGAGACTCTCTCCTACACCGTTGGCTATATAGGGCCGACTTGACACAGAACGCTCACCCGGGTCTTATCAGTGACGATTTTTTGGACGCATAGGACTTTGGAAAGGTCATTGATGAACAAGGAAGTTCTCCTTCAAACCTTTCCAAAACCCTCTACGCACAATGGTCATCCCTACTGGACTAACCGCATATTATGGTGAGAATTAAACTTTTTCGGAGAATTTTAAATGAACGTATTGATAATAGGTGCCGGCGGTAGAGAATACTCTATTGGCTTGGCATTGACAAAAGATGAGAATGTAGAGAAGATCTATTTTGCACCGGGTAACGGAGCCACAGACACATTGGGTGAGAACCTTGAGATCAGTGATTTTTCTGCATTGGCTGATTTTGTAGAAGCCAATGGTATCGAACTGACCATTGTGGGTCCGGAAGCACCATTGGTAGGCGGTATTGTGGATGTCTTTAAAGCCAGAGGTCTTACGATCTTTGGACCCACAGCCCAAGCGGCACAACTTGAAGGTTCCAAGATCTTTATGAAGAACTTTCTCGCCCGTCACAATGTGCCTACTGCCAAGTACATTGAAACGGATTCATTGCAGGATGCATATGATTTTATCATGACACTGGATGCCCCGATCGTAGTGAAAGCAGACGGACTTTGTGCTGGTAAGGGTGTGATCATCGCCCAAAGCCATGACGAAGCAAAAAAAGCTGCAGGTGAAATGCTTTCAGGTAACGCATTTGGTGATGCGGGTACAAGTATTGTTGTGGAAGAATTCCTGGATGGCTATGAGCTTTCTGTATTTGCTATCTGTGATGGAAAAGATTATGTGGTCTTGCCTGCGGCACAGGATCATAAAAGACTCCTCAATAATGATGAAGGTCCAAACACTGGCGGTATGGGTGCCTATGCCCCTACACCTCTGGTCAATGATGAGATCTATCGTAAGTTGAACGAGAGAGTGATAGAACCTACACTAAAGGGTATGGAAGCTGAAGGTATGCCGTTCACGGGGGTACTTTTTATCGGTGTGATGGTGGTCAAAGGTGAGCCTATCATTCTTGAGTATAATGTACGTTTTGGTGATCCTGAATGTGAAGAGTTGATGCCGCTGCTTAAGTCTCCGGCTTCTGAACTCTTCTATAAGGCAGCAACAGGTGATCTGAAAAATGCCAAGATAGAGTTTCATGACAAATATGCGGTGGGTGTCGTTATGGCAAGTAAAGACTATCCTTATAAAAGTTCATCGCCTGCAGAGATCATCGTAGATGATATCTACCATGAAGAGGTAAGGGAAAATGCACATATCTCGTATGCGGGAGTGACACGGGGTGAAGACGGAAAACTCTATGCAACAGGCGGCAGGGTACTGGTCTGTGTAGGTATCGGTGATAGTATCAAAGAGGCACAAAGGCGTGCCTATATGTTGGTAGGGCAGGTGCATTTTGCAGGCAAACAGTGTCGTACAGACATTGCCTATCAGGCACTCTAGGAAGCAGGGATGTCTGAATCTCTATCCTTGCCCCTTGCAAGTCTTCAAAAAAGAATCACTGCTTTTGTCATAGATGATATGGTTATCACCCTGTTTTTTATCATTATTTTTTATGATCAATTCTCTGCAGTTTTGTCAAATATCACAGTGCTAGATGAAGCAGCACTTGAAACTGTCAATAGCTTCATCGCTCAAAATCTTTTGGTTGTGCTCTCTATAAAACTTCTCTATCACACTGTTTTAGTGTGGCAAAACGGTATGACGCTGGGTAAGTATTTTATGAAGATCAAAGTGATAGATTTGGAAACAGGAGATACCCCTGGTTTTCAAAAGGCATTTTTACGTGCTTCCGTGAGGATCCCAAGTGAAGTACTGTTCTATCTGGGCTTTCTTATGGCATTCTTTGTACCACTGAGACAAACACTGCATGATAAACTTTCTAACTGCGTAGTTGTGAATGACTAAAAAGCTCGTTTTTTTTCTTGTATCTATGATAGCGGGCATACAAATAGTGTCTGCTGCCTCAGATAAAAGTAAAATCGAGATAACAGCAAAACATGTGGATGCTGCAGGCAATACAGTCAAAGCCAGAGATCAGGTGGTGGTATATTATGAAGACAGTATCATTAAAGCAGCTTCTGCAGATTTTGACAAAAGTACCAAAGTACTTGTTCTTGATGGAGAGATCGAAATGCTGGGCTACAATGGAAGTAAAGTTCATACCAATCATATTGAAATTCATACCGATACAAAAGAGGTGACGTTCGATGAACTCTTTCTGATCGGGAAAAATGATGTGTGGATCTTTTCAGATGATGCACATAAAGATGAAGGCAATTATACTTTGGGAGCCTCTCTGATTTCAAGTTGCGATATTGAAGATCCTTTATGGAAAATGTCTTTCTCGGACGCTTTATACGATAGTGATGCAAACTATATAAAGCTCTATGGCGCCAAGGTATATTTATGGGATATTCCTATGTTTTATACACCTTATTTGGCTTTTTCAACTGATAGAGAAAGAAGTTCAGGGCTTCTCTTTCCTGCTTTTGGGTATTCATCCACTGAGGGGTTTCTCTACGAACAACCTATCTATTGGGCTATTTCTCCAAGTATGGATTTAGAGTTTAACCCACAGATCCGTACATCAAGGAGCATAGGGATGTACAGTACCTTTCGTTTTGTTGATTCATCGCATTCATCCGGAAAGTTGAGGGTAGGGTATTTCAAAGATAAAACGGAGTATATAGACGACAACTATCTCCCAAACGATAGTCACTATGGGGTAGAGTTCAACTATGAATCTTCCAAAGTACTGTCTCATAAATTACCCAGTGGATTTACAGATGGTCTCTATACCAACATAACCTATCTTAATGATATCGATTATCTGAATTTACAGCAAAGCCATTTGAGACATTTTGGACTTATTCCTCTACAAGAATCCAGAGTGAATTATTTTCTTTATAACAATGACTACTACACAGGGTTAAATGCCAAATATTTCATCGATACAAGAAAAGAGGATAACAGTGATACATTACAGATACTGCCTGCCCTGCAATTACATAAATACTTAAGTCATTTTATATGGGATAACCTCACCTATAGCACAGATCTCCGCATCAATAATTTTGATAGAGAAAAAGGTACTACCCTCCGTCAGGCGGAGCTCAAGGTACCAGTGGAATTTACCACATCATTTTTTGATGATTATTTGAATCTCTCTTTGGGAGAAGAGCTGTATTACAGTAAATTCTTTTTTGATAATGGAACGTATCTTTATGATGATTTTGAGTATTACAGTAATATACATAAAGTAAAATTTTTTACGGATCTAACGAAAAAGTATGGTGGATTTATACATGTTCTGCAACCCTCTTTTGCGTACATTAGACCGGGGAATGAACACAAGTCCCCTTCGTTGTCTGCACTGGATGTGAACCAAACAGCATTGTTCACGGTTGGGTTACCTGAAGAGCACTATGCACTGAATTTAAGCCAATACTTTTATGATGAAATGATGAACTTAAAATTTTTTCAAAGATTGACGCAAACCTATTACCTTGATAGAAACTATGAATTTGCTGATCTGAATAATGAAATGCAGTACAATTGGAACAGATGGAGTTTGTATAATAATGTGACCTATTCACATGAGTATGGTAAAATACGTGAGTCAGCCAGCCGAGTTACCTTAAATGAACAAGATTACCATTTTAGTCTGGGGCATACCTATAAAAAGATATTACCTGATGTGCCGACCTATGTTACCGGTAATCTCAATGCCAATGAAATCTATTTTTATTTTGGATATGCATTCAATGAACAGATCAAGGTGAATGGCGGTTTAACGTATGATGTGGATGATGCATCAAGTAAGCAGTGGAGATTGGGGGGAAGCTATCACCGTGATTGCTGGAATGCTACGGCATCCGTCCGACAAGATATCGTTCCCAGACCAACAGGCTTTACGCTAGATACTACATTTTATTTGCAGTTAAACTTTATTCCTTTTGGTGCAGTAGGGACCGAATAATGAATATCAATCCTAAAGATGAGATCGAAAAAGCGTTAGAGATATTACATCTGCCCAAATTGATCAGCAAAGCGGATATCAAAAAACAGTACCATTATCTGGCTAAAAAGAATCACCCTGACCTAGGAGGGGATGTTGAAAACATGGAACAGCTAAATCACGCGTATAAATTATTGATGAAGTATATAGAAGAGTTTCGTTATACTTTTGATGATGAAGAAATTTCTAAACAATTCCCAGGAGCAGATTATGCCCAGCGATTCAAACCCTAACGCGTATTTTGAAGATAGAGAAGACGCTTCAAAACAGTTGATTGAAACACTGCCTATAGAGTTGTTTTCAAAAAATGAAACGGTAGTGATAGGTGTCAGTGAAGGAGGCGTTTATTTTGCAGATAAGATATCCAAGGCTATCAATGCACAGATGGATATTTTACTCGCAGAACCTATATTGGCACCGAATAACCATGAAGTGGCTATTGCAATGGTCTCTGAAACAGAAGAAGTGGTGATACATAAAGCACTTGTCGATGCGTTCGAGATCAATGAAGATTATGTCTATGGCGAAGCCCACAGAAAGTATGAAGAGGAAGTACTCTCTTACGTCTATAAATATCGAAAAGGAAAGGATTTGATCTCTCTCAAGGGGAAATATGTTATCTTGGCTGATGAGTGCATAGAGACCGGACTGACCATGATGGTTGCACTGAAGTCGGTCATCGCAAGAGGGGCTAAAAATATTTTTATTGCAACGCCCATATTGGATAAAGGTGTCTATCAAAATCTGCTTACGGTGTGTGATGGTGTATTTTGCCCTCATAAGATACAAGACTATATTTCGATAGAATACTATTACAAACATTTTGAAAGATTGAATTTTGAAGAGATAACCTCCATGGTCCATGATCAAGAAGTAAAACCAAAAGAAGTAGAATAAATATATTTTTATGAAAATAAACATGCAAAACAGCATCGTATGAAAGTATTTAACAGTTAAAAGGAAAGAGAAACGAATGAAAGAACAAACCATAGAGATCAATGTAAACAGTCTCGAAGAAAAATATGAATTTAATAAAATAGCAAAGCAGGCAAGTGGTGCAGTGATGTACCGACAGGGAAAAGCGGTACTGATAGCAGCTGTTGCAGTCGATGAAAAAGCAGTGGATGAGGATTTTCTTCCTTTGACTGTGCAGTATATGGAAAAATCTTATGCTGCAGCCAAGATCCCTGGCGGTTTCATCAAGAGAGAGACAAAGCCTGGTGACTTTGAAACACTGACATCTCGTATCATTGACCGCTCTTTACGTCCATTATTCCCTAAAGGGTTTCACTATCCTCTAACGATCACAGTGATGGTGGTAAGTTCAGATTCAGAGGTTGATATGCAGGTAGCTGCCTTACATGCGGCAAATGCAGCACTGTATGTTTCGGATATCCCGGTGACCACAAGTATTGCTGCGGTCAGAGTTGGTACAGTCGGAGATGATATCGTTATCAATCCGACGCTTACACAACAGGCGGAGAGTGAACTGGATCTTTTGGTTGTTGGTTCAGGTAAAGATGTAGTGATGATAGAGATGCGTACACTCGCCACTGAAAATGAAGAGGGACAAAATGCCAATGAGTTTGATGAGTCAGCACTGGTCGATGTGATCGCGATGGCATCAGAGGCTATAGATACCGCAACATCGGCTTATGCAGACGCCTTTACTCCTATGGTACGGGAAGCGCTGGACCTGCCATTGGCTGAAGACAAAGTAGATGAATCACTGTATGAAATGATCGAAAAGAAATATGCTGAGGATGTCGAAAAAGCGATCTCACATATGGCCAAAAGCGAGCGTTCCACTGAACTTAAAAAAGTACGCACGAAGATCATGGAAGCTCTAGAAGCGGACGGTCAAGAGGCAGATAAAGAACTGGTATCCAAAGTACTGGAACGCTACAAAAAAACAGTGGTTAGAGCGATGATCCTGGATAAAAATATTCGTGCAGACGGCAGAACACTCGATGAAGTAAGACCTATCAGTATCGAGACAAATCTTTTACCTTCTGTACACGGGTCATGTCTTTTTACACGTGGCCAGACTCAGGCACTTGTCACGGCGACACTGGGTGATAAAAAAGATGCACAGATGTACGAACTTATTACCGATAAAAATGCACAGTCAGAGAATTTTATGGTGCATTACAATTTTCCGGGTTACTCTGTGGGTGAAGCTAAATTTATCGGTGCACCGGGTAGAAGAGAACTTGGACATGGTAACCTGGCAAAAAGAGCACTGGAACCTTCTTTGGATCTCAACTTTGACGGCAGTATCCGTCTGGTTTCTGAAATTTTAGAGAGCAATGGTTCTTCCTCTATGGCTACGATCTGTGGTGGTGCTTTGGCTCTGCGTGCAGCTGAGGTGAATACTACAGCACTTGTAGCAGGTATTGCTATGGGACTGGTAAGTGAAGGCGACAAGTATGCTGTATTGACAGATATTATGGGGCTGGAAGACCATGATGGTGATATGGACTTTAAAATAGCAGGTACTGCAAAAGGTATCACCGCACTTCAAATGGATATTAAACTAGGAGGTATCGATCTAGAAATCCTGAGAGATGCTTTGCAAAAAGCCAGCCAGGGTAAAAACCATATTCTTGGATTGATGGAAGAAGCAGAAACAAACATTGTTACAAGTGAAGCACTTCCTAGTACAGAACATTTTACAGTACATCCAAGCAAGATAGTGGATATTATCGGGAAAGCGGGTGCTACGATCCGTGAGATCATTGAGAAGTTCGAAGTCTCCGTTGATCTTGACCGTGATGTAGGCGGCGTAAAAATTTCAGGCGAAGACAAAGCAAAAGTAGCGGACGCAAAAGCCCATATAGAAGAGATCGCTTCATCCCCTGTGAAAAAGCAGATGGAATATAAGGTCGGTGAGAGCTATGAGGGTAAAGTGAAAAAGATCGTAGATTTCGGAATTTTTGTTGAAATGCCAGATGGCTTTGATGCACTGCTCCACATTTCAAAAGTAGCCAAAGAACGTGTCAATAATCTTTCAGAAAGATACAGTGAAGGTGATACGATCACTGTGGTGGTCATGGAACAAAAAGGTAAAAAAGTCGAGTTGGCAACTCCAGAGTTTTTAGCCTAAATTTTTTCTTCTATACTTTGTCCATTTATGCATAAAGTACAGAGGGTTTGTTCCCTGTGTATACTATATACTTTGCTGCATATCCTATAAAATTTGTTGATCCTTCTCTTCTTTTACTCTAACTCTGTGATACCTAATTCCAAGATCGCAATGGGTTTATCCGATATCTTTAGAACAGCAGGATATATGGTATCCATTATTTCAACAAAAGAGCGGTAGGGCTCATCTTTTAGTTGTGGTCCATAGACACTTATCCCTATCCAATCTATATATTTGTCACCAGGGTAGTATTTTTCGATGCTATTCCAGCTCTTTTTCGGTTCTCCAAATGTATCTACATGAAAAAACCATGTAATGTTATCGACTCCATGACTACGAAAGAGATCTATAATATGTCTATAAGCATCACGAAAACGTTCTGGCCCATCTGCTTTGTTTTTGTCACCATAAAGATGTTTGATCCCTCCTCCATTATAGCTTCCGTTCCATGGAAACCAATCTCCATTGACCTCTGTTCCAAACTCCACAAGTAAAGGTATTTCTGTCTTTTTGGCATCCAAAGCCCACTCACTCAGTGCTTTATCGAATTTTCCATCGATGATCTTTTGCATGGTGTAAAGCGGGTCAGGACCACCTTTTCTAAAATCACTTCTAGGCATCAAGCGGATAAAAGGTATTTTCCCATTCTTATGGATGGTATTCACTTGGGATAGAGGAAATTTGATCTGATCGAACCAATTGTTTGAGAAGTATGCCCATACAAGCTGTTTTTGTGCAAGCGTTTCAAATGTTTTGATACTGACGGAGGTGACATTATCTTCAGTACCACCAAAGTCTGGGTATGCAGCATGGTAGATAGTACCATTAGATGACGGATAGAGCTTTTTGTAACTGATAAGAGCTTTAGATGTGAATATTGGCAGGTCAATACCTTTTTGATATGCCTTCAGGCTTTTTTGCGAAGAGTCTATCCTCAGCCTTGTATCATCAAAGTTTGAGTTCCACCATGCGATTGCTTTGACATGAGGGTATCGGCTATCGGCAAGCGAAGAGAGTGCTTCAGTGATCCACTCCGCTTTTGTATGTTTTGATAGGTCACTGCTATATCCCATGGTGTTAATAACTATCAGATAGAAAACTGTAGCTGGTAGTTTCATGATTTGGAACAAAGACATTTGATCTATTCTACTAATGATGTAGCCCTTACAAAAGTATATCCTTCATTTTGTAGTCCTGAAATAATAACAGAAAGGTCACTTGTACCAAGATATGGATGGTAAAAGAAACTGGCAACACCATCACGTACTACTTTCAGTTTCTGTGCAAAACGGATGATATCTTCAGCATTTATTGCTCTATAGCCCTGATTTGGATCTTTGACAATATTGTATATATTTTCAGGGATGATATAGTATCCATAGGTATCTTTTCGGATGACATACGGGTAGAATTGTCCGATAAATTTAGATTTATCGGTCTCATCTGGATAGTAGATCAGTCTTGAATATTGTATCGGATAGACTTCTTGGATAGCCCGGTAATGGCTCGGACCTGCCATATAGTGTGGAGCCTCCCAGGCAAATGCCTGTATACTGACTTCATTTAAAATCGCTTTTCCTTCCAGTATTCTATTCTTCGCCCAGGTTCCATTATCATCTTCTGAAGGTCCTACATAGGTATAATTGCCATCATTGTTAATATCTGTTACTATCATGAATTCAAAATCATCCGCAGTGACCCCATTGTATGGGTTTTTGACACTGTCATATTGATGGCTAAATCCATGCTGTACAATATCTATAAGTCTTTCATTATAGTAAGCTTGTAGTAGTGTACCGATATCTGATTCAGAAATTGGGATGGAGGTACCGACTGGATAACCATATTCACCCAATGGATTCTCATATTGTGGGATGGTAGCAACATTGAAAGGAATATTCTGGCTTTGCATATACTCTGTTATAGCTATTAGATCAGAAGGATTTGTTTCTGCATTGACATCTTCCAGCCGCATGATCGCCTTGTGTGATTCATTGTGGTCTATACCAAGCATATCATGCAGGAGGTCTGCGAATGCAAGATACCTGTCCTCTTCCGACATATAAGAAAAAGGGAGATCCCCAACAAACCAGAAATTTCCACCCCTCGTTACATAGGGCTCTATAGATTTAGTTAAATCAAATGTTGAAGATGCTGTAGCAAGTCTAGTTGCTTTAGTATCATCAATGATTCCGATGGTGTTAAGTTCTAATGAACAAGCATAGGTAATGTTGCTTTCTTCATAGCAAGCTGTTGTGTTTGCATCGGGCGTTGCAAAAGGTATGACACCCTTATAGAGTTCTGTGTCCTTATACCATACACGAGTATAATTTGTATCTGTGCCGGAGTTGGTAAAGCCAGTTGTATCTACAAATGTATTCACTCCCCAATTATTTGAGTTTGCATCCCATTCTGTTTCTAATAGGTCAAGGTTATAGTTGATCCATACAACCATTTTATTTTGTGTTGCTATATCATGATAAAAATTCATATAACTGCTATGCCCATTAGGGTCACCTTGATAGTAACTCAATACATCAAAGGTGGTACCAAGATAGAACACAGTCGTAATATTCTCATCAACCATTTCATTTGCTATATATGCATTAGCAGGTTTGGAGGTAATGTTGAGATCAAAGTGCCCCAGGAGATTTTCAAGCAAGAGTGCATTGGTTTTTCCCTGATCTCCATAAGGACCGGCACTATCATACAATATCAAGACATTTTGCAGGGGAGGATTATTACTTGGTAAAGGAAGAACGATAGGTTCAGGCTCAGGATCAGCAGGTGGTGTTGTAACACCACTGCCGCCTCCGCCACCTCCGCAAGAAACGAAAAACAGAAGATACATCAGCAATGTACCAAATTTAAACACGCTTTTCATTGTTAGCCTCCTTTCTTATGATTACTTCACAAATGGTTCTTTAGCGCATTGAATGCCTTAAAAGAAAAATTCAAGCATGAGTCTTAGTGCATGGTCGTCTTCAGGGTCACCCGCATATTGATGACGGTATTCCAGTCTGGTTCTTCCTGTATATTGATGGGATTTATATTCACGTTCATTGCGCCAGAAAAAATAGGAGATCCCTGCACCTACATCAAATCTTTTGAGCGTCTCTTTTGGACCGTTATCGTTAGTGTATCCTGCAGAAGTACAAAGATACGGCATCCAGGCATCCTGGTATCCGCTTTTCCATACATATCCGTGTTCATAGTTTGCATAGAGACTGTAGGTGCCATTGTCCAGGTAGTAGACACTGTCCATATACAGGTGTTTCCACGGGTACTCTGTTGTAGTAGGGTAAAAGTCATAGCCATCAAAGAGTTCCCATGATGCTCTAAGCATGGTATCGTCACGACTCTCATCCCCACCTTTGAAGAATTTTTCTACGAAGAAGTAGAGTCTTTCCTCTTCTAATGGTTGGAAACGCAGTCCTATGGATGGCTGCCATGTCTCTGATCTGATTGCCAAACTCTGGTCTCGTACGCCAGCCAGTACTTTTGCATAGACGGTAGCATAGCCCTTGAAAATTTCTGGTTTATAATGAAGTTCTAATGCAGAAAACCCGCCATAGTTGGCAGAAAGTATGGGAGATATACCGCCGGTATTATTGTAGGAGTCAAGCCGCATACCATAGGTCAAATAACCAAAGAAATTTCGGTCCAATTCCGCTACACTGTATTTTAATTGATAGAGCTTGTCAATGTTTTCAGGCTCTTCCTGCTTCACGATATCGATACTTTTTTTAAAATTTTCTATAGCGCTTTTTTTGTCTTTTAACTTTATGTGGCAGTAGCCCAATGATTCATAATAGCCTGATTGTGGATCAAGAGAAGCTGCCTTGCCAAAAGCTTTTGCTGCAGGTGCATACTTTTCCTGCGCATAGTATGCTTGTCCGAGCTGTTCATATCTTACCGGGTTGTTCGGTTCATATTTGAGTACATTGTTCAGGTGGATGACCGCTTCATCATACTTTTTTTGATGGATGAGGTCATACGCCATCTGTGTTTCAGACCTTAGTTTATCTTCTCGTGTAGGTAATGGTTTGATCTGTGGTTTCTTTTGTACTACTTTAGGTTTTGATTTCTTAGGAATGGTATTTTTATTGCGTAGATATACCAGTCTCTCTTTATACTCAGGAAGCGGGTCACCTTGATAGAGTGCTTCCATAAGTGCTATCGCTTTTTGGTCTTGATGATTTTCACTATACTGATGGCTCAAATAGAGTTTTTGCTTGTCTGTCAAGTTTTCAAGGTGTGTGAGATCATCAACTATAGGCAGTATTTTAGTGACTTTGTTCTCTTCTTTGTAAAACTTGATCAGAGAGACTGAAAAGTTAAATTTTTCTTCATCCGTAAGCCCTGCATAGGGGTAGTATTTCTCTAATAGTTGATACTGCTGTTGAGGGTCCTTTTTGAGATAAAGCAGTGTTTTTAGATCTTTTGGGTTTTTCTTACCTTCGTATACATCGGAATAAAGAGAAGTTATTTTATCTTGCCTATCGGATTTTTCATAAAGATAGGCAAGTCGAACTTGATTTTCTTCAGTAGGGCTGGCCTGATAGATGGTTTCCATTGTTTCAATGGCTTTTGCTTCATGATTAGTTTGTAAAAACAGAAGCAGCAACTGTTCATTTTTCAGATTGGTTTGATTTATATGGGCGATCATACGTTCGGCTTGATCAAAGTGGTTTTCTTTTCTTAAAAGATCTGCCCACACAGCCAGTTTTTCATCCGATATCTTTTGAGATTTACAGTGATCTAAGTAAAGGTCTATCTCTTTGACTGCTGTATCAAACATCTTGTGTTCAAATAACAAAGAGATGATATCCAAATATTCAGAGGGACAAGAGGAAATGTTGAATTTAGGATGCAGGATCTCCTCTACATAGGTCTGGGTCGCTTTCGTATTGTCAGTGAATATCGCTGATCTCAATAGGATGTGATCATTAAATGCCTGTTCATTCTTTTTGAGTACAGAAGTATCTTCTATAGAAGAAGCCGTTTTTAGTGCCTGGGCATAATCTTTTAAGTGGAAAGAGATATACCCTTTATAGTATTTGGCATACACAGCGGGTTCTACAAGTGCAACATATTTATTGGCACATTCAAAATCTTTATCTTGCATACAGAGTACAACGACCCTGTTGGCTGCTTGCGTATTCTTAGGATCGATCTCCAAAACCTTCAAGAGAAGTTCTTTTGCTGCTGTAGTATTTCCCTGAGAGATGTAGAGATCGGCTTTTTTCAACCGGGGATAGATTCTATATTCGGTTAATTCATTTGTGACATGATCGACCGAATCAGTCACAATATTTGCACTGAGAAGTGTTACACAGTACAATGGCAAAATGAGTAATCGTTTCATAGTCCGATCCTTTTTAATTGATCTTCAGGTAAAAAGCCAAAATGCTGACAGCTTGCTATAAAAGTGATATTGTGTTCTGCTCTATATGCTAAAATCTGGGATACCATATTTCTAGGGATCATTTTTTGTTTCACAACAGTTCGAAGATGTAAGTATTCATTTTCAGTAAGGTCCGGGAACAAAATTTCTTTTTGAATCGTCTGAATGGTACTTTCGTTTGCGATAAATAGTTTAGTGTCTTTTGATATGATTTTTTTATAATCATCAATGATCACATCTACCAATTGATGAGATGAGACTATGGGTTGTAGCCCTTCTTTTTCTTTAAGGATCAGGATATCATGTTCGAGCATAGCATATCTATCCATTTCTTTGATAAGGGAACGATCTATTTGATCTATGGTAATATCAATATATTCTAAATTCCCTTGTAATGCCATTGCTTTTGTCAATTCTTCTTCGCTTAAAATATCTTGTTCAACCAACAGTTGTCCTAATGGTTTATTGACACTCTTTTGTAATTCTAATGCTTCATTGAGTGTTGTTTGATCGATCAAGTTCTTTTCTATAAGAATATCACCCAGCATTGTATGGAATTTTATATTTATGGGAAAATCATGTGTTGTTTTATCCCATGTCAGTATGCTTCCTTCTTTTTTGTTTTTGAAAAATTGTCTTATTGCTTTAAACATTGCAAAGAAATTAATAATATTCCCCCATACAATTCTTGGAAAACTCAGTAGTGCACCTTTTATTCCATAGACCTTATAGGTGAAGTACATTCTTTGTAGAACCCGGTTGAGCAGGAAAAAAGCATTGATGATAAGTAAAGTCCATAGCAATGTGTCTTCTTTCACAATAGGCGGAAACCACCATGTATCGGTAGTCAATTTTGAGTATAAGGTCATAAAAAGAACATTGACAACCAAAATGTAGGCTAAGATATTCGCTAAATTGGTGAGTATCGCCTTTCTATCCCTAAAGAGTATATAGTTTGTTTTGAAGCTGTCGGTCCAGCCTATCTTCTGCCATCCCTGAAGTGCAATACCCGTAAGCCATCTTGATTTTTGATTCACCGCTTTTCTAAATGTGGAAGGGAAGAATTCTCTGACGGTGATCAGTTCCTGTTTTTTCCCTGGAACAGCCTGACCATACCGATTATTGGCTCTATATTCTATTTCTGCAGGTACTCTTACAAAAATAAGTTTCATTTTTTCTTTAAACAGTTCATATCCCAGGCTATAATCCTCTGTGAGCGTATCTACAGAAAAAACTTCACCTTCATGAATTTCCCGAAGTCTTTCTATCGCTTTTCGACTTAATGCAGTCCCTACGCCAGCACTCGGAACGAATCCCAAAATACTCTCTCTGACAATGAGATCTTTACCGTGATTTTCTGCAAATTCATCCTCGTAGTGACCCGCTGTGAGGTCATACCATTTTCTTTGAAATGGAAATACAGGAATCTGTATCAAGTCGTTATGTGCGATAAGATGATTGAAAAGCTTTAATTCCAGAGGATGTATCACATCCTCTGCATCGTGTAAAACAAAAATATCAAATGTGATATTGTGTGACTTTTCAAATATAAAAATATGTTCGATAATATTATTTAAACAATCAGATTTATTGGTTGGCCCGGGAGTTCGTGTGACTACCTTGTGAATGTTACGATAATGTTCCGCAACAATATCAACATCATGCTGGGTTTCAGGATCATTCGGATAGGTTCCGATAAAAATGTGATAGTTGTAATATTCAAAACTTGAAGCAGCCAAAGCAGCCATATCGGCTATGACACCTTTCTCATGCCATGCCGGTACCATAATTGCAATCGGTTTTTCTGTATTTTTATAAAGTTCATTCACATTAAAAGGTTTATGTTTTCTGTAAACGGTGAATTTTCGCCAAATACGACGGATCCAATAGTAACAATCTATAAAAAAATCATCTATACTACTAAGCAAAATGATCAACGCTGCAAATAATACTAAATATTTTATGATCAGCCAATAGGCTGCAAAATAATCAATAAACTCCATCCCTTTTTCCCTTGTCTTTTAATTAGGTAGCAACAAATCTACAAACATTGTTACCTACATCCCTTATTTTATTCTATCATAATTTATTATATTATTTAAGTTTAAATTAAATAAATCACATGGAATATTTTTGTACCGATAAACAATGTATTTTTTAAATATATTTTAGATATAATTTTGACGTTATTTGAAGTGATCAGTAGGGAAATGTAGGCATTTATGTCTATGTTGGCGATCATTTAGTATCGTTTACGCTATCCGAACAGACTTCTAGAACAGTCGAAGAGACTTAAACTCTATTAATTTAAAGGATATAAAATGAAAAAGTTTTTCTTACTTTTCTTAGCACTTGGTGCTGTTGCATTTGCTGCTGAAGCAGATGGTGAATCTATGATCAAAGCATACTCAGTAGTTGCTGCTGGTATCGGTCTTGGTCTTGCTGCACTTGGTGGAGCTGTTGGTATGGGTAACACTGCTGCTGCGACTATCGCTGGTACTGCTAGAAACCCAGGTCTTGGTGGTAAACTAATGACTACAATGTTCATCGCTCTTGCAATGATCGAAGCACAAGTTATCTATACATTGGTAATTGCGCTTATCGCTCTTTATGCTAACCCATTTATCGGTTAATTTTAAAGACACTGAAAGGTTGTGATGGATATAATCCGTCACAACTTTTCAACCCCTCATTTTTTTAAAGTTCAGTAGTACTTTTAAACTACAAGTCTATGTGCGTCAGTGGTGGAACGGTAGACACGCTACCTTGAGGGGGTAGTGCCCTACGGGTGTGGAGGTTCAAATCCTCTCTGACGCACCATCTTCTTAAACCTTTAGATAGGTATACTTCACTAATATATTCTTACTGTAATGATACCCCTATAAAAACTGCGGCTAGAACTATTTTTTATTTCTCTGCTATTCCAATACTATTTTTAAATATTGGATCAGATTTTGAAGTGTGTAGTGTTTATTTAGAGTGCTGATTTGACTCTCAAAATGTGAACAGCTTGATTTTTAAGGATGATTTCATATGAATGTAATGACGCTCACAGCGTCATTTAAAGACTAGATGAACATGATATGGACTTTCTCACGGCCATACAATATAATTTACAGATATATTAACTATTATTTATACAAATAACTAAATATAATATTTAGTCTTTTTTTTAACAAAAGTGTATTAAATGCCGTAAAATAGGGCTTTTTATCATATTTTTATCTTTTTTTAAGAATTAGTTGTGATATAATGATTCCATCTTAAAAACAAGGAAGTAGAATGACAAAAGCAGATTTCGTAGAATTGGTACAGAAAAACGGTGAGTTTGAAAGTAAAGCAGCAGCAGAGAGAGCGGTAAAAGCATTTACCACTTCAGTAACTGAAGCATTAGTAAAAAAAGAAACTGTATCATTGGTAGGTTTCGGAACATTCTCTACAGTAGATGTAGCAGAAAAAAGCGGTACAGTTCCAGGAACTAATAAAACGTATACAAAGCCAGCACACACAGCACCTAAATTCAAAATGGGTAAAACACTTAAAGACGCTGTAGCAGGTAACTAAGTTCACCCTTATATCTACTACTTTCGGGTAGTAGATACTCTTCACTTTTATTTCATCCAAAATCTTTTACAACACCCTATAACCGTCCCTGAGATATACTACGTTAATATTTTCTCTAAGGATATTTATGCAATTACAAAATACAATAGGTTTAGGTGTGGCAGGAAACTTTGCACACCATTTAGAACAAGCAGGTGAACTCAAAGACTTTGAAAATGTCATGACTGCTGAACCTGATGCACCTAAAGGTATATTCCCTTTTTATCTTCCTGGCTCAGACTCTTTTTTAGGCGTGTACTCCATAGGCACAGACAGACTTACACTTCCAGAGTATGAAGCAAATGCACAAGTCGAACCGGAGATCGCAGTACTGTTTGATATTGTGTATGATGATCAAAAAAAGGTGATTGACCTCATTGCTCAGAAGTTTACTACATTTAATGACTGCACTATTCGTAAAGAAGGGGCAAAAAAGATCTCAGAGAAAAAGTCCTGGGGGCCTAATTCCAAAGGTATCGGTGACAAATGGATACCTATTGACAGGTTTGAAGAGGGTGGGGTGATGGACCATTACCATTTATGCTCTTTTGTGAAACGTGAAGGTGTGTTGCATCCCTATGGTGTGGATGCTCCACTTCTGGGGTACTCATACTTCTATACAAAGCTCAAAACATGGCTGATAGACAAAATGAACACCCAAGAGGATTTTGGTCCTCTTGAAGATATCGCAGCCCATCTTCAGGCAGCAGGGTATCCCAAACAAGCCCTCATCTCTATAGGGGCAACCGCGTATGCAGAGTTTGGTGAGAAGAATTATCTCAAGAAGGGAGATGAAATCTATGTCATCGCATATGACCATCGTACAGAGGATTCAAGTATAGAACCATCAGCGCATAAGGTGATATTACACCAAAAAGTAAGCTCATAGTTTAAAAAGTATCAAGCTTACTGACATCACAAGCATGCCGATCACAAGACCAAAGATGGTGGTGTGGTCATTACCATAGACCCTGGCAGAAGGTAAGAGTTCGTCAAATGAGATATAGACCATGATACCGGCGACCAGGCCAAATGTGATCCCTAATGTCAGATCTCCCATGAGAGGCACTAAAATAAGGAATCCAATGATCGCACCTACGGGCTCTGCCAGTCCAGAGCCCAAGGCATAGAGAAAGGCTTTTGTGCGATCTCCTGTTGCATGATATACGGGAAGTGCCACTGCCAAGCCCTCTGGTATGTTGTGGAGTGCTATTGCCAGTGCAATGGATACCCCGGTAGTCATATTATTTAAAGCTGAGACAAAGGTAGCAAATCCCTCCGGAAAGTTATGTAAGGCAATGGCAATAGCTGTAAAAAAACCCATACGTGCCAGTGGTGCCCTATGGTTTTGGATAGTTTGTGTATCATCGTTATCGATACTGTTTTCAATATCAAGTGTATGGTGGGGATTGATATTATCAGGAATTAACTGATCAATAACAAATGAGAGTGCAATACCGACAAAAAAAGCAACAAGACCTAAACTTTCACCTACAAGCTCTCCATATTTTAACGTAAATGCATCTTGGGATTTGACAAGGATCTCTGCAAATGAGACATAGACCATGACGCCTGCAGAAAAGCCTAGACCTACGGATAAAAACTTCGTGTTTTTGACACCACCCCAAAAAGCAAAGAGCGCACCAAGGGCAGTAGAAAGACCTGCAAACAGGGTTAACAAAAATGCAGGTAACATTTCTGCCATGGTAAATGCTTGCATCTTTCTACCCCACACTTTTCTGTCATTTCAAATGATGACTTTATACTGTAAAATACTCTCCTTCTGCCACCCTAAGCTTCGATCATCACTTTTTCAGTGCATACTTTTTTTGAGATCGCTTATAAATTCAGTGATATCATCATGCAGTGCCTGAAGATCTTCTTCGTGTTCTACTTCATCTGCAAGTATTTCAGAGATAATGTCGTAGGTAACGATATCTTTATGCTGTGTCATATCTGCAAGCTTCGAATAGACTGAGATCGCACACTGTTCCCCTTTGATCGAATCTTCAAGTATGCTCACGACATCAAAATCTTTTGGTTCTTCATATCCACAGTTCGCATGGGTAAACCACTCTTGTGGATGCAAGATAGGCGTTCCGCCCAGTTGAATGATCCTGTCTGCCAGCATATTCGCATGTCTGAGTTCATCTGCCGCATGCTGTGTCAGTTCAGCAATAGCTGCATCTTTCATAATACCCTTGATGACTTTGGCTTCAATGAAATATTGATAATAAGCCAGCCATTCGTCCGCATATGCTTTATTGAGCATTGCAATAATCTCATTGATCTCCAACCCTTTGATAATCGAATTACCTCTTTTTGCCATACTAGATCCTTTCAAAGCTATTAAGGAAAAAAATTATCCTTTGTTCATTGTAACGCTATTAAACTTAAAGAGAAATAGTGCTTTTTTTATGGCCTAACAAAAAATTGGCTAAAATACTGAAACGAGATAGAGAGGCAGAATTTGAAAATAAGATATTTTTTCCTAGCAGTGGTATTGGTAATGTTGTATGGATGTGAGCAGGGTAAGGTGTCTAAAGCCCGTTTGATGGAAGAGACAAAGAAAAAACAGGAGGCAGCAGCATCGGATCAGAAGACCTATAAAGAAGTGAATGAAACTTTGGAACTTCAAAAGCTGGTAGGGGCCAACCAGGTCACTTTAGCAAAAATTGAAGCAGAAAAACTTCAGCAGCTTAAAATATTGGAACTGGAGCAAATCAAACTGCAAGCGCAAGAGACATCTAAATTACAGGAAAGTAAATTGGCGTATGAAAAAGAGCTGCAGGGAATGAAACTTGCCCAGGAAAAAGAACTTGTTTTACTTCAGGAAAAACGGCTTCTATCGAACCAGGGTGAACAAAATAGACTGTATCAGATCGTGCTCATTGTAAGTACATTGCTTGTATTGCTTATTTTGCTGCTTCTGCTATGGATACATAAAAAGAATAAAGCCCATGAAGCAAAGATGCAGAAAGAGTCTTTAAGACACGAGGAGTATATGCAGGCAAGTCAGCAGCATCATGAAAAGATCACAAAAATGTTAGAGATCGTAGTGGATGTGAAGACAGATAAAAATGTTAAAAAAGAGTTGGTGAAACTACTCAAAGAACAGGGAGAAGACCCCGTTCTTTTATTGGAAGACAAAAAAGGCTAAACGTTAGTTGCCAAACCAGCTTTTCACTCTGTCAAATGCAGATTCGAAAGTACTTTTGTGTGGTCTGCTTTCCACACCATAGGTCTCCTGAAGTTTTTCGAGGAGCTCTTTTTGTTCATCATTGATCTTTTTAGGGAGTACCATACGCACTTGTGCAATAAGTCGTCCTCTTCTTCCGCTATGGACATCAGCCACACCCTCACCATCGAAGACGAATTGTTCTTTGTCTTTGGTGCTTTGTTTAAGTTCCAGTTCCAATTCACCGTCGAGTGCCGGGATGGAGATAGTTTCACCGAGTATGGCTTGTGTGAAGAACACAGGTACTTCTATATAGATATCGTTTCCATTACGGATGAAGTTTTCATCTTCTTCTACATGGAATGTAAGGTAGAGGTCACCGCGCTGCCCATTTTTAGCTTCGTTCCCATACCCTTGTGCCCTTAAACGGTTACCGGAATCTACTCCCGCAGGGATATTTATGGTAACTGTATCCTCTTTTTCATGGTAGCCTTTACCCTGACAGCTTTTACACTCTTCTTTAATGCTTTGTCCCTGACCATGGCATTTTGGACATGTTTGGGCAAACTGCATAGGCCCTTGTCTCATCAATACCTGACCTTGTCCTTGACAGTAGTCACATGTCTCTAGTTTTGCATCCTTGGCACCCGTACCTTCACAGTCACCACAAGGTGCTTTGTAACGGATGTCTATCTTCTTTTCACAGCCAAAGACTGCTTCATGAAATTTTAAAGGCACTTCTATCTCAAAGTCCAGTGCATATTTCTGACCCGGGTCTCTTCGCGCTCGGCCAAAACCGCCGAATCCACCGCCAGAGCCTCCGAACATAGAGTTAAAGATATCCATGATATCATCCATGTTAGCACCGCCGAATCCGCCGCCCATGCCGCCTTGGCCTTCTAGACCGGCTTTTCCATACCGGTCATAGATCGCTCTTTTTTCTTCGTCGCTGAGTACCTGGTAGGCTTCGTTGACTATTTTGAACTGATCTTCAGCTTCTTTGTCATCCGGATTTCTGTCTGGATGGTATTTCATTGCAAGTTTTCTGTATGATTTTTTAAGTTCAGCACCTGAACAGTCTTTACTTACTTCAAGTACTTCATAATAATCTAAATCTGTCATTGATATATCTCCATAGATAGGGAATGATTTGGGCGAATTCTACCATAATTTGGTTATAATCACAAAAATACAAAGATAGGTAGTTTATTATGGTTGTACATATCGTTACTTTTAAATTTAAAGAAGAAAATAAAAAGGCCAATATCATACAGGCAAAACAGATGCTGGAAAATCTTATGGGGGCGGTGCCGACACTTCGAAGTATAGATGTCGGCGTGAATTTTTCTACGGAAGAACGCGCTATGGACCTGAGTATCATTACAGTATTTGAAAGCAAAGAAGGGTTGGATGCCTATGCGATGCATCCTGAACATCTCAAAGTGGTCGACTTTATCAAAACTGTAGTGGAATACTCTAAAGTTGTAGATTATGAGAAACATTAAGAAATGATGAATAGTTTCATGATTTTAGCTTTTGAACCGAAGTGTTCGCAACAAAGTGTAGCCATGAAGGCGGCGTGCGAATGAAACACTACAAGATAGAAGCCTTTGAAAACCTGGTGGAGGCATTTGGTTCTTTGCCTTCCATCGGTAAAAAAACAGCGATCCGTTTAGCCTATCATGCAGTCATGGAAGACGGATTTTCTGCGATGAAACTGGCACATGCCCTGGAAACGGGTGTCAATACGATCCAAAAATGCAGCAAGTGCCACAATATGAGTGAAGATGAGCTTTGTACGATCTGTTCTGACCCTTATCGTGACAATACAAAGCTCTGTATTGTGCAAAGTGCCAAAGACATTTTGACCATAGAAGAGAGCAGACAGTTCGATGGTGTATATTATGTGGTGACTGAGGTACATGATCTAGATGATGCACATCTGTTTTATGCAGTTGGAGGTGTAGATGAGATCATCTTTGCTTTTCCTCCGAGCATTGCTACAGATACGATGATACTTTACATAGAAGATAAGCTAAAAGGGCTTGAGATAAATTTTACGAAGATTGCTCAAGGTGTACCTACCGGTGTAGAATTGGATAATATAGACGTGATGTCACTCTCACGTGCACTGGAAGCGAGAGTGAAGATATGATTAAAAAAAGAGCTGTACATAGTTCCATGATTTTATATTTCAATCAATTTTAGACAGCATGGTCATATTGCATGAAGTTTGATTTTATGTTATTCTTAACAAACAGTTCCAATGCTTCAGCCGATAGTGGTTCGCTATAGTAATATCCTTGTATCTCATCACATCCTTGTTCCTGAAGATAATGGAGTTGCTCAGCTGTTTCTACTCCTTCGGCAATTGTCTTCAGGCCAAGACTGTGCGCCATACTGATAATAGCATTTACGATAGCTCTGTCTTCCTTTTCTCTATGGATATCATGAATAAATGACTGGTCAATTTTAAGTTTAGAAACTTTGAATTTTTTAAGATAATTCAAACTGGAATAACCTGTTCCAAAATCATCAATTGACATATTGATACCACATGCATGTAGATTGTCTATCACCTTATAGGCACTTTCAGGGTCACTCATAGTAACGGCTTCAGTTAATTCAAGTTCCAAATACTTTGGTGGTAAACCAATGTCGTCAAGTATACTTGTGATCAAAGCTGTTAAACGATTATGGCGGAATTGTACGGCCGATAAATTAACAGCGATAGTCATCGGAGACAGACCATGGTCTATCCAACTTTTTGCCTGCTTCAACGCAGTACGTAGCACCCATTCTCCAATTGGCAAAATCAATCCACTATCTTCTGCAAGTGTAATAAATTCACTAGGTACAATATTTCCATATTCTGGATGATCCCATCGCAATAAAGCTTCTACTCCGATAATGCGATTATGCTTTAATGAGATTTGGGGTTGATAGACTAGAGATAATTCATTTCGTTCGAGTGCATGGTGTAATGCATTGATCAATTCTAAATTACGTGCTGAGTGTTCCTGCATTGCTTCAGTAAAGAAACAGTAATTGTTTCGACCTTCATGCTTCGCACGGTACATAGCAATATCAGCATTCTTGGATAGGGTTTCATAATCAGTACCATCATTTGGATAGATGGCTATACCTACAGAAGCGGTAACAATGAGCTCATTTTTTTTAATGACAACAGGTTTGGAAACAAGATCCAATATTTTTCTTGCAACAGAAGCAATGCCTTTTTCATTCGTGTTGGGTAGCATAAAGATAAATTCATCTCCTCCCAGACGTGATACGATATCCTCCTCACGAATGGCTAAAAGAAAACGTTTGGCCAGTGTAACGAGTAAAGCATCTCCGATAGTATGACCAAGGGTATCATTGATGTTTTTAAAGTGATCAATATCAAGGAAGAGAAGCCCCACCTTTCCATGTTGCCGTTTGGCAATGCTAATAGCATATTTGGTTTGTTCTTTTAGTTTATTTCTGTTTGGAAGTGCGGTAAGTGCATCAAAATTAGCAAGGTGATGTATGCGCGCTTCATTCCTCTTTTGTTCAGTAATATCTTCTTTAATCGCCATAAAATTGGTTATGACCCCATCAGAATTCACGATTGGGGAAGCTTTGATCGATTCGATATATTCTGTTTGGTCTTTGCGTCGATTTATAAATTCACCAACCCAATTCTTTCCTTTGTTCAATTGTAACCACATGGCATTATAGGCACTGAGAGGTGTTTTACCTGATTGGAGAAGACGCGCATTTTTCCCGATGGCCTCTTCAAATTTATATCCGGTAATTGTGGTAAAAGCGGTATTGACATATTCAATATTCCCTTTTAAGTCAGTGATCACTACGGTATTGGGGCTTTGTTCAAGGGCTTGTGAAAGTTTTTTTAACTCATGTTCATTTTTTTTACGTTTGGTAATATCTCTGGATGAGGCATAGATATAGTGTTCTCCACCCAATATGATCGATTTTGTTGTGATCTCAACATCAAGCAGCGTACCATCTTTACGGCGATGAATCGTTTCGATAGTTATAGGTGTATCGGATATAGAATGTAAGCGTTGATAAATCACTTCTTTTGAGAATTTTGCATCCCAATTCTGTATGTTCAGATGACGCGCTTCCTCTTTAGTGTAGCCAAGCATCTTTAGAAAAGAGGGACTGAATTCGACGAGTTTACCATCTCTATCCATCAAATGAATACCATCGATTGAGGATTGGATCAGTGTGTTGAGCCATGCACTGCTTGATTCAAGTTCTTTACTCTTCTCTTTCAGTTTTTCCCGGTTATAAAATAGTGCTATGGTAATGAACAGCAGAGAGAAGTAAACCAGTAAGCCTCCTATTGTTAAAAACAGGGGATAGCTGTTGTCTATATTTGTATCAAATTCACGTGTACTTGAAAAGTGGATAGACCATTCTCTTCCACCTATTTGAAAGATTTCTTTACTGTGATGTTGAGGAGTATAAGAAGATGACGTAAGGGAACTATAGAGCAGGTGTCCTTTATGAGGTTCTTCATTATCGTAGATTTCAAAATTGAGCATTGAGGAGTCTTTAATAAGGACATTTATAAGATCGTTCATCCGAAAAGGGCTGTAGACAAAACCAAGGAGTGAATCGCGTCGTGCTTGTACCGTTTTCGGTTTTTTTATGGTCTTGTATAATGGTAGATACATGAGAAACCCGGATTGAATATCCGAATCGATCTCCTGAACCAGTGTGACCTTTCCTGAAACAGATGGAAGACCTGTGTCTCTTGCTCTTTCCATTGCTTCTCTGCGGGTAGGATTGGAAAACATATCGTATCCGATTGCCTGAAGATTACGTTTGTCCATCGGCTCGAGATAGAGAATAGTACTATATTGTTCTCGTTCCCCTGCAGGGGTAAGCGTAAAAGTCGGATAGTCGTGGGTACGTATCTTTTTTATGAGTGGGGTAACCTCTTCAGGTTTTAGCATCAGTGAAAATCCGATTCCTTGAACACCGGGATAATTTTTTTCCGGTTGGAGTGCTTTTATATAACGATGCCATTCTCCTCGGTTAATAGTGTTATTTGAATGAAAGAGTGCGATACCGCCCTGTAAAGCGTGCTCATAACTGGATATTTGTTTTTCGATGCTGCTTAACGTCTCATGTACATGGCTTTCAAAATGTTCTTGTATCAGATTGTCATAGTAGTCTTTTGATAAAGACCAAATAAATATGGCAATGAATATAGAGAAAAAGAGGATGATAACTGAAATGACTTGATGCGTATAAAAATATTTTCGAAAGTATTTATAGGATATGATCTCTCTTAACATGCATGCCTTTTTTTGATGATCTCAGTGTATAGTATTATACTCAAAGTAAAATAAATTCATTCCAGAGTTAACCATTGTTCATAATGTTTAACTCCCGTTCGTCGGTTTAGACCCAAGGGGTGTTCCTGTGCTATTTTTTCTTACTCTCATCCATTTTTTAAGTTCTGTATCGATCATTGTTTTCATTTCTGGCATATGCTGCATCATTTTACTTTGCCCAATATATGCACCTGCTGCTGCAACATGAAGATCATCTAAGATACAGTCCCACTGACAGTACTGATTCAGATTGAAGTTCTTCAGTCTATTCGCATTTCTTATCGATATACTCCTGCACAAATTTACGTACATCGGCATAGACAAAAGAATCTTTGTACCCGTCTATCTTTCCGCCGCTTGCATTGGGGTGTCCTCCACCATTTCCAATGTGGGCGGCCATGGCAGAAACATCCAGTTTATTGTTACTTCTGAGTGAAAAGTGTCCCCTGAAGTTCACATCCATATAGAAGTCATAGTCATCATTTGCTACCATACAGGCATTTCCTATGATGGAGGTATTGCCTACATTGTAGCCAAGTATACCCTTGTAGCCTTTGTAGTGGATGGTAAGGCGTTGTTTGTCTTTGGTAAGCAGGTCTGTGACATAAGAGGCAACCAGGTTGTCTTTGGTGTTGTTTTCACCCTGTCTGAAAAAAGATTTTTTGATCTGATGCAGATCATCATCCAATTGTATCGGGGCATCTTGACTATCGACCCTTTGTTTTGCCGCTTCTATAAGAGAGAGTTTAAAGGTCCTGTCCTCTGCGGGAAATAAAATACGGTTGACCTCTCTTGCCCCGGAGATCATACCAAGCATGACTTTTCCATATTCGAACAGCGTATCATCACTGAGCCAAATATCGATGGCATTGATCGCTTTTACGATGGTGGCCAAGTGACTGTGCTTATCAAAGTGATAATGTTGTCGCAGCCAGTCGTAGGTAATAAGCGTAGCACAACGTGTCGTGTCAAGTGTATACCAGGCAAAGCGTTCTGCAGTACTTGCACCTGTAGCATGGTGATCAAGCAGTTGAAGCTTCGCACCGATACGTACAGCTTCGTTTTCTATCCAGTTACCCTCTTTGGTGGTAAGATTGAGGTCAGTGATAAGAATGAGTGCTTCGATCTCATCTCCGTGTAGAAATTTATCCTGTTCGATCTTTTTCACGATCTCCGCCAGTCTTGCTGTGACTTCCGGACCATAGTTCGCATTATAGCAGTCGATAGTGTCGAAACATTGTTCTGAGAGATATTGACATCCATAGCCATCGAGATCAATATGGGAGAGGTGGTAAACATGTTGTTTCATTAAAATATGCCTTTTTGAGGTTTAAATATGAGTGTATTATACAATGAAGTACTTGTAGGTCTATAGAGTAGACCCTGAAGAAAAGTGATCAGCGTGGCTTAAAGTATGTCGCCCAGGGTCAAACCATTTAAAAAGTCATCTATCTTCGTTTGGAAATTGATCAGAAAAGGTGAAATAGCACAACTTCCTATAGTCCCGTTTGGACAGGTACTTGTATAGCTGGTACAGTCAAACACAGCAGGCGATTTACCTTCAGCAGCAAAAATGATATCATTCACACTGATCTCATTCACGTCTTTAGCCAAGATAAATCCACCATGCGCACCTTTACGTGATTCAAGGATACCTTTTTTTGCGAGACTTTGTAAAATCTTTGCAAGAAAACTTTTAGGGATACACAGTTCATTGGCCAACTGTTCTGCACCGATAGGCGTGTCAGATTTTCGTATAGCATCCAAAGAAAGTAGAGCATATTCACTTGCACGGGTCAATAGCATAATAAAACCTTTTTCATAATTAGGAGTATTTTACTCTAATTAACATTAAAAAATAACATTAATGTACGCATAGTATCTCTCAATATTCGTCTAAGCTTATTATGCTATGATTGCGTTCCCAAATAGAATTTTGGAAATTAAATACCAATCAGGAGGTCATTATGGCTTTAGATCAGGCGAAAAAAGCAGACATTATTGCTAAATATGCTAGAGGAAACGGCGATACAGGTTCAACAGAAGTACAAGTAGCTCTTATTACAGAGAGAATTAAATATTTGACTGAGCACCTTAAGACAAATAAAAAAGATCACTCTTCAAGACTTGGACTACTTAAACTGGTAGGTCAAAGAAGAAGACTTATGAGATATCTTAAAAATACAGATCTTGCTAGATGGAACACGATCAAAGCAGATCTTGGTATTAGAAACTAATATCTTCACATCTCTTATCAGCTTTTGGGCTGATAAGTTCTACACACCTATTATATACATAACTTTTTCCATTCAATTCTCCAAACATTCTTATTTTACACGCAAGTTACACATCAATGTGTTAACCTACAAATAGACATTTTGGCACTTTTTACTAAGTTTAGTCATATCAACTCAACTAGTACTTGACAAAGGTACACTCAATGTTGTATAATTGCCGCAAGCATTAAATATGAAGATGCAATATTTAGAACACAAGGAGGTCTCTATATGAGTCAAGAGAATGAAAATCTTGAAGAGTCTCAGGCTGAAGAGGTCGAAGGGCAAACGGAAGTAGAGGAGACTGCGGAAGTTGATCCTCTGGAAGCTGCGCTTGCAGAAGCTGCCGACTATAAAGATAAATATCTCAGAGCCCATGCTGACTTTGAAAACACTAAAAAACGTCTAGAGAAAGATAAAATGAATGCTGTCTCCTATGCAAATGAAAGTTTTGCAAAGGACATTCTGGCAGTCATGGACTCTTTTGAAAACGCATTGGCATCTATGGAAAGTGCAGATGAAGAGAATGCTTCAGAAGTACTTGAAAAGATGAAAGAAGGTGTGAACCTTACGCATGAACAACTTAAAAAGATTTTAGAAAAAAATCATATCAAAGAGGTGTCCTGTGAGGGTGAATTTGATCCTGAAGTACATCAAGCGATCATGCAAGTGGAAAGTGATGCACATGAAACCGGTGATATCGTTCAAGTGATGCAAAAAGGGTATACGATCAAAGACCGTGTACTGAGACCAGCGATGGTTTCAACCTGTAAATAAAAAATAAATATAGAATAAGCAAGGATTTAATATGGCAAAAGTATTAGGAATAGATTTAGGGACAACAAACTCTGCTATGGCAGTGTATGATAACGGTGAAGCAAAGATCATTGCAAACAAAGAGGGTAAAAATACGACACCTTCTATCGTAGCATTTACCGATAAAGGTGAAGTACTTGTAGGTGAGTCTGCTAAAAGACAGGCGATCACAAACCCTGAGAAAACGATCTACTCTATTAAAAGAATTATGGGTCTGATGATGAGTGAAGATAAGGCTAAAGAAGCACAAGAGAAGCTTCCTTACCATATCATAGACAGATCTGGTGCATGTGCGATCGAAGTGGCAGGTAAAACATATACACCGCAAGAGATCTCTGCAAAAGTATTGATGAAAATGAAAGAGGATGCAGAAGCATATCTTGGTGAGACGGTAACAGATGCAGTTATTACAGTACCGGCATACTTCAATGATGCACAAAGAAAAGCAACAAAAGAAGCCGGAACGATCGCAGGACTCAATGTACTTCGTATCATCAACGAACCGACATCAGCTGCATTGGCTTATGGTCTTGATAAAAAAGAATCAGAGCAGATCGTGGTTTACGACCTAGGTGGTGGTACATTTGACGTAACTGCACTTGAGACGGGTGACGGTGTGGTTGAAGTTATGGCAACAGGCGGAGATGCATTCCTCGGTGGTGATGACTTTGATAACAAGATCATCGATTATGTCGCTGAGCAATTTAAATCAGACACTGGTATCGATGTGAAAGCGGATGTGATGGCGCTTCAAAGAGTTAAAGATGCAGCTGAAACAGCAAAAAAAGAGCTCTCTTCATCCACTGAAACGGAAATAAACCTTCCGTTCATTACAGCGGATGCATCAGGACCAAAACACTTGGTAACAAAGATCACTAGAGCAAAATTTGAGTCGCTTATCGGTGACCTGGTCGCAGGCACGATCAAGACTGTGGAAAGTGTATTGAAAGATGCAGGTCTTAGTAAGTCAGATATCAACGAGATCGTCATGGTCGGTGGTTCTACAAGAGTTCCTTTGGTACAAGAGGAGATGAAAAAATTCTTTGGTAAAGACCTTAACAAATCCGTGAACCCGGATGAAGTGGTTGCGCTTGGTGCAGCTATCCAGGGTGGGGTACTTGCAGGTGATGTGAAAGATGTACTACTTCTTGATGTTACACCACTTTCTCTTGGTATCGAGACACTAGGTGGCGTGACAACGAAAGTGATCGAAAAAGGAACAACGATCCCAGCGAAGAAGTCACAAGTGTTCTCAACAGCGGAAGATAACCAGCCAGCGGTAAGCATCCATGTACTTCAAGGTGAAAGAGAGTTCTCTAAAGACAACAAATCACTTGGTATGTTCGAACTTAGAGATATTCCGGCAGCTCCAAGAGGTGTACCTCAGATCGAAGTAACATTTGATATCGATGCGAATGGTATCTTGACTGTATCTGCACAAGATAAAGGTACGGGTAAATCTCAAGAGATCAAGATCACTGGTTCGTCAGGACTTTCAGATGAAGAGATCGAAAAAATGGTTCAAGATGCTGAAGCGCACAAAGCTGATGATGAGAAAAGAAAAGCAGTTGTTGAAGCAAGAAACCAGGCAGATGCATTGGTGCACCAGACGAAAAAGTCATTGAGTGATCTAGGTGAAAACTTCGATGCGACAGAAAAAGCGAGTATTGAATCGGCTATCGAAGAGCTTGAAGCTGTCATTAAAGATGACTCTGCAACCAAAGAGCAGATAGATGAAAAAGTAAAAGCATTGACTGAAAAAAGCCATAAGCTAGCGGAAGCGATGTATGCTAAAGAACAACAAGGCGGTGCAAACCCGGAAGCAAAAAAAGCAGACGATGACGATGTCATCGATGCTGAAGTAGAGTAAGGCTCTGCTTCCATAAGCCATACGATCCATAAGGGGCTTTTTCTTGTTCCCATGCTTTGCGTGGGAACATATATCCCAATCTATCAAATCTATAACATTTTTTTTAATATCCCTTCAATTTGAACTATGGTCTTGTTTTCCTCTTCATTTTTTAGAAAAACGAAGCAAAAATCGTCTCTATTCTCGAATCGCTTCGCTTACAAGGTCGTTCACAGAGACATGGTACACTTCGTGTGATTAAGACAATGAAGTTTAAAAGTCAAATGGATGCCGTGCCATCAGCCACAGATAGGTACCTTCTTCGCTTGTTGCCACATCAAACCGTATCGGTAATTCTGATACCATGGCCCGTAGGCTGATACCTGCATCATATTTCATATCATTGACAAGATCAAGCGTGTATTGATCATGTACCCTTCCGGCCTCTGCAAACAGAACGATCTGGAACCAATCTACTTTTGCCGGTATCCATGAGATGTCCTTCAGAGGATTGTAGTCGATGATGGCTCTGTACTCTGCAGCAGCGTAAAAGGCTGCTTTGTCTGAAAAACGATCCTGATCATAGCCTCTCATCCTGTTGAAACCGCCCAGTCTGGCACCTTCCCACATAGGGGGACGATGTGCATCAAATCCGGGAGAGATCTCTGTGTCATTATCCCATGAAAATGAGTACCCTGTCCATAGACTTAAAGCCAGCACATTTTGTTGGGTAAATGAAAATGTTTCCAGTTCAAAGTAATGATTGTATGCAAATTCTAAAAAATCCCAACTCTGAAGAGAATCCCCCCAGCCGAAATCTTTTGAGTATTGCAGTTGGAACTGGTAGCCTCTAGCGGGGTTAATATCAAAATCTGTATTATCATGCATAAGAAAAAATCGCAGTCCATTGGTATTCCATGTGGGTAGAGATGTCCCGTTTTTCCACCAAATCGAATCTTGCCACCTCTCTGTGTTGTCCGTATTGTCTGTCTGGAAAAATGTCTTGATCCCTATAGAAGTTCTACCACTTACGAAAGGTACACCGCCTCCGCACTCCTCTCTGCCTACACAAAAACCACCTTCAAGTTTGTAGAGGCCTGCGGGATTGTCTACACCTTCTCCTATGGGAAGGGTGTATCTGAAGGTAGTGGTGAAGAAGTCAGAATCACCCGAACTGATGTAGGCATCCTCTTTATCGGATGTATGTGAACCGTCTATATAGTAACGGTTTTTCGGAAAATAGCTTTTTAAACCCATGAAGGAGAAAAAGAACCGGTCTGTGTAAGGAAGTTTATAGTCTAAAAAAGAGATGAACCCTCCGGAAAAGGTTGCTTCTTCGGGCTGATTATTGATGGTAATGTCTTGCGGTAGACCGGTAAAAAGAGTAGCGATAAATGTGGTTTGGGGTTGGAATAAAGCTCTTTTCATAGCACTGACACCTCCTGCAAATCCAGTAGCGTCACTCGAAAAGGCATAAGGTAAAAAAATCCACTCTTTTCCTTTTGTTGCATTATTCTCATTTCCTGCAGCACTTAAAAGTGTGGCACTTAACAAAACAAATAAGAGATATTTTTTATTCTTCATTTTATCATTATAGCTAAAATATTACTTTGGATATTATTAGGTTATAATACCGAAATGATAGCGATACTAATGTAAGGATAGAATATGGATATTAAAAAGTGTAACACACTTGAAGAAGCGAGAAATGAGATCGATAGTGTAGATCGAGAGATCGTAGAACTGATCGCTAAACGCAATGAGTATATTAAACAGATAGCACATTTTAAAACCAGTGTAGATGAGGTCAAAGCAGAGGATAGGATCGCAGATGTGATCGCCCATGTAAGAGAACAAGCAATTTCACTTGGATTGTCTCCTAACCTTATCAATGATCTCTATGTAAGAATGATAGATGAGATGGTTGAAAGTGAAATTTCTGAATTTAAGAATGCACAGAGGTATTAATCTTCACACGCTTCGTCGTCGTTCGAGTCTGTGACTGCATTGACCGCTGAACCCGCTACATCTACAGTCGCACCTACGACAGAGCCTGCAACAGAGACAGGTATTGTTACGACCTGTGTACATCCGGAAAATAAAAGCAAAGTGATGAGTACACAGAGTACTGATCTTTTAATTCCTCGCATGGTGTGGGGCTCCCTGTAGTGAAGTGTTGGTCATTGTGATGCGGGATTATAGCATAAATCCTATGTGTACTCTTCTACACATAGAGTATGTTAAAATATATCATTGAATTTAAAGAAGGTTGGGGATGAATATATTACTGCTTGAAGATGATGTGATACTGCAGGAGATCATGGAGGAGTTTCTTATAGAAAAAGGGTATAAAGTAGAGAGTTTTTTTGATGGTGAAAAAGCCCTCGATGCGATAGGTTCCGGTTCGTATGATATGATGCTTTTAGATGTGAATGTACCTAACATTGATGGTTTCGAGATACTTTCATACTTACGTGAGATCGGTAACACCACACCGGCGATATATATCACCTCACTTGCAGGGGTAGAGGATCTCAAAAAAGGTTTTGACCTGGGCGCAGATGATTACCTGAAAAAGCCTTTTGAACTTGAGGAATTAAATGCCCGGATAGAACATATAGTCAGGCTTTACCGTTTACAAGAAGAGATTGAGTTTGACGGTATGAGGTTCATTCCTAAAGCACATCAAATTTTTCTAAAAGACAGAGTGATCGAGATGAGGCAGAAAGAATCACAGGTACTTGAGTACTTTATCCGTAATATAGGGAAGATCATCTCTTGCGATGAGATCATAGAAAATGTATGGGACGATGAAAATATTCCTGCGCATGCGACGATCCGTACGTATATTAAAAATCTGAGAAAGATGTTCGATAAAGAGTATTTTGAGAACATTAAAGGAGAAGGTTATCGTTTTAACATCGTATGAGCGTAAATCACTTTTTAGTTTTTTAGCTGTCTATCTGATATCGGTCTTCATATTACTTGCGATCATAGGGTACCTTTTCTTTGAAAATAACCGTGTTTCTATGCAAAATGCCATAAAATTTGAAATGATGTACCAGGCACGTATGTTATCTTCTTCCATTGTGATGAAAGCTATGCAGGATGACGCAAAAGGCGAGATGGATTTGGCGAGTCAAAATGACTTCTTAAAACATTTAAAACATTGCCGTTTTCATGTAGGGTACTATGATAAGGATAAAAGACCTATCTACACGGAAGTCGATAATTTTAAAGTAACTGATCAAGACTTCTTCATTGAAAATGGAAGTGCTTATACTATCATAGAAGACAAGAGCAACCATTTAGGTGTGCACTATATTGTATTAAAAGAGAATGCGCTTTCAAAAAATGTACAGAGTTTACGTATCAAGATCATAGGTTACTTAGTATTATCATTTATACTGATGGGGATAGTAGGATATTTTTTAGGACGTCTATTTTTAAGACCGGTCAGGGAACAGATAGAGTCTTTAGATAATTTCATTTCAGATACGACACATGAACTCAATACCCCCATTGCAGCCATACTGATGACGATACAGTCGTTGAAAGACATTGAGCCCAAAAAATTGAAACGTTTGGAGGCCAGTGCGAAAAGACTTTCTGTGATGTACAGTTCTCTCACCTATAGACTTGAAGGTAAGGTCGAATCTTCAGAAGTATTGTGTTTTTCCGATGTGGTAAAAGAGAGGGCTGAATATGTGAAGGAACTCATTGATTCTAAACGTCTGCATATCTCACTGGATCTTGAACCTACAGAAGTGCTGATACCTAAAACATCTTCGTATAGACTCATAGATAATTTACTCTCCAATGCCATCAAATATTCTGACGTGGGGGACAGTATTTCTATTACGCTGAAGGACCATGTGTTAAAGGTGAAAGATACGGGGGTTGGTATAGATAAAAAAGTACAGGATGATATCTTTAAGCGCTACTATAGAGAAAATGATGAACGTGGCGGTTTTGGTATAGGGTTGAATATCGTCCTTTCTATTTGTAAAGAATACAAAATAAAATTGGATCTGGAGTCTAAAAAAGGAGAAGGAAGTACCTTTATACTTACCTTTCCTGTCGTAAAAAAATAACGTTATTCTACACTATCCATAAGGATACCAATGATATCGGTCATGGTGAGGATACCGTAAAGTTCATTGTTATCAATGACCAGTAGACGTTTAATGCTGTTTTGTACCATCATTTTTGCCGCATACTTTACATCAAGTTTAGCAGAGACAGAGAAGGCCGGTGTTGTAGCAATGTCATAGACATTGAGCAGATCGATGTCACCATCCTCCGCAACGATACTTTGCAAAATATTTTTAAAGGTCAAAAGTCCATAGGCACCATCCTCTGTGTTTTTGTCTACAATGACAGAGCGTACCTGGTGTTCTTTCATTAACTTCAGTGCTTCTCTGACTGTTGACATCACTGAGATCACTATCAATTTTTCTTTAGGTGTCATTACTTTTTCTACTAACATTGATTTCTCCTTTATATTATCGATTTGATATCATGTTCAAATTTGTGTAACTCTTTGGTATCAAGACCTGCTACATGCGTTAATGGTAGAGTAAATGCCAATCCGCTGTTTTCCGGGTTGTCCAGATCGAACTTTTCACGAAGCAAGCGCATGACCTGCAGTGAGAGTTTTCTCGGTAAGACAAAAAGCAGTACAGAGACATTTTCCTCAAGTGTAAGACCAAAGAACACTTTTTTCTCTTCAAGCCCGATATTTTTTCCATGTAAAATAGTTACAGAACCTGCTCCTGCTCCCTTGGCAGCTTCTATAGCGGCTTCTTCATCTTTATCCTGTATGATGACGATCAGTGCTGTGAATTTCATAATGCTTCTCCTTCAATATTGGATGGTTCTACCTTCTGTTGCTTTTTATAATATTCTGCGTAAATCCCATACCCCATCACAGTAAGCATCGGAAACAGGGAGGCAAAGGCAATGAGACCAAACCCATCTATCAGTGGATCACACCATTCCAGGTTTTCTGCCAATCCCAAGCCCAGTGCTGCAACCAAAGGTACGGTGACCGTTGAAGTGGTAACCCCACCACTGTCATAGGCAATGGGTATAATGTATTTTGGTGCAAAATAGGTAAAAATAATCACAAAGATATAGCCTACAATAATATAGTAATGTATAGGATCACCAGCAACGATACGGTATGAACCCAACCCGATCCCGATAGCCACACCAAATGCTACTATCATTCTAAGTATATTTTGTTTAATTTTCCCTTCACTTATCTCATCTGCTTTGATGGCTATAGCCAAGAGTGCAGGTTCTGCCATCGTCGTAGAGAAACCTATAAGAAATGCGAACAAATAAATAAGAAGGTAGTTACCCGTATCCGTAAGCTGAAAAGCGATGGTCTCTCCTATGGGGAAAAGTCCCATTTCAAGTCCTACGATGAATGCATAAAGCCCCAGGATCACCATAATGATACCTGTGGCTATCTTATGTAAGTATGCCACAGGTTTTTTGATAATGACATACTGAAAAAAGAATATCACGATGAGAATAGGGGCAACATCCTTGATCACACCCAGGAGTTCCATAAAGATGTCCATCGCTGAAAAAGTATAGGCAGTCGCTGCACTCTTTGTACTTTCAGCAACTTCTGTAACTACGGTAGATAGGGCACTTGTCTCTCCTGCATTGTAAACGATGATACCGTAGATCTGTACAAATATCATGGGTGTCAGAGATGCAAACGCGATCAGGCCAAAGCCGTCTATGGCCGGATTACGCCCTTTGATACTTGAAGACAAACCGATCCCCAACGCAGCCACCAGTGGAACAGTCACCGTAGAAGTGGTGACCCCGCCACTGTCATATGCCAGTCCGATGATCTCTTTGGGCGCAAAAAAAGTAACAAGTACCACTAAAATATATCCACTGATAATGTAGTAAGCTATAGGATGCCCCAATAAGATACGAAGTGTACCCAGTGCGATGGCAAATCCTACAGAGAGTGCAACGGTCATACGAAGCCAGAAAGCATCTATCAGACCATTAGATATCAACGCGGCTTTATCTGCTATGGCGATAAGTGCAGGTTCTGCTACAGTGGTTGAAAACCCTATAGTAAAAGCAAAAAGCAACAGCCAAAAGACCGAACCTTTTTTAGCAAAGTCTATGGCCAATCCTTCTCCTATGGGAAAGATACCCAGTTCAAGACCACGGATAAAAAGTGCCAATCCTATTGCCACGATCGTAAGACCTATAACAATCGAAGTGAGATTATCCGGCACAGTCCGGATGATGATACCTTGAAACAGGGCAACAACAATGATAATGGGAAGGAGATCTTTAAACGAATTTTTTAGATCTCCATAAAATATATTTAAACTTTCTTTCATTGAAAGAAATTATATCTATTATAAGATTATTCTATGCTATAAAAGCGTATTACCCTCGATGAAAATGTTAAACTGTATCCTTTAGTCTCAAGTTGTAGATTAAGGATCTCGTAACTTAATCGTTCTTGGTTTTACACCCTGTATTTATTCCAAGTAATGCATAAGGTGGACACCATCCTATAATAACAGTCAAGAGAAGGACTCCTCCTACAACATCTGCAATGATATTGTTATTCATGATTCCCCAAACCAGTAAAGCCACACCAATTATAGTTCGGATGATCCTATCTATTTTTCCTATGTTACATTTCATAATATATCCTTTTAGTTAATTATATAAATTTATTATGCCATAAAAAATGATGTTTGTGTATGACATAGGGTACATAAGAAAAATATTATGGGATCAAATGTTCATATTGTTCATCGGTAAGCGTTTTGAGAAAGGCAACTAGATCTGCTTCTTCTTCAGCAGTTAATCCAAGGTTACCAAGTTCTGCGGTATTTTTATTTATATCTACTTCACCTTTTTCCCATACTTCGCCTGTTTCAGGATTGACAGCACCGGGAACATCTCTTGTATTATAGAAATGTACCACTGTAGCCAAGTCTTTAAAGACACCGTTGTGCATATAGGGTCCAGTAACAGCGATGTTTCGCAAAGTAGACACTCTAAATGCCCCTTTAAGGCCGGCATCATTCACATGTGGATTGTTATAAAGACCATTGTCTACAAAAGTATCTCCTTTCCCATTGGCATCACGCAGTGCATGATTGACCGGTACGCCTAAGTTATCATAGGAAAAGTCTGTAAATTGTGCATGGGTACCATCAGAGGGGTGACATGCAGCACACTCTGCTTTCCCGTTAAAAAGGGCCAATCCTCTCGTCTCCTGTTCTGTGAGTATGGCATCTCCTTTGAGGGCTTTATCATATTTGGAACTAAAAGGAGAAAAAGTATTACTTTTTTCAAATTTTGCAATGGTGTCAGCAAGCGCTTCATAGGCTTTTTGTGTATTATTGAAGATATCATCTCCATATATTGCTTTAAATGCCTGCACATATTCTGCATTCTCTTGTACTCTTGCTATGACCGATGCCGCATCTGGCATATTCATTTCAACAGGATTCAAAAAGGGGCCTTTTGCCTGTTCTGTAAGGTCTAAGGCTCTTCCATCTAAAAATTGTCCTCCTATATAGAGTCCTTCGTGTGTATCAAAATGAAATCTTGGTATAAATTTAGCATAGGCTGCAATAGGTGCATTTCTATCTCCTATAGAAAGGCCGTCATCACCCAGAGAAGCACCTAAACTCAAGTTTGTAGGTCTAGGATCTACAAAAGCATTCTCTATGACATGACAGGTTGCACAGGACATCGTTCTATTATTAGAGAGATTCGTATCATGATAGAGTTTTTCTCCCAATGCAATCTGATTCCTCCCAAAGTTCTCTGAAGAGGAACTACCTCCTCCGCATCCTGTAAAGATAAGACCGGTCAGTGTAGTGGCCAAAAGCGTATTGAATTTCATTTCATGTCCTTTTATATTGTATTGATAACAATTATCAAATGCAACTTTATCTTGATTTTCTTAAAATATCATGAAAATAAAATATATTTTTAATTTTCTGCACAATCCTCAAAGCCCTTATATAAGGGAATTTCAAAGCTTATCTAATTGAATAATATTATTAATGATTATATTTTAATAATTATTATCATTTTAATAAAAATTTAAGAAACATTTGGCTAAATTACGATTTCGATAATAACTATCAATTCAAAAACAAATAAAAACAAGGAAAAATGATGAAAAAAATGACAACGGCATTAAGTGTTGCAGCGATGATGGCAATGGGTGCACAGGCAGCTACATTGGAAGAGAGAGTAAAAGTATTAGAGGAACAGAACACTGTACTTACAGAAGAGGTTTTAGCGACGCAAACAGGTGGCTTTACACTTGTAGATACAAAAAAATCATACAGCGGTATGGGACCGGCAGCTTCTAAAGTATATTTTTCTAAAAACCCACTCTCTATAGGGGGATATGGTGAAATGTTCTATGCAAATCCTGATAATGGGGATGATTTTGCAGATGTCTATAGATTTATTACCTATTTCGGATACAAATTCAATGACTGGATCGTACTGAACACTGAGATAGAGTTTGAACATGGTGCCAATGCAGAGGATGGTGGTGAAGTAGTTGTAGAGTTTCTTTACCTAGACTTCTTACTTAGCCAGGAAATAAACTTTAGACTTGGGCATGTACTCACTCCGATGGGTCTCATAAACCAAAGACATGAACCGACACTCTTTAACACGGTACAAAGACCGGATATTGAAAAATACCTTCTACCTAGTACATGGCATGAGAACGGTGCATTGGTCTATGGTAGATTTGACAGTGTAGATATTGAATATACGGCAGGTGTGATCAATGCATTGAATGTAAATAATGCAAATACTATGACACCAAATGGTTCATGGATCAGAAGTGCAAGACTTGGTTCGAGTGCAAATGCGCCGTTTGACCCTGCTTTTGTAGGCCGTGTGGACTATACGGGTATCAATGGACTTATGGCGGGTGCTTCTGTCTACTATGGTGATGGTTCAAATCTTAAAAATGATGCAATTAACGATGTATCTGGACTTGATACCACCATATTTGATATCCATGCAAGTTATGACAACGGTCCGTTCTCGGCGTACGGGCTTTACACACAGACAAATTTGGATGGTGCAGAAAAGCTTGGAAGTAGTGCTGTTGAAGAAGCAAGCGGTTACTATGCCAATGTCTCTTACGATATCTCTTCTTTAGTGGGACTTGAGTATAAATTACCGGTTTTTGCACAATACGAAGACTATAACCCTGTAGAAAAGACAGTAGACGGCTTGAATGAAGATGCATTTCAGACAGAAATTGTTACAATCGGTTTAAATTTCTTCCCTGCAGATCAGGTGGTATTGAAAGCTGACTATGCGATGAAAGAAGTGAATAATGTAGATACCAATACATTTTCTTTTGGTCTAGGCTTTATATTTTAATACGTGGATACACAATGAAACAAATCTTTTTTACACTGCTGCTTGGGACACTGTTGTCCCAAAGCAGTGTTGCTAGCAGTAAAGCATCTGTAGATGAGGTGATAAAATCCTCATTTACAGGAGTGAGCACGATAGACCCAAAGCAGATCATACTGACAAAAAAACAGTTTTCTCAGGTACAGTCCAGAGCGAAGGCAGCTGTGAGAACTAAAGTGTATCGTTATTACGATATTAAAAGTAAGAATGAAAGACTGGGTTATGCTGTACTTATAGCAAGAAAAGTAAGAGGGAAGAAGGCGACCGTACTCTATGCATTTGATAACTGTGGAACCTTGAAGTTTACGGAAATTATGGCATTTGGTGAGCCGCCGGAGTATATACCGAACAAAACGTGGATGAGCCAACTGCAGGATAAAGATGCCTCCGCAACACTGACGGTAGGGAAAGATATACCTACGATCAGCGGTTCCACTCTCTCGGCAAGGTCGATCACTGAAGGTGCAAGAGTCGCCAGAGCCATTTATGAAATTGTATTAAAGTAAGAGACAATGAAATTTTTAGTAACAAAAGATCTGGCACACTCTACACTGCTTCGTTATCTGATGGGATCTGTCGTATTTGTGATACTCCTCTATCTTGGATTTGATATACTGCTTCATGCGTATGTGATAGGATCGGATATGCAGAGTGTTACAGTGACACTTTTGGGTGATATAGAGAACTTTGTTGAACCTATCCTGATAGATTCACTGCTGCTTCAAGTACATATCGATCTGTTCATGACACTCTTTTCACTCTTGATACTTGCCTCTATCTATATTCGTCTCTATTCGGATAAAGTCATGACCAAATGGGTCGTGCATCTTCTCTTTATTATGGGTATGTTGGCACCTGCAGCACTGTTGCTTGCTTATTTTGTCAGTCCGTCATTTATAGCTATGTGGTTGATCAGTTTCATATTGTGGCATGTACTGGCTTTTATAGTCGCTATCATAATTTTAAAGAAACTCTTGTTCAAATGAAAAATATAACACTCTATAGTCTTCCTATCGGATATATGCTCATTTATATTATTTTGATCTTAATGAGCGGGATATGGCTTTTTTTACTTTCTCAGGGATTAGAGTGCAATGACAGTGTGATAAGTACACTGAAAAATATCATAGCTTCTCCTGTAGAAAAGAGTGTAGAAGGTCTGATAGAAGTAGCTACACCGCATCTGTTTGCCATAGGAACACTGATCTTTGTTACAGCACATTTCATGCTGTTCAGTACCAGATTTTCACAAAAAACATCTTTGATCGTGGCAATGGCTCTTTTTATTTTTGCATTGTTTGATATCTTTTCCTACTTTGTCATTGCGTTTGGATTAGTGGTATCAGGATGGATCAAACTTGCAGCACTTTCGTGTTTTGTGCTACTGTTTTTTCTCTTGCTTGGATTGGTTGGGTTTTCTTTGTAGCCTAACCACTCTATAGTCACAAGATCTGTTACATTTCCATAGAGTATTTTCCCCTCTTTATCAACCAGTATAAAGCCGATATCCTTCTTCTCTTTTAAAAATGCCAATGCTTCTGTTCTTGACATGACAGAGAGTGCTGTGGCATAGGCATCGATTTTGGCGTTGTCGGCAGTCGTAAAAAGCGATACGGAAACAAATTCACGCCCCTGTGAAGCGGTCTTTGGATTGATGAGGTGATGTTCTGCTTTGGTGGTGGCATATCTCCTGTAAATACCGCTTGTAGAGATGGAAAGTTGTGCTTTTTTGCTTTTGACTTTGGCAAATGTCTGTTCAGAGTAGGGTGACTGAAGATAGACCTCGCATTGGTCCAAACATCTGATATCCCCGCTCAGTGCAATGATCCCTTTCGTGATATTTTGTTCATCAAGATACTGTGCAACTTTGTCTGCACCATACCCTTTGCCCATACCGCCAAGGTCTATGGTGATGTTTTCATCTATGATGATCTGCTTGTCATCTATATGGATACCGTGGATATCCAGATGGGCATTACGTAATTCCTGTTTGGAGGGGGAGTAGGTTTTCTCTTCTCCAAAATGGTAGAGCTTTTTGGAGATCGATCCGATCGTGATATCAAAGTAACCGTTGCTCTCATCATAGTAAGATCTTGAAAGTGTCAGCGCTTCAGCCAGATAAGGGTCATACTCCACATGATGGTTCTTGTTCAGTTTTGCCAGTGTAGCAGTCTCATCATAGGTAGAGAGAGAATCTTCGATATGTCTTAGCAGTTCAAAAGATCTGGTGATCTCCTGGTTGTATGTTTGTGGTAGTGAAATACTTACAAAAGTCCCCATCAGTACCTGTGTACGTGTTTGCAGGCCCTCTTGCGCAAGTAAGAACAGAGGAAAGAAAAGAACAATAAAAAGACGCATTAACGATTCTCTAAAATTTCTATAATGCCTTTAAAATCTTTTTCATGCCCAAAACAGCTGTTGGAATTACACAGCATAAAACCGTCATTGGTATCATTTTTCAAAAGAGAGAAGGGATGAGGAAGGGTATCCAGCTCTTTGATATGTGTTTTAAGTGCATACTCTTTGGCTTTGATAATGACATCATCTTTGAGATAACGGATCACCATACGGCTCATACGCGGCGTAGAGATAGGCTGGCGCATGATATCATAAGAGTAGATCTCGAGTGTTTTAAAGACAAACTTTTTATAGACGACATCCACCAAAGAGGAGATGCTGTAAAGTACAGAGAGCATGGTGGCAACGGAAGAAGGATAGGAGCTGTCATAAATGTCCGCATTGGTTTCAAACTCTCCGCGTGAGAACTTCCATTTCCCCTGGGCATAGTATTTTTCAATGGCACTGTTCGTCAGTTTTGTTGCCGTCATAAGATAGGTTTCATCCAGTGTACTTTCGTATGCTTCGATAAGCGTGTCTGCAAGATAGGCATAATCTTCCAAAAATGCTTTGATCTTCGGTTTTTTACCTATCAGTGTAGAGTGAAAGAGTTCAGAATTGATGTACATACTCTCCAGCAATGCATCCAGAGATCTGAGCGCTGGTTTGAGGTACGCATGATCTGCACGAGAGGCTTTAAAGAGCGTTTTGATCATCATGGCATTCCATGAGACAAGCACTTTTTTGTCTATGAAAGGGTGGGTACGCTTTTCTCTGCGTTTTCTCAGTGCCTGTATCGCTTCATCATAATAAGGGATATCGCCGCTGTGTGCGGGTTCCTCTATACGCACGATGTTCTTGCCTTCAAAGTTTCCTTCTTTTGTGATATGCAGTGCCTCTGCAAGAGCAGCATGTTCCTGGCTAGGGATACCTGCTTTATCAAATGACTTTAAAGCTTTTTCATAGGTATAGACAAAGTATTTGCCCTCTTCACCTTCTGTATCGGCATCCGAGGCAGAGTAGAAGAGGCCGTCCTCACTCATATTTTCCATCATAAAGTCTATCGTTTCAAAAGCAACAGATCTGTAAAAGTCTTCTCCTCTTACATGGTAGGCTTTGAGGTAGACTTCTGCCAGCAGGGCATTGTCATAGGTCATTTTTTCAAAATGGGGGACAAGCCATTCATTATCGGTAGAGTAACGGCAAAAACCACCCTCCACAAGATCTCTCAATCCGCCTTTTGCCATACAGGTGAGTGAGTGCAGTGCCATGTCCAGTGTCTCTTTATCTTCAGTGATACGGTAGAGGTCCAGGAGTAGATCCAGCATAGAAGCCTGAGGGAATTTAGGTGCTTTGTTAAAGCCGCCGTTTGTATTATCAAAGAGCTGTTTGGCCTGATCCGAAACCCTTGGGATGATACTGAGGTCCAGTTTTGTGGCCTGTATGCTATCTTCTTTGGGATTGAGAAAACGGAGTATCTCATCGGCTTTTTCGGTAAGCAGCGCTTTTTCTTTGCTGTATTTTTCAGCGATCACTTCGAGTAAACTTGAAAAGCTCATCATACCATAACGTGGCTCATCGGGTATGTAGGTCGCTGAGTAGAAAGGCTTTTGTTCCTGTGTGAGAAAGATGGAAGTCGGCCAGCCTCCCGGACGTTGGTTCATCAGCTGGTAGACTTCCTGAAAATGTTTGTCTATGTCCGGGCGCTCTTCCCTGTCTACTTTGACTGCAATGAAATGTTCATTCAGGATCTTCGCGGTCGCTTCATCTTTAAAAGACTCATCTTCCATGACATGGCACCAGTGGCAAGAACTGTACCCTATGGAAAGAAAGATCGCTTTGTTCTCTTTTCGTGCTTTTTCAAAGGCTTCTTCTCCCCAAGGGTACCAGTCTACAGGATTGTCAGCATGTTGCTGTAAGTAAGGGGAGTGCTCATTTTTAAGACGATTTGCCATTTTTAACCTTTATTATTAACCAATTATTGGTAATATTACACAGCGTATACACGAATAGTACAATAGAATACTATAAAAGTTTAATATAAAAGAGAAAATAATGAATGATTTAGTCAAAAAGTTACTCTTATTGAGTTTACTTTTCAGTACATTTGCAACTGCAGGGTTTGAGAGTGTATTGAAAAAACAGAAGTTTTTATCACCGGATGAAGCATTTCAAGTGAGTGCTGTACTCAAAGAGGATGTGATAGAAACAAAGATCAATATGGCAGATAAAATCCATGTGTATGAAAACACATTATTTTATAGAATCATTTCTCCCTCTTCTGTTGAACTGACCGTTACAAAACCCAAAGCACATGATTTTGATGGTGATATGGTGTACGAAAATGAGGTACTTGTTACCATCCCTGTAAAAGAGATAGTGTCCAAAGTGAAAGGTGACTACACCCTTGAGATCGAGTTTCAAGGATGTTCAGATGCAGGTATCTGTTATCAGCCCATTAAAAAAACCTTTGATTTCAAAGGCGAAGAACTCGGGCTGTTTGACAAGATATCAAAACTTGTCAAGGAGGGCAATACAGCGAAAATAGCAGATATACTGGTGAATGAAAGTTCCATATTCATTTTACTTCTTTTCTTTATTTTTGGTCTATTGTTATCTTTGACACCATGTATTTTCCCTATGATACCCATCTTGTCTTCGATCATCGTTTCGCAGCAGGGAGGCAATGAAAAACCAAGTGTAGCCCAGGCATTTTTTACCTCTTTGGTCTATGTCGTTTCTATGGCTTTGACCTACACGGCTGTGGGGATCATAGCAGGACTGGTCGGGGCAGATATACAGACTGCGATGCAGACACCTTGGGTCTTGACCCTTTTTGCAGCGATGTTCGTGGCTTTGGCATTTTCCCTTTTCGGATATTATGAGATAGGACTTCCAGCTTCCTGGCAGTCGAAATTAAGCAGTGTAAGTGACAATGCCCAAGGTAAGGGTATCGTGGGTACGGCTATTATGGGATTACTCTCTGCACTGATCGTCGGGCCGTGTGTCGCTCCACCGCTTGGCGGGGCTGTACTGTTCATTTCCCATACGGGTGATGCACTTCTGGGGGGAGCGGCACTGTTCATTATGAGTATCGGTATGGGTATGCCACTGCTTATCGTGGGACTGGGAGCAGGTAAATTTATGCCAAAACCTGGTGGATGGATGACAGCGGTTTCCCAAACGTTTGGTGTGATGATGCTGGGTCTTGGTATTTTTATGCTTTCACGCATACTTCCAGAGAGTCTTACGATGATATTGTGGGCATTGTTGTTGATAGGTTCAGCACTCTATATGGGTGTATTTAATCCTAGCAGTGCCACACAAGGTGCAAAGAAACTGTTCCAGCTATTGGCTATGGTGTTTTTACTCTACGGTGTATCACTCTTCATCGGTGGGATCAGTGGTGCAAGCTCAATGATCAGACCTTTTGAAAGATTCACACAGGTGCATACCAGTGTAGCAAACAGTGTATCTGTGAGTGTAGACAAGAAAAGTCACAGAGGTTATAGTGTTGAACGCCTTATGAAAGAGGTACGTGAGTCAGAGAAGCCTGTGGTGGTGGACTTTGGTAAAAAATCTTGTACTGCATGTACAGAACTCGAAGAGATCACATTTCCAGATCCACGTGTACAGGAACATCTTAAGAACTTCACGTTTATCAAGATAGACCTCACAGACAATACGGATGCAGACAAAGCATTACTAAAGAAGTTTGAACTTTTCGGTACGCCGAACATCATCTTTTTTGACAAAGGAAATAACTACTTGCCTGAAAAAAGTTTGACTGGATTTATTCCTCCTGAAGATTTTGCCACACATTTAGAGAGTATCACGCAGTAAACTCCCATACTTCTTATTACATGAAGTAATTCTTCTCCTCCTTGCCATTGAATTTATAGGGTCCCTATGATGCTCCCACAGGGGGTATTGTAGATTTGAACTTACTTATCCTATATGTAATGTGTCTTATAATGATTAAAAATTAATCATTATATTGATTATAAATTGTAGTTATCACGTTATCATTTTTATATAAAATTACAAGACAAGGAACGTAAAATATGAAAATGAACAAAATGAGCTATGTTGCTATCGCTGCAATGAGCGTGATGATGGGAACAACTTCTGTAGTGCAGGCAGAGGAAGCAGCGGAAGTGAATGGTGTATCAGAGATATTGAGTCATGGGAAGTACTCTCTTCAGATCAGACCAAGATATGAATTTGTGGATGAAGATAATGCTAAAAACAATGCCAATGCATTTACTGTAAGAACGGTGCTTGGAGCGAAATTTGATACATTGGGTGTTGATGGGTTGGCAGCTACATTGGAAATGACCAATGTGAGCAATTTCGGTGTAGACAATTATGCACCTGCAAGTCCAGGCTACTCTGTGGTTGCAGATGGTGAGCAGACCAGGGTCACGCAGGCAAATATTTCGTATGCTAAAGAGGGTTTTGTCGGTACGGTAGGACGAAAAGGGTTGAATTTAGACAATCAGAGGTTTATAGGGACCGTAGGCTGGAGACAGATGCCGCAGACTTATGATCTTGCATCGGTAGCCTATAAAGGCATAGAGAAGCTTGATCTTATGGCAGCATATGTTTGGGGGGTCAATAGAATTTTCGATAGAGATCTGGGCGGACTAAAGATTCCGGACTTTGACACCAATACAGTGTTATTGCATGCTTCTTATAAAGTGATGCCTGAGCTGACCATCACAGCATATGACTATATGATCGCAAGTAAATTTGATCATATCGGTATCAGGGCAACAGGTGGTATGACGTTGGAAAACGGTGTTGAGCTGAACTATATGGCAGAGTATGCAAAGCAAAATGATCCATCACTCACTGAAGAGAGTGCACCGTTCAATGATGCTGAACCTGAGCAGGATGCTGATTACTATAGATTCGGATTGAGCGGAAGTCACCATGGGTTGACTGCAGGTGTGTGTTATGAAGTACTGGGAGAAGCCGGAAGCGGTGCAAGTCCATTTAGTACACCGCTTGCCACACTGCATGCTCACAACGGATGGGCAGATATGTTTTTAGCTACTCCTGCTGACGGTCTTGAAGATCTCTCTGTTAAACTGGGATATGGTGATAAAACATTTGGAAAGATACTGGGTGTCTATCATAAGTTTGACAGTGATGCAGGAAGTGTCGATTACGGTTCGGAGTTTGACATCGTCTACACGAAAAAAGTGATGAAAGATTTGATGATGATGCTCAAAGGTGCCATGTATGCGAAGGGTGATGCTGCAACGAGTTATGTAGATACGAATAAATACTGGGTAATGTTTGATTATACATACTAATCAGGTTTATAGGTAGAAGGATATCTATCCTTCTGCAGTAAAAGGTAGTACAGGTTAGTGCATTATTCCGCTATAATGTCACTATCACATTGTGAGTATATCACAATACAAAGAAACGGAATAACACACATGAATGAAAAATCAAAAAACTTAACGATCAATATTGGTGAGATAAATACTCTAGAAGTCTCCAGAGATACGGACTACGGATTGTTCTTGGAGGCAAAAGATGGCAATGAAGTACTGCTTCCCAATGTCTATGTCATGGAAGATGAGATGCCTATCGGTGCTCTGATAGATGTGTTTGTCTATACCGACAGCGAAGACCGTCCTGTAGCGACCACCAAAATACCTTATGCAAAACTTGGAGAGTATGGCTACTTTACAGTTGTGGACTATAAATCTTATGGGGCATTTGTGAACTGGGGACTTCCAAAAGATCTTTTTGTCCCCCTTTCTCAACAAAAAGAGTATTTTAATATCGGTAAAAAGTATCTTTTACGTGTCTGCCTGGATGAGCAGACAGGTCGTCTTTACGGTACACAGAAAATAGGGAAATATTTCAACAGGGACATGAGCGGCCTGCATCAGAACAAAATGTTGGATGCCATTGTTTTGGCTAAGACACCATTGGGTTTTAAAGTCGTAGCCGATAACCAGTATGAGGGAATGCTTTTTGACAATGAGATCTTTGAAGAGATACGTGTAGGTGACCGTAAAAAAGTCTATATCAAAAAGGTGAGAAAAGACTATAAGCTTGATCTTTCGTTACAGCCCATTGGAAAACAGGCGACGATAAGTGTGGCTGAAGGCACTATCTTGCAAATGCTTAAAGAAGCAGGTGGCACTTTGCCTTTTACCTATAAAAGTGATGCAGAAGAGATCAAAAAGGTCTTTGGCATGAGCAAGAAAAATTTTAAACGTACGTTAACTGAACTGATCGAGAGTAAGCAGATACAACTATTAGATAATGCAATTGTTTTATTGTGATAGTCTCAAGAGTGAAATAGTAAAGGGAAAGATATGGAATTGACAGATTTATTTAAAGTAGCCGCTTCTATGATACAAAACAATGGAGATGTTGCGACATCAGGACTTGATGCAGATGATATCACCAATGCGCTAAATAATCTTGTAGGAAATGGTCAGGGCGGACTTGACCTTGTGAAATTTGTAGGCGGATTGTCTCAAAATGGTTTGGGTGAGATCGTGGGGTCATGGTTAGGCAACGGTGAAAACAAAACCATTTCCACAGAGCAGATCACGACACTTCTGGGTTCTGATAAAATTGCTGCTTTTGCTTTAGAGCTTGGAATCTCTCAAGAGTGTGCAGCGAATGCTTTAGCTGAGGCAGTACCTCAGGTTGTAGATCAGGCAACCAGAGGAGAAGGTACGATCATGGATGAAATGCTTGCCAATGCAGGTGGACCTAATGGTGCTATGGGTATGCTTGGAAAGATGTTCAGATAAACTCTTTAGATAGATAACTTCGGATAGTTATCTATTACTCTCATACCTTATAAAACCTCCTATATAGAGCATTTTATAAGGTTTGTAGTTTTTTATAAATTTATTTTTAATTTCTCCCACTGTCCATTATTCCTTTACAAACTTTTTTTGCATTAACTTATTTAGATTAAGAATAATGTACAAATATATGAGGTATATAATGTTCAAGATGACTCGAGAAAGATTAGAATCAACCCCAAACAGTTAGATCAAGCCATGTATAACCATGAACCACGGGATAAAGAACTCATACGTTCTATTGTCTGTAAATACATCCCTGATCAGGTCTACCGTTACGGAGGTGAGGAGTTCCTTATTTGTATGCCCGGTACTGACATTCAGACAGTAAAAATAATTATTGATCGCTTACGTGAAGAATTGGCTCTTTTTACTGCTGTTTCTAGGGTAATGTGAACATTTCGGTAAAAGCTTCTTTTGGGATATCCTCATTAGCTGAGAATAATATTATTGATCAGGCCATAGAAAAAGTTGATGAAGCCCTCAATACTCCAAAAAATTCCAGGCGAAATACACTCACTGTACCTAATAGTCCCATACCTGATGATAAGAAGTATGGTTAAATGAAATTTAATTAAAAAACATAAGTATATCAATAAGCTTGTGTTATACTACAAACTATATGTTTTAAAAGGTTATTTCTATGCCATCTTTTTCTCCTCAATCGAACTATCCAAATAATTCTGTGCAAAAAGGATGGATTGTAGGCATATTTATTTTTTTCATTTTTGCTATTGTCTTAGGAACCCTTATTTGGCATTTTGAAAAAATACGTATTCAGCAGATGAAGGATAGAATAGAAAATATTGCCAATGAAAATATTTCCAATTTACACAAAAATATCGATCAGATCCTGGCATTGAGTTATCCACTCTCAACAATGGTTCAAGAAGATGGTAATATTGACAATTTTAAATTTTCCGCAGAAGAACTTCTAGAATATTTCCCACTTATCTCCGAGATAGCATTGGCGCCTCATGGTATTATCGAACATATAGTTCCGCTGTCAGGCAATGAAAAAGCTCTGGGATTAAATCTTCTCAATGATCCAAAACAGAAAGAAGAAGCTCTATTGGCACATAAAACCGGGAAAATAATTCTCGCGGGACCGCTGCAGCTTGTTCAGGGAAGAGAAGCACTGGTAAGCCGTTTTCCAATTTACAGAGGAACAGAAAATAGGTTTTGGGGATTTATATTCATTGCCATCCGATTTCCCGATATTATTGATGTAACTTTTATGGATAAGCTAAAAGAAGAAGGGTATCAGTATGTACTTAGCCGCATAAATATCAATACCGGAAAAGAACAAATCATTGCTGCATCAGGTACAGATAAACTGAAACAGCCTGTGGAACAGACTATTGATATTCCAAACGGGCAATGGACACTTCGTATTGCCCCGATCAATGGCTGGCATAATCAATGGCTTTTAACAATTGAAATAGTGCTGGGCATCCTTCTCAGTATACTGCTGGGATACATCGCTAAACAATACACCGAACTCAGAAACTACAGAAATTCTCTTGAAACACTTGTCCAAAAACGCACCTCCGAGATTTTGGCGACCAAAAGTCAGCTTCGTATGTTGCTCAACACTATCCCCGATTTGATCTGGCTGAAGGATAGTGATGGTGTCTTCTTGTTTTGTAATCCGACATTTGAACGTTTTTTTGGCGCAAAAGAAGAAGAAATCGTCGGCAGAACAGATTACGATTTTGTCAATAAAGAGCTGGCTGATTTTTTCCGTGAAAAAGACCGTTTGGTTATGACTACAAACAAAACCAGTATGAATGAAGAATATTTAGAATTTGCAGACGGCAGCTATGAAGGACTTTTTGAAACGCTTAAAAGTCCTATGTTTGATGAGACAGGTAAACTTATTGGTGTATTAGGTATAGCCCGTGACATTACACGGCGCCACAACAATGAACTACATATCAATCACCTCACTCAATTATACACTGCGCTGAGTGAATGCAATCATGCTATTGTCCATGCTATTACTCCAAATGAGCTCTTTTCAAAAATTTGTAAAAGTGCCGTTGTTCAAGGCGGCATGGATATGGCATGGATCGGACTGATTGATCCGAAAAGCAAATATATTTATTCTGTTGCATCATATGGGGATGAAAAAAATTATCTTGAGGGGATTGAAATTTCTACACGAGAAGATGTTTTTTCTGGAAAAGGTCCCACCGGTACTGCAGTCCGTGAAAATCGTCCCTATTGGTGTCAGGATTTCATGGGTGACCCTGCTACGGCCCCCTGGCATGATCGTGGCAGTGAAATGGGATGGAAATCTTCCGCCGCACTCCCTATTTCTTTGTATGACAATGTAATCGGTGTATTTACGATCTATTCGAAAACTCTCAATGCTTTTGACTCTTTGAGTCAACAATTGCTTATAGAAATGAGCAGTGACATTAGCTTTGCGATGGAAAATTTTGATCGTGAAACCAAGCGGAAAGCAGCAGAAGACAATCTCATCCAAACAGAGAGACTCCTTGAAGAGATGAGTTCGATGGCGCACGTCGGCGGATGGGAATTTGACCTCAAAAGCGGTATGGGACATTGGACAAAAGAGATCGCATTGATCCACGATCTAGATCCGAACATTGCTGTCACAGTGGACATAGGTTTGAGCGTCTATAAAGGTGAATGGCTTCAAAAAATACAAACTGCACTGGATGATGCGATTCATAAAGGAATATCTTATGATTTAATTCTTAAAATGGAGACAGCAAAGGGAAATGAAAAATGGGTTCATACTATTGGTTCACCGGTAATTCAAGATGGTGAAGTGATTATGGTTCGCGGTTCAATGCAGGATATAACAACTCAAAGAACAGCCGAAGAAAAAGTACAATGGCTCGCTAATTTTGATTCCCTTACGGGATTACCGAATCGTATTTTACTCAAAGATAGAGTCCAATACGCTATCAATATCGCATATCGTACCAAAAAACCTATAGCATTACTCTTTGTAAATCTGGATCATTTTAAAAATATTAATGACTCTTTGGGACATGATATTGGTGATACTTTACTCCTTCAGGTCTCAAAACGGATACAGTCTGTGCTTCGTGAAGAAGATACACTTTCTCGTCATGGAGGAGATGAATTTATTATCGTTCTTCCCGATATTGATGCAGACGGAGCAGCACATGTCGCCGAAAAATTGATTCATATCATCTCACAATCTTACACTATAGAAAAATTTGAAGTATCCATTACGCCTTCGATCGGGATCGGTCTTTATCCGACTGATGGTAGTACTGTTGAATCATTGATTAAATCTTCCGATGCCGCAATGCAGCGTGCAAAACATGATGGCCGCAACTGCTACCGTTTTTTTACTTTGCAAATGCAAGCCAACTCTAGCAGAAAAATTGAACTCGAAAATGCGCTTAAGCAGGCTTTACAACATAATGAATTCGAGATTTACTATCAACCTCAAATCTCTATGGATACAGGAGATCTTATCGGTGCAGAAGCTCTTCTTCGCTGGAAACATCCTGTACTGGGGGTGATATCTCCCACAGAATTTATACCTATAGCAGAACAGAGTGGACAAATCGTAATGATCGGTGAATGGGTACTTCGTAATGCACTTGGACAATTAAAAAGATGGATTACAGAAGGAATCCCTCCCTTTATGATGGCTATCAATCTTTCCGCTATCCAGTTTCGGCATCCTCAATTAGTTTCAATGATTGTTGGTATCCTTGAGGAACTGCAACTCCCCGCAGAATATCTCTTGCTCGAACTTACTGAAAGTATTACTATGGAAGATCCTTCTTATGCAATTGATCTGATAAACGAGCTGTATGATCATGGAATACGAATGTCAATAGACGATTTCGGAACGGGGTACTCTTCCCTTATATACCTCAAACAGTTTCGGGTTTATAAACTCAAAATAGATCAATCCTTTATCCATGATATTATTGAAAATTCGGAAGACAGGACACTTGTAAATACGATTATTAATATGGCACATAATTTAAATTTGACAACTATCGCAGAAGGGGTAGAAACCGCGGAACAGCTTGCTATTCTCCGTAAAATAGGATGTGACGAAATTCAGGGGTATTATTTTAGTAAAGCACTTTCATCAATGGAGTTCGAACAGTTTGTACGCCGAGATGTTTGATCATTATATATTGGCTTCATATAGATAATAAAATTAAGGGTCTAGATAACTTTAGCAGCTAATAAATATGCTAAAGTAACTCTATGACCGTCAAGAATAAGTATGTAAAAAGTTCGCACATTTCTGAAAGGAAATTTAGAGAGAGTGTAAAGTATTTTTCAGAGGACTTGAATGCGACACAAATTTTAAATCTAATAAAGATAAGCAGACCTACAACTAACAAGTATTTAAAAGCTTTTGACGCAGATAGCATCATTCATTATGATGGCTGGTGTGGTTATCATGGATTAGTTGATCTTGGATATGATAAGTACTTCCGTGTTCATCATGGAGCCAATAAGTTTGTCCGAGGCAAATCTCATTTCAATGGTATTGAGTCTTTCTGGAGTTATGCTAAAATAAGGTTAGCCAAATTTAGAGGACTTGATAAAAAGAGTTTTATTTTACATCTCAAAGAGTGTGAAGTCAGGTTTAATCATAGAGGTGAAGATCTATACAAATTCTTGTTAAAAATTTTCAGAAAAGAGTCTCTAAAGTTATCTTGACCCAATTTTTTTAACTCGTCCCCATCGTTGCCGATGGGAGCAAGGAATATTCTTTAGTCGTCATTATGCAGTTGTCCACTAAACTCAAAGCCAAACTTCATTTTGTTGGCGATCTCTTCTTGTACCTCGTCTATGAGGTCTTCAGTTCTACCTTCTACCTGTTCTATGAAAAATTTTTGTTCTCTTTCCCTTTTAAAGGTATGTACCTTGTACGGTTTGTCGGTACCATGTGCTTCTATAAACTTTTCAATCGTATCTTCCCAAATCAAGGTTAGTTCATGTTCTATGGTTTGTGGTTCTTCATTATCGGGCAGGGTATAGTTAAATGCCACCGTATCTGTATAGGATATGACTTCATACCCTTTCTCTTCTTTTTGAGACGTTACTTCATTGTTTGTCATGATTGTGTCCTTTAGTCTGTGTTTTTTATGAACAGTTATATCAAAGATAGCTTTAAATAGGATAAATTTTATCTGATTTAGCTTTTTTGATACCAATATAGTAATGTTTTGTATCTCTTTTTATGACAATATGTCATACTTAGCATATTCTTTTTCATGCTTCGATAGAATATTTTTAAAACCATAGGATATGACGTGCGATATTTACTTTTATTTTTACTGCCTTTATTTGTCTTTTCCAAACCTTTTAAAGTAGCAAGCTATAATGTAGAAAACCTTTTTGATGCGGAGTATGTCGGTACGGAGTATGATGACTACACGGTAAAACATAATTGGACACAACGTATGGTGGACATCAAACTGAACCATGCGGCTGAGGTCATCTGTGATCTTGATGCAGATATCCTGGGACTTCAAGAAGTAGAGAACGGTCATATCCTGCAACAACTGATGACCCGACTGAAGAGAGTGGGGTGTCCTTATGGATACTCTGCCATCACCCATAAAAAGAATGCACCTATTCAGGTCGCACTCTTGTCTCGTTACCCTATAAGAAAACAAAGTGAGATAGAGGTGAGCGTGGCTGCAGGTGTAAGAAATATCTTGGAAGTGGAGGCAGATATAAAAGGGAAACCCCTGACATTGTTTGTGAACCATTGGAAATCCAAGGCCTATAGGGGATATGAGAGCAAACGTATCAAGTATGCCAAGGCTCTGCAGTCCCGCATAATAAAGATGCCTGAGACAAAAGAGTATATCATATTGGGAGATTTTAACAGTGATTATAATGCTTACCTGACATTAGAAAACAAGATCAATGACACGCATGGTAAAACGGCATTCAATGATGTGTTGAAAACCAAAATAGGCGACTATCTCGTTGAAGAAGAGGAGATGCTAAAGGCAGACAAAGGTGTACATTATACATTGTGGAAGGAGTTGCCCGTAGATCAGCGTTGGAGTCACAAGTTCTACGGGAAAAAATCCAGTTTGGACCAGATCGTACTTCCCAAACAGATGTTTGATGGTCAAGGGATAGATTATGTCAATAACTCTTTTAAAGTCTTTAAGCGATCTTATTTGTTTACGAGGCGAGGGTACATTAACACATGGGACTATAAAAACGGTAAGCATAGAGGAAAAGGGTACTCTGACCATCTCCCTGTCTATGCCTATTTTGATACAAAGCCTTATGTCGCTGAAAAGAAAAAAAGAGGTGAAAAAAAAGTAGAAAGAAAGAGCATTGAGGATCTCTACAATATAGAAGCCTTGGACGGGAAGATCAAACTTGAAAATGTTGTAGTGGTATTGAAAAGAGGCCGTAATGCTGTAGTGAAACAGCGTATGAACGGACGAGGGATCTACCTGTACGGTTGTGCAGACAGATTGGAGGAGGGACAGAGGTATGACCTGCTTGTAGAAGGTATCAAAACCTATCACGGGTTAAAAGAGATCACCCATGCGTATAGGGTTAAAGATAAGGGTGCAGTAGAGAGTGAAAACTATATGCTCAGAGGTAATGCATTTATATCTAACAGGATACCGCAGAACGAAGTGCTCAAAGAGATCTCGGGTATTTATAAAAATAATTTTTTGTATTTCAATGATACCAAGGTTCCTCTCTATTTTAAAAAGAAGAAACATACCCCTGCAAATGGCAGCCGTCTAAAGATACACTATGCACATCTTGGTTATTATAAGAAGCTACAAGTAGTGATATACAGTAAAAAAGATTTTGAGGTATTGGAGTAAATATGGCATATTATAGTTGGATTTTGGCATTTCATGTGATGAGCTTTGTCTCTTGGATGGCAATGTTGTTTTATCTGCCGAGATTGTTCATCTATCATCGTGAAAATGCGGATACAAAAGCATTTACAGATATCGTGGAGATCCAGGAATATAAACTGTTTAAATATATCGGTGTACCGGCTATGTGGGCAACGATCATCTCCGGAGCTTTCATGCTGTATCTGAATTCAGGTATTTTTTCAAGCGGCGGATGGATGCATGCCAAACTGCTGCTTCTTGCTTTCCTTATAGCCTATCACTTCTCTTTGGAGAGTATTCGCAGAACACTTATCGATGATCCACACTATAAAAGCAGCAAATACTTCAGGATTTATAATGAAATACCGACCCTGCTGATGATATTTATCGTTATTATGGTGGTGGTTAAACCCTTTTAATGCATTTGTGTTATAATCAATCACTATAATCTTAGAACAAGAAAACTATTAGAAAAAAGGAAAAAAGTATGCAGTTACCAGCTATCTCATTACCAAAAATAGAACTTCCGTTTGATATCCCTGTTTTATGGCACCCTGTCGTAGACCATTTCATAATCGCTTTACCTGTTGTGATCCTCTTGTTGGAACTTGTCAATTTAGTGATGAGAAAGAAAGCCATAAGCGGTATGTCTTTCTTTTTGATCCTTTTCACTGTGTTAGCAGCGGTTAGCGCATATTTTACAGGATTGGTGGATGGAAGTGAAGCCTACCCTACATTGAATGATGCTGCGAAAGAAGCCCTTGCTGCGCACAAAAATTTAGGGACTTATCTGATGTTGACATCATGGTTGGTCTTACTCTTTAAACTGCTCTCCATGCTCACAGACAAAAGTATCATAAGAGTCATATATATACTTATTCTTATCGCATTTGTCGCAGGTATCTTTGAACAAGGAGACGAGGGTGGAGAACTTGTGTATAAGCATGGTCTGAATGTTGAACAGGTCAAAGTACTGGATGATGAACTTTTTGATGCTCAAGAGGAACTGGATGAAACCAAAGAGGAGCTGGAAGAGATAAAAGCGTCAGCAGAAGCTGAGAAAGAAGAGGCCATAGAAACAAACAGCACGCAGTCTGAAGCAAAAACAGCGGTAGAGGGTGCACCTGTTGAAATCATCACTGAAAGTGTTAGAATTGAAGTGAAAGAAGAAGCAGAACCACTACAGGTAGAAGGTATGCCAGAAGAGATGGTACAACCGGAAATTTCTACACATTAAGTAGCTCTCTTTATATCTCATGACCCCCCATCTCCGGCGGGGGTAAATTCTATCTGATAGCGTTCATCCTCCACTTTTGTTTCTAGATTTGATAGATACTTTGCCATCTCTATGGTTTGATTTTCATCCAGTGCCTTGGCAAAGGATATCATGATCGTACCAAAAGCAGAACGGGTTTTCCCCTTTTGCAGATCTTTAAGTCTTCTCAGTAATACCTCTTCTCGTACCCCTTGTAGTCTGGGAGATGCACCCATACCTTCTCCATACATTCCATGGCATCCGTTACATCCATTTTGAAGGTAGAGTTTTTCCATTTCGCTGGCGGCATGAGAAAAACATACTATGGCAGTAAAAATTAAAAGTTTCTTCAAAAGATATATCCTTGCTGTAATATCATGATATTCTAACAAAAAATTGTGGATTGAAAAAGAAAAAGGTCATCCATAGATAATTCTTGCCAGATAAAGTCCTTCCGGAGGGGCGAGTTTGGTGGTGTACTTTTTTTGGCATGATAGTTGTTCTTGAAGTTGTGTGATACTCATATCCCCTTTGGCACAAAGCATGGCTGTATCCACCATCATACGTACCTGAGAGCGTAGAAAGCCATTGGCTTCAAAATAGATAAAATGGTACCCGTCACGTTCCATATATGTGGCACGATAGATCTCTCGAACGGTGGTATGCGTAATGGTACCTGTCTTATGAAAGAAATTAAAATCATGTTTTCCTTCAAATATTTTGAGTGCACTGATCAGTAGAATTGGATCAAATGATTTGTAATATGAAATATACTTTTGTTCAAAGACAGAAGGTTTGTGTGTTTTAAAGACATAACGGTAGACTCTTTTCTTCGCGCTGAAGCGTGCATGAAAATCATTGCTTGCCACAGAGATATGTTTAAAGGAGATATCTGTCAATTTTCGGTTTAAATTGCGTTTTAGTTTCTCCAGGTCATGCCAGAAATCCGGCAGATCAAAGTGTATGACCTGGCCGGTAGCATGTACACCGGCATCCGTTCTCCCACTCCCAACGATAGGTGAATCTATCTGCAGAGAGGAGAGGGCTTCCTCTATAGCACTGCTGACGGTCATTTTGGTAGATTTTTGTTTTTGAAAGCCCTGATAGTGACTTCCATCATAACTGATGACAGCTTTTACACGCATAGTGAAACCATTAGAAGTACTTGGCTACACGTTTTTTAAAGAGCCATTGACCGAGTATGGCAACGACACCGATAGTCAGGATCAATATAAGAGGATTACCCCACTTTTCTAAAGAAGATGCTATCACATAGAAGAAGAGTGTAGTGATAAAGATGGTAAGAAAGGAACGGTTCTGTTGATAACGAGGGTTGATCATGGTAAAGGAAGCAACAAGATAGACCGAAAGAAAAGGAATGAGACTTGTGAAAATATAAAATAGGATCCTGTGCATGACCTTCTCTCCGCTTTCTTTTCCTTCACTCCAATAAGAGAGGATACTTTGAAATTCAAATCCTTTACTTTGTGACCTGTCAAAAACTTCCATAGTTTCGTATTCTGCCTGTTGTAACTTTGTTTTTTCATAGGTATAGCCATACCCTTTATGGAGAAGCAGAGAAGACACATTTTCATAGTTGTTGATTTGACCCGTTTGGGATGCAAAGAACTGTTCATCTGCCTTATTGGTACGGTTATAGATCACGACATCCTGAAAAGTATCCCCTGTTTTCTCTTTGACATACATATAATAGTCCCCAAACTTTTGACCCAGTTCCCCAGGTACGATGTTCAGTTTGGCTTCATCTCTCTTCTCTTCTTTGAAGGCCTTATAGAACTGTTTACTGAGTGGCATAGCCAGAAAAGAGATGCTGGCCAGGAGCAGTGAAAAAAGAAACCCCAACAGCAGCAGACTGCTGAGTATCTTCTTTGCTTTCAGTCCGAGCGCATAGAGTGCGATGAGTTCATTGCCTTGAGAGAGATTGATCAGTACATTTGCCAAGGCAGCGACAAAAGAGAGGGGAATCGTATAAAAAATAATCTCTGGCACAGAATAACTGTAAAGGAGTATCAATTCTGCAAAATTGATCTGTATCTTGGAGGTAAGTGCCGATATTTTGACAAAAAATACGAGAGATATAATAATGAAAAATGGCAGGAATATCATCAAAAATGACTTGGTGAAGTTTGATGATATATAGCCTTTTACATTAACCATAAATGATTGTTTCCAAGAGTTGTGTGGCTTGTCTATCATAGAGATACACGATAAATGTAGCTAAAGCCAAAAATGGTACGAAAGGAACGCCCTTGTCTCTCCAGATCAGTGCAGGTATCATGGCCAGCAAGGCAGAGAGGAAGAGTGCGACAAAAAAGTTTGGGAATCCCAGCAGTGCACCCATCGTTCCGGCAACAATGACATCTGCACCACCCATTGCCTGTTTTCTTGCGATCAGTGATGAGAACAGGCCTATAAGGTAGAGTCCCCCAGCAGCGATGCCTGCGTAGAACAGTGCCATGAGAAATTCAGGCTGTACAAGGGCAAAAATGAGTGCTGCAAAGTTCACATTGTCAGGGACAGCCATATATTTGAAATCTATCATCACAAGGGCAAACAATGCAGCAAATGAAGCTGCAATAAAAGGGAGATACCAGACCAATCCTAATTTCAAGAAGAGTGCCAGAAAGATAATACCTGTAAGGAATTCAACGACCGGGTATTGTACGGATATTTTTTCTTTACAAAAACCGCATTGACCACCCAGTGCCATCCATGAAAAGAGCGGGATATTATGGTACCACTTCAGCGGGGTTTGGCAGCTTTGGCATTTGGATGCAGGGAAAACAATACTTTCTCCTTTGGGTATACGGTAGATGACCACATTTAAAAACGATCCTATCATAATGCCAAAGATAAAAACGATGATCCCTGTAACTGTTTCTATCATTGAATACCTCCAAAACGTCTGTTACGTTGTTCAAAATTTTCTATAATTTCCTTTAACTCATCGCTTGAAAAATCAGGCCAGAGCGTAGGAGTGAAATAGAATTCACTGTAAGAGATCTGCCACAACAGAAAGTTGGAAATACGCTCTTCTCCGCTGGTACGGATAAGCAGATCTATATCGCTGTATGGTGTCTGCAGTGCTGCAGAGATATCCTCTTCTGTGACACTTTTCTTGCCTTCTGAGATAAGGCTGTTCACTGCAGAGGTTATTTCTGCACGTCCGCCATAATTTAACGCCAGTATCTGTGTAAGACTGGTATTGCTTTGGGTGAGTTCTTCCGTTTTTCTGATACGTTCCTGTAGAGATTTGCTAAAGGCTTCAATATTGCCGATCGCCTGAAAACGGATATTATGCGATTGATAGGTTTCCAGTTCTTTTTGAAGGTATCGGTCAAGCAGTTTCATGAGGAACTCTACTTCAAGTTTGGGACGTTTCCAGTTTTCGGTGCTAAAAGCATAAAACGTAGCGGTCTCTATAGTTTTATGTGCAGCGCAGTAAGTCGTAATATCGCGAATGATCTCTGCACCAGCCTCATGTCCTTTCGTACGTTTAAGACCACGTTCTTTTGCCCATCTTCCATTACCATCCATAATGATAGCAAGATGCTTGATTGAATTCTCAGACATGGAGATCTTCTTCATGGATGAGCTTTTTGGATTCATCAAGTATTTTATTGGAGAGCGTGAGTTTATCGGCACGTCCTAGAGCCACTTGTCCCTCTTTGGTAATAAAGGTGATTTCATTATCGTTGCCGCCAAAACTTTTGGCATCTTTCAAAAGGTTATAACACACTGCATCCACCCCTTTTTTATCTAAAAGCGCGATGGCATTGTTCAACCCCTCTTGTGTATCCATTTCTGCTTTAAAACCTACGGTTTTGATAGCACTCTTATCGATAGATGCGAGTACATCGGTAGTCTGCTTGAGTTCAATATTCCATGTATCACCAAGCATGGATTTCTTCAGTTTCCCGCTTTGCGGCGCTTTGGGGGTAAAGTCTGCAACGGCTGCTACCATGAACAAATAAGGCATTTTCACCTTGTGGCTGTCTGTAGTGACTTTTTGAATAGAGTGCTGCGTGGCCTCTAAAATATCCTGTGCATCGTGGGCTTCTATGGTGGCAATGGCTGAGGGCAGGTCATCAAACCCCATTGTAGAGATATACGATACCTCTGCACCTCTCAAGTAGAGTGCGAGACAGAGTGACTTTGCCATTTTCCCGGAGGAAAAGTTTGATATATAGCGTACTTCATCCAGTTTTTCGCGTGTGCCTCCACCCGTGACAATGACAGATCTGTTTTCCCAAAATGGATCACTGCATAATGCTTTGGCAACTTCCAAAAATATCTCGGTCGGTTCTGCCAGTGCTCCGCTTCCCACATCTCCGCAGGCAAGGAGTTTATCTTGAGGATTGATGATCGTATAGTCATTCTCCTGTAAAAAGGTCAGGGCATTGCATGTAGCAGTCTTTGCCAGCATCTGTGTATTGGCAGCAGGAGCGATGAGGATCTTGTCTTTAAATGCCAGTGCAGTTTGGGTTAAAATATTATCCGCAATACCCTGTGCGATTTTGTTAATGGTATTGGCTGTTGCAGGAGCAATGATAAACACATCACACTTTTTCCCCAACTCTATATGATTGAGCTCACTGGCCCAGGATTCACTCTTCTCAGTTAAAACAGCATTGCGTGTGAGCGCTTCAAAGGTCAATGCTGAGACAAAACGCTCGGCAGAGGGACTCATGACAACATGTACAGAAGCACCTGATTTGACAAAAAGACGTGCGAGATCACAAGCTTTATAGGCTGAGATACTGCCCGTAACACCAATGAGTACAGATTTGCCGCTTAGATCAATTTGCATACTATTTGTCTCCAAAAAATTTATAAAAGAAATTTTTGACAGTTCTCATAGGCGCTCTTGAGATGGCAAGCTCACCCTGTGCTACGTTTTTGTTGATGGTACTTCCAGCTGCTATCATCACATCATCTTCTATGATCACAGGTGCAACAAGCTGTGTATCTGAACCCACAAAGACATTTTTACCAATCTTGGTTTGGTATTTGTGCTTTCCGTCGTAATTACAGGTAATGACACCTGCCCCGATGTTAGACCCTTCCTCTATGGTTGCATCTCCAATGTATGCGAGATGTCCGGCTTTGACCCCTGTCAGTGTTGATTTCTTTACTTCCACAAAGTTACCGATATGCGTGTCGATAAGTTTTGAATGTGGTCTTACTCTTCCCATAGGCCCCACATCAGAATTCTCTATATGTGCATCTTCTATGACAGAGTGTGTTTTAATGTGCGACGCGATGATATGCGAAGCACCCTGAATGCTTACGCCGTTCTCCAATAGACATTCCCCTTCAAACGTGGCCCGTGAATCAATGTAAATGGTTTCTGGCAAACGCATAGAGACACCGGCTTTCATCCATGCTGTTTTGATACGTCTTTGAAGTATCTCTTCTGCATGTGCAAGATCAAGCTTGGAGTTCACACCTTTGAACTCCTCTTCTTCTACCATGACAGGATGAACGATCTTCCCATCATCTACGGCCATTTTGACGATGTCCGTGAGGTAGTACTCTTTTTGGGCATTGTCATTACTTAGCACAGGGATATAACGTTCCAGTAACTCTTTTTTCACGCAGTAGACACCCGCATTGACAGTCTGTATCTCTTTTTGTGCAGGAATACAGTCTTTCTCTTCCACGATCTCTATGACCTTCTCTTGGCTGATGACCACGCGTCCATAACCAGTCGGGTTGTCCAGTTTGATCACAGACATGTTGATGTCGGCATCTCCCTGCATGAGCGACTCCAGAGCAGACATGGTGACAAGCGGCATGTCACCATTGAGTATCAATGCTTTGGAATGTGCAACTTTGACACCTTTCATGGCCCCGCCTGTACCGGGAAACTGTTCAGCATCCTGCATATGAAAATGTATGCCGCTGTAGTGTACCTCTATGGCTTCTTGAATACGTGCTGCCTGGTGGTAGAGTACTACCGTGATGTCATCAGAGATCTTTTGCGCTGCATCAATGGCATGGAATAGCATAGGTTTTCCGGAGATTTCATGAAGTACTTTGGGGGTCGTGGACTTCATTCTTGTACCTTGACCTGCTGCGAGGATGACAACGCTTATAGACATTTTGGACCTTTTGGGTAAAATTACAGATATATTTTATTATTGTGATTATATCCAATGCAAATTAAAGGTATGAAGTTTGAACTGTAAACATTTTGGAAGTTGTGGGTCCTGCGGACTCTATGAGATCGGGTATGAGGCACAATTAAAGCAAAAAGAGCAGAGGGTTTCCGGGCTTTTGGCCCCTTTTTATCAGGGGGACCTGGAAGTTTTTGATTCGCCTACCGATCATTACAGGGCCAGAGCGGAGTTTCGTATCTGGCATGAGGGAGAGAGGTGTGATTATGCGATGGGTAACATCGAGAAAAAAGGTGCCATCATCATAGAAGAGTGTCCTAAGGTCATAGAGCCCATAGAGAAGCGTATGTGGAAGTTACTTGAAAAGATCAATGCCTCTACAGAAGTGTTAAAAGCGCGTCTTTTTGCCGTGGAGTTTTTGGCAACGACCACTGATGAATGTCTTATCACGATGTTGTACCATAGAAAGCTCGATGATGTGTGGCGTGCTGAGGCAAAAGCGCTTGAATCAGAGCTCAACTGTAAGATCATGGGACGAAGCCGTAAACAAAAAGTGATCCTTTCGGATGAGTTTGTAAGCGAAACATTGGATATCGACGGAAAAACGTTTACCTATGTGCAATATGAGAGTGGTTTTACCCAGCCAAATCCTGCAGTGAATGTCAAGATGATAGAGTGGGCAATCAAACAAGCCAAAAGGGTAGGGTCCGGGGATTTCTTAGAGAGCTACTGCGGTCTGGGGAATTTTACACTTCCTCTCTCATCTTACTTTGATAAAGTGTTGGCTACGGAGATCAGTAAACGATCCATTCATGCGGCACTCGAAAATTGTGCGCTCAATGCTATTGAAAATATCACTTTCGCAAGACTGGCATCAGAAGAGATGACAGAGGCTTTGAATGGTGCAAGAGCGTTTTCCAGACTGAAGGGGATAGATCTGGAAAGTTATAACTTCAGTACGGTACTGGTAGATCCGCCAAGAGCAGGATTGGATGAGGGAACCATAGCACTTATTTCACATATAGAAAATATTATCTATATCTCATGTAACCCTGAAACACTTGCCAGAGATCTTGTAACACTGTCAGAAACACATGAGGTGCTTGAAGCAGCGATGTTTGACCAGTTCCCGCATACGGAGCATGTGGAAAGCGGCGTATTTTTGAAGAAGAGGTCAGTGTGATCTTAGGGTATACGATCTAGTTTGTTGTACAGATCTGCTTTGACGAGGATGGCGTATTTGCCTTTGAAGCTTGTCTTGTCCGTGATGAGATCTTGATCTATCTTATGCATATGCTTTTTCTTGCGGTAGGTAATGATCATGCCATCAGGATGCTCCTCTATGAACGTAGCGATCTTCTCTTTACCTTTTAAGACGATGATAGGATCATGAAGTCTGCCTAAAAAATGAAACTGGTCATGGTATTTTTTATCCTGTGCTACCGGTATACCTTGTTGCTGCAAAGAAGAAATTTTTTGTGAAAAGCTGGAAATATCCTGTGCGGCTAAAAAGTTGTGAATGGCAAAATGCACTGCGAAAACAGCCACTATGATACTTAAAGCCATGACCTTTATGGCATCGTGTTTCAGTGTAAAATGCTTTTTTACAAGATAAAGTCCAAGAATAAACAGCAAAAATGCTGAGAGTAAAAAAGCAGTGCTGTCCACAGGAAATGTGATGGATTTCGGTGCAACAAAAGGTGCAATGGCAAATACGATCGCAAAGAAGAGATAGGTATACCCTAGAGACTTTGTATAGCCTTTCATGTTAGGAGCAGCAGTCGTGAGGACCCTTGCACAAAAAAGGGAGAATGCAGCAATTTCAGGCAGGAGATAATGTACCTGCTTACCGCTGATGAATGAAAATACAAGCAGTGCAGATAGCATCCAGACCAACAGCATTTTCAACCCGTGATCCATAGTTGTCTTTTTAAGTGACGTATAAAATACTTTATGGAATGACCATGGGAAAAGTAATAATGGCAACAGCGCAAGATACCACCAGATCGCCCTTTGGTGTGCAAAAGAGTTCACCATCCTGTCAGCTGTCTGGCCCCAAAAGATAGCATGTTGATAGGCTTCACCGCCGGCAATACCTGCCGGGATCGCCCAGGAAAGTGCAATGGCAGCACCCCCTAAAAATGCCAAGAAAAATTTCACATAAATACGTTTATCTATGTTTTGTGCACTCCAATAGGGTGCAAGCAGTAAAAGTGGCAGAAGGTGTACTAAAATAACCGGTCCTTTGGTCAGTATGCCAAAGCCAAATGAGAGTGAGATAAGGAAAAATGGAAGAAATGTCTGTTTCTGTACAGCCTGCACGATACCCAAAACACCGACAAATACCCAAAATGTCAGTATGATATCAAACATAAACAGTGAATTATAAAAAGTGAATATCAGGGTACCTGCCAGGATCAGAAGGGTATTTTGCGCACCTTGAACATCATCTTTCCAGAGCGTAAGATAGAGTCTATAGGCCAGAACGAGCGTCCCAAAACCAAATAGCATAGGGATGAAGCGTACAGTGGTTTCATTCACCCCCCAAAGTAACCAGTTTACATGTACCAACCAAAATATAAATGGAGGTTTATGGGGGTAAGGCTCACCATTGAGCAGTGGAACCAAAAAGGAGCCTTTATCCCACATCTCCCATGCGACACTGAGATAACGTGTTTCATCGATGATCCAAATAGGACGAAAATAGATGCCAATAGCGGTTATCAGAATGAGTATGAAAAAGGGAATAGAGAGATGTTTCATCATGACTTGTACTTTTTTCCTTCACTATAGATAGAAATCAAATAAAATATCGTCTTCACTTCTGCAGATAGAATGAACTCTTTCTTGCGTGTAAAACGTATGATGGGGATATTTGACGGTAAGTATATCCTTATTCTCTTTAACCTCATTTTCAATATATGAAATTTTATCTGTTTCCTGCGGAAAGATCTATTCGAATATTGTATGACCCTGTAGTAAAAAGCATGCTTGTAAAACCCTTGAAGCTTTTATATTATTGTACGTTATAATAGTGGGAATCTACATCAAAAAACATATGGAAATAGTATGATATGAAAAATAACTATAGAATGAGTATCATTGTACCTGTCTACAATGAGGTGGACAATTTAGATAGGATAGAGGCTGTTTTTACAGAGTATTTTGCTCAAAGTGACACGAAAAGTAAAGTGATATTTGTGGATGACGGCTCTACGGACGGCAGTTTTGAAAAAATAATGGATATTTGTAAAAAAGATGATTTCAGCTATATCAAATTCGATAAAAACTATGGATTGAGTACGGCTATTAAAGCAGGGATCGATGTTTGCGGTACAGAGCTTGTAGGCTATATCGATGCGGATCTGCAAACCACACCGTTTGACTTTGACCTACTGCTTGAAGAGATAGACCAGTATGAAGCGGTTATTGGATTTAGAGGTAAACGAAAAGACACGTTAAGCAAGAAAGTACAATCCTCTTTTGCCAACTCTATCAGACGCGCTTTGATCGATGATGGCGTGATCGATACCGGATGCCCCCTTAAGATAATGAAAGCAGATGTGGCAAAAAAAATACCTTTTTTTGACGGGATGCATCGTTTTATTCCTGCTTTGATCAAACTTCAAGGCGGCAAGATACAGCAAAAAAACGTTCAACATTTTGAACGCACCGCAGGGGTATCAAAATTCAATATCTTTAACCGTTCCATCAAGCCTCTTCAGGATGCCTTTGCCTACCGTTGGATGAAAAGCAGATATATTACCTATAAAGTTGAAGAGAGTACCCCTAGTGTATGAGTAGTGGATGGCTCTCGTATGGACTTTTTGTCTATGTTATAGGATTCAGTGCACAAATTCTTTTTTCGGCACGTCTGCTTGTGCAATGGATACAGTCAGAAAAAGTGAAAAAGGTACTCACCCCTGAACTTTTTTGGGAATTGAGCCTTATGGCCTCTTTTTTATTATTTATCTATGGATGGTTGCGTGATGACTTTGCCATCATGTTGGGGCAATCGATCACCTATTTTATCTATATAAGAAATATGCAGCTTCAAGGATCCTGGAGAAAGCTCCCCTCTGTGTTGCAGATCTTTTTATGGATTTTCCCTGCACTCATCGTTCTTTATGCATACAACAATAACGAGATCGAGATGCACCGTCTCTTTAAAAATGAGGATATCCCGTTGTTTCTTTTGCTCTGGGGGAGCATAGGACAAATTCTATTTACCTTCAGATTTGTCTATCAATGGATCTACTCTGAACGGATGAAAAGATCCCATCTTCCATTTGGTTTTTGGATGCTAAGTCTCACCGGTTCACTGATGATATTAAGTTATGCTGTTTTCAGAAAAGATCCTGTTTTGCTTCTGGGGCAACTTTTTGGATTTATCATCTATACCCGTAATATTATGATAGAACTCAAAAAATAGTGATAAAGAGTGAAGTATAGGGATAGAAAAAAAGAATATAGAAAAAACCCTTCAATGAAGAAGGGAAAAGGAACTTACTATGAAGATAGTAAGTTCAAAGAGGGTTGGCATTACTTCCAACCGTCTTTCACGATCTGTGCAGATTTTTTATAAGGGTATTTTTTCACCAGTTCTTTGACTGAAAGTTTTTGGTCTCCCTCTCTCATGAAGTGAGCCAATGTCACTGAAGCCCAATAGTCATTTGCATACTCCGTACCCTCCAGTTGCACCGGTACACCATTATTATTGACCGTGTGACATGCCGTACAGGTCACCGGTCCGGTATATTTACCATCAGGACTATACTGAAGTGCTTGCTGGTGTGTTGTCACATCTACAGATCTTTCATCACCGTCATATCGTGTTGAGTAAAGACCATGTGTCGACTCATGACATGTCTGACATGCAAGGTTCCCATGTGCTTTAGAGTATCTATAGAGTGAATACTTGTTAGGCTGATCGATCGGGAAGTATTTACCACCGGTATCTTGCTCAACAAACGGTGCCAAGTGACAATCCGCACAGTGAGGTTCAGAAGCTGCCAACCACCAGTCATTACCGGCAGAGGCTGCTGAATACGGTACATCTTCACCTGTTTTATGGTTCCAAGGCTTGAGATCCAGTTTCAATCCTTCTCCCACATTTTTAACCAATGTTGCTGATTTGTGATCTGCATAGTAACTGAGGACTTCATTCTTCTCACCAGTTGATTTAGGGTCTGCCCAAGAAGCAAACTTCTTCATGTCTCCACCTGTGATACCTGCTACCATTTCTTTAAGAGATTTGTTTCTAAGTGTTTTCCCCTCTTGTTTGGAATCATTGGTCAAGTCATCCGCAGCATAAAGCGCTTGCGCTACTTTCGTGTGACAGTTCGTACAGTATAGACCTAGAAGTTTACCGGCATCTTTTCCGTGTTCATCTTTGGTTGCAACGTTCTCAAGCTGCCATTTACCATAAGCATTAAGGAAGAACGGAGGTTTTGCATTCGGGTTGGAGTGCGCATCACGTCTGACATAACAACCACCGCCGGAATTTCTGATATCACCTTTAGAGAATCTTGCTTCACCATATCTGTCTGTCACACGGAACGGGTTCGTGTCATCATTCATACTAGGGTTTTGGAAGTGTGTCGGGTGACAGGATTGACATGATTGTGATCTTCCTGCAGCATCAGGCATAGGTACCATGGCTAGGTGGAATCCGTGCACCGCTTCTGAAAGCGGTTTTGCTTTCACTGTTTTATAACCCATGGCAGTGACTCTAGGCTCTTGAAGGTTCCCAGAAACGTTATCACCATGACAGTCCGTACAATTCACAAAACCGACTTTACCTAAACGCTGTGCAGGTGCATCATTACGATAGTCAGAGAGGAATGTCGTACCATGATGCTTATCGTGAAGTGCAAGGATGTTGATAGAACCCTCTGAAAGTCTCGCCATATACTCGGATGTATCAGGGTATGATTTCCAATAGTTGTACTCTTCATCTCCTTGGGTCAAACCTTCATCTCTGGCCATTTGAGCTGCTTTACCGGTACGTGAGTGACAAGCATAACAGTTAGGGATATCTACAGGGTTGGTACCAAAGTAAGAAACGGCAGTTCCATCGGGTTGTTTCACCTGTTTCCCATCACCCGTGTGAAGTTCAACTGTGGAGTACTGGAATGGCTGGAAATCTCTTTCTGTTATTGTACGCAGTGAACCTTTTCTTGTACTGTCATTAAACGCAGTCAAAGGAAGACCGAGTGCATCCCATAAGTGCGAAGCTGTAAGGACAAGTTTAACATCTTTCACCGGAGGTACGAGGGTATCGGTCATCACCACGTTACCACCGTCTTTACCGGCATAGGACATATACCCGGTCATAGGCGCACCTGAAGGACCATGGTCCACTTTTACCTGGATCTGACGACCTACTCTAAGTCTGTCTTTTTCTGTTGCACCAGGAGGCATCGTACCTTCAAGGTCTTTATAGATAAAGAGATGCGACCATACATAGTTTGCGACATTATCACCCGGACTGTCCAAGTGGCCATCCCCATCGGCATCTTTAGGTACTGTCCAGTACTTCATCTTGTTACCCTCAGAGAATGAGTTGTCTCTGGTGTAGGCAAAAAGTTTTACATTATCATCCGGTGTCATGAGCTTAGGAAGGCTGCTTCCTTTTCCGACTTTGATCGCTTGTGATTGGATAGAGTTGTATGGTGGAATGACACAACAGTAGCTCATATCAAAACCAACACAGTGCATACCAAGTTCGTAGTTGACAAACATGCTATAGTCTGCTTTTGGTTGAAAGGCAGTTTTCCCTTTTATTTTTACTGCCTCCAATTTATCCATCGAAAACGGCGGGGTTTTGTCATAGTCAGCGGCAGAAAAAGCAGCAGTGGTAAGAAGTGACAAGGCTACTGTGCTTTTTACAATTTTTGAAATCATTTTAGTCTCCTTTTAAATTTGATTACCATAAATTTTTACATTAAAATTGTTAAGTTTTCTTTAAAATTATAAAAATAATAATATATTTAACATAATTAAAGATTATTATTATCTGTAAGAATAGTTATTATAATTTTTATGGATATATGCGAAAATATGGGGTTTTAATGAGGTAATAAGTACGTCAATATAGAGAGAAAAATGTGTATTTATCCCTCTGATTAAATGGACTTTTTATTGCTATAGAATAAAGCATATTTGGAAGGTACATTTGATTGGTACAGTGTACCTTCGCATCATATATAGAGTCGAATTTATGCGTCTTTGACTATTTAACCTTTCTGTTGTTAGGATTGAAGTCTAAACCGTGAAGTGCTTCTATGGTCGCATCCGGTTTTTTAGCCTGAATTTTCTTCATGAGATTGACAGGTCTGTCCATTTTATAAAGTTCCGTTCTGATCACTTTTCCCTCTTTGTCATACCACCGTCTTTTACCCTCTTTATATCCATGTTTATACATGACATCATTGTTGAGAGTCCCGTCTTCATTGTATTCTTTTTGTAAGCCTTCTTTTTTACCATTTTTAAAAATGACTTCAGAGGCGAGTTTGCCTGTACTGAAGTAGTATTTCTCGGGACCCTCTTTTTCATCATTGACATAATTGACCTCTATACGCAGTGTCCCGTCAGCATAAAATATTTTATTCATACCATGACGTTTACCTTTTTGATAATGGATCACTTCAAGATGGTTTCCTTCTCTGTCATACCAATTGAGCGGGCCCTCTCTTACCCCTTGAACGTTCTTCACTACAAATGCCAGTTGACCTGTATTATAATAGACCTTTTCAAGTCCGTCTTTGACACCCTCTGCAGTCTCTGTTCTTGTGCCTTTGAGATATTCGATCTGTGATTTGACCACACCATTTTCAAAATGGTCTGTGAAAAGCTCTGCCTGCAGTGTCGCTGTACCAAGTAAAGTCAGTGTAATTAAAAGTATCTTTTTCATGTGTGTTTAAATAGCTTTCTGTGTTCGACCATTGCACAGTAGTTCTGTACGACATTGATACCTGCGTCTTTGACTCTTTGCGCTGCCTCATTGTTAATAAGTTCAAGTTGTGTCCAGTAGGTCTTCACATCACCACGGGCTATGACTTCATCCGCAATAGCATCCAGTGCAGCAGGTTTTCTAAAAACGATGACCATATCGACAGGTTCGTCTATCTCAGTAAGACTTCTATAGACCTTTTCTCCTAAAATGGTGTCGCCTTTCGGATAGACAGGTATCATTTTGTAGCCTACTTTCTGTAAGTAGTGGGCTACATGATTGCTCGCTTTGTTTGTTTTTGGTGATGCCCCTATCACAGCTATGGTTTTGGCTTCTTCAAAATATTTCTTCATCTCTTCACAGCTACTATTGACGCGTGGCAGTTCGCATTCCATGCTTTATCCTTATTCTGATATACTTCTGACAATATAATAGCTAGGAAAGATAATGTTAGACTTAAAAAGTATCCAAAAAGCCTATGAAAGAGTATCGGATGTTGTGCATCGAACGCCCTTCTCTTATGCTCCTATTTTAAGCCAAATGAGCGGCTATGAGGTGTACCTTAAAAAAGAGAACCTTCAACGTACCGGTGCGTTTAAACTTAGAGGAGCTTTTAATAAAATTGCTTCTTTGATAGAAGCGGGTGACAAAGGTGGCGTTGTCGCTTCCTCTGCAGGTAACCATGCACAGGGTGTAGCTTTTTCAGCAAAACATTTTGGTATCGAAGCCACCATTGTCATGCCGGAATCCACACCGCTTACCAAAGTCATGGGAGTGAAAGAGCTGGGTGCCAATGTGATACTTCATGGGTCTAACTATGATGAAGCCTATGCCTATGCCGTAAAATTCGGGGAAAAGAACAACTATACATTTGTACACCCTTTTGAAGATGAAGAAGTTATGGCAGGTCAAGGTACAGTTGCACTTGAGATCATTGAGGATATAAAAGATCTTGATGCTATGGTTGTATGCGTTGGTGGAGGTGGACTTATCTCAGGTATGTCTGTGGCAAGTAAAGCACTGAATCCTAAGTGTAAGATCATCGGTATCTCTTCAGCAGGAGCACCTGCAATGAAACAGTCTTACGATGCAAAAACACCTATAGATACGACTTCTGTAAGGACGATCGCTGATGGTATCGCAGTTAGAGATACTTCCCCGATCACTTTAGAGTATATTCTCAAAAATGTGGATGTTTTTGAGACAGTAGGCGAAGATGAGATCGCTGCTGCCATACTCTTTTTATTGGAAAAACAAAAAGTGTTGGTAGAGGGGGCAGGTGCCGTAGGTGTTGCTGCACTTCTACATGGAAAGATAGACTTGCCTAAAGGGTCAAAAGTAGCTGTCGTACTCAGTGGAGGAAACATAGATGTGACAATGCTTTCTCTTATCATTGAAAAAGGACTGATGAAGTCTGCACGTAAGATGAAACTGCTTGTTACGCTGGTAGACAAACCGGGGGCTTTACAGGCATTGACCGAGATACTGACAAGAGTAGGTGCGAACATCGTTCAGATAGGGTATGACAGAACCTCTATAGATCTGGAATTCGGTGATGCACATGTCTCTGTCTCCTTGGAAACCAAAGGTGTGGAGCATCAGGAACAGATAAGAGAGCAACTCAAAGAGGGTGGGTTTTCTTTTAAAGAAGAACATTAATGATAGCGATAGATCTAGGTTCAAATACTTTACGTGTATTGGAGTATGAGTGTAGCACAGGCAGACATACAGCTGAATTTGAAAAGGTCGTGAAGACGGCAGATGGTCTGGCTCAGTATGGGGTGATCAATGACGAGGCTGTAAAAAAGGTCATCTCAGCCATACAGGAAGCACAAGAGCAGATCGATTTTTCCTCATCTTTGGTAAGAGCCGTGACAACGGAAGCTGTACGCAGAGCAGTGAACTCGGATGAAGTGCTTTCCCGGATCAAAAAAGAGACAGGTGTGCACTTTGATATCATCTCCGGTGAAGAAGAAGCAAGACTCACTCTACTCGCGGTAAGACACAGACTCTCCACATTACAGGATACTTCGGAGAGCTTTGTACTGATTGATATAGGTGGAGGTTCTACCGAACTTATCTTCCATTATGGAGATGAAACGGTTTCTAAAAGTTTTCCTTTAGGGATCGTGACCATTGCACAAACCTATGAAACGTTGGAAAAAATAGAGAAAGTCCTTCCTAAAGAGATGGCTGAGATGCAACGATTTTGTGAGAATCTTTATCATAGTAAAAGCAAGGTCAATGCTTTCGTAGCCACAGCCGGGACACCTACGACCGTTGCAGCCATGAAACTCGGACAAAATTATGAAACCTATGATGCATCAAAGATCAACGGTACTTCTCTTGCAATAGAGGAGTTGGATTTTTACTTGAAAGAATTACTCTCCATGCCATTTGAAGAGAGAGAGATCGCTGTAGGTACGGGACGTTCTGATCTCATAGCAGCAGGTATCCTTATCTACAAACAACTCTTCAGATTATTGGGGTTTGAAAGCTGTATCGTGATAGATGATGGCTTACGCGAGGGAGTGGCCATAGAAGCTTGCGGGCATCAGGCCCATTAAACTCTAATCTTTTTTAGATATAATCAAAAAAAATTTAAATGGAGTGTAGACCATGCAGATGAGTGGTGCACAAATGGTGTGTGAAGCGATTATCGCTGAGGGTGTTAAGACCGTATTTGGTTACCCGGGCGGTGCGATCATGCACGTTTATGATGAAATTTACAAACAAGAAGGGTTTGAGCATATCTTGAACCGTCACGAACAGGCAGCTGTTCATGCAGCAGATGGTTATGCAAGAGCTACAGGTGAAGTGGGTGTTGCGATGGTAACCAGTGGACCAGGATTTACAAACGCCGTCACTGGACTGGCTACAGCTTATATGGATTCAATTCCTATGGTCGTGATCTCCGGGCAGGTGCCTTTGTCGCTTATCGGTACAGATGGGTTTCAAGAGATAGATGCTGTAGGTATATCCAGACCCTGTACAAAACATAACTTTTTGGTACGTTCATTGGAAGAACTGCCTCGTTTGTTGAAAGAAGCATTTTATATTGCGCGTTCTGGACGACCGGGACCGGTGCTTATCGACATTCCTAAAGATATTACTGTAGATATCGGTGAGTTTGTCTACCCTGATTCTGTCAATATTCCTACGTATAAACCGACATACAAAGGAAACAAAAAGCAGATAGAAAAAGCTGTAGAAGCGATGAAAAAAGCAAAAAAACCTTTGCTTTACATCGGGGGTGGTGTGGTACTTTCAAACGCGAGTGATCTTGTACGTAAGCTGGCAGAAAAAACGCAGATCCCTACCGTTGAAACATTGATGGCAAGAGGTGTAATGGGTGCCAAAAATCCATTGCTTCTTGGTATGCTGGGGATGCATGGGAATTATGCATCCAATATGGCAATGTCAGAGACAGACCTGGTGATCTCTCTTGGTGCGAGATTTGATGACAGGGTAACAGGTAAACTTTCCGAGTTTGCAAAATATGCAGATATTATTCATGTAGACATTGATGCAGCGAATATCGGTAAACTTGTGGATGTTGACTATCCTATCGTAGGTGATGTCAGTCAGGTTCTTGAAGAGATGTTACCGCTTCTTGATGGAATAGATACAGACAGATTCCAGGCATGGAGAGAGATATTGAAGCGTTATGATGAGCTGCACCCTCAATCTTATGTTGATTCTGATGAGGTCATCAAGCCGCAATGGGCTATAGAACGTATCGGTGAACTGGTAGGTGAAAATGCCATCATCACTTCAGATGTCGGGCAACACCAAATGTGGGCAGCGCAGCATTATCCGTTCGATAGACCACGCCAGTGGATCAATTCCGGTGGATTGGGAACGATGGGCTTTGGTTTCCCTGCAGCCATCGGTGCAAAAAGAGCCTTCCCCGATAAAACGGTTATCAATATCACAGGTGACGGTTCGATCCTGATGAATATGCAAGAACTGGTGACGGCGGCAGAGTACAAAATACCGGTCATCAATCTTATACTCAATAACCACTTCCTGGGAATGGTTAGACAGTGGCAGACGTTCTTCTATGAAAAGCGCTACTCCGAGACAGACTTGACATTCCAACCGAACTGGAAAGCACTGGCTGAGGCGTGTGGCGGAATAGGGTATGACGTGACTACCAAAGAAGAGTTTGATGCAGCGATCAAAGATGCAATAGCACAAGATAAGGTGTGTTTCATGAATGTTGCCGTGAACCGTTTTGAAGATGTACTTCCTATGGTACCGGCCGGCGGTGCACTCTTCAATATGATGTTACCGCAAAAAGGAGAGAAATAATGGAAAATTCTATGAATGAAAGACGTGTTATTTCTGTTATCGTATTGAATGAAAGTTCTGTTCTTGCACGTGTCACATCACTTTTTGCAGCACGTGGCTATAACATCGCATCACTCACTGTGGCACCCATACCAGACAGTGATATGTCACATATTACGATCGAAACGAACGGTTCTACTAAAGTGATGGAACAGATCACCAAGCAACTGCATAAGCTCATACCCGTCTATAAGGTGATCGAGCATGAAGAGATGGTTGAAAAAGAGATGGTCTTGGTGAAGTTCCCTATTACCGAGCACTTAAGTGACATCGGAGCATTATGTGCCGCATATAACGGTGGTATCGCAAATGTGGGTAAAGAGATGATCATTGCCATGGTTGCAGATGAACCTATACGTATACAGCATTTTATAGAAGCAGCGCAGCGTTACAACCCTTATGAAGTTGTACGTGGCGGTGTTGTAGCTATAGAAAGATAGAAACCATTTTACTTCTGTCACTCTCCTTACAGGAAAGTGACATCTACTTTAAGTTAAAAGGACCACTTTATGACTTACCCACTCTCTCAGATCACAGCACATATCGGTGTAGATTTTCATGGTGAAGATATCACTATCGAAGGGATACATACCTTAAGTGAGGCGACTTCCACACAACTCAGTTTTTTTACAGACAGTAAATATGCTTCACAATTGGCAGAGACCAAGGCTGCTGCGGTGTTGATCGATGAAAAGCATGCAGGATTACTGCCTTCCGGAACGATCGCATTGATTACGGATGAGGCATATCTTAAACTGGCACTGGCCTCTAAGTTCTTTGCACATAAAATGGGGAGTGAGACATCACAGCCTGCTATGGGTAAAGGTTGCGATATAGATACAAGCGTCTCTTTTGGTAAGAATGTGACACTTGGAGATCATGTGACCATCTTACCGGGGTGTTATCTCGGAGACAATGTGACTGTTGGTTCAGGGACACTTCTGCATCCCAATGTGACCTTGTATCATCATACACAGATCGGCGCTGAGTGTATCATTCATAGCGGTACGGTGATCGGTTGTGACGGGTACGGATTTGCGCATACAAAGCTTGGTGAGCATGTGAAGATCTATCAGAATGGTAATGTGGTGGTAGAAGATAATGTAGAGATCGGTGCAAACTGTGCCATAGACAGAGCCGTATTTGGTACCACCTATATACGTAAAGGTACCAAACTGGATAATCTGATACAGATCGCACATAACTGTGATGTAGGAGAGCATACACTTTGTGCTGCACAAGTGGGTCTTGCAGGTTCGACGACGTTAGGCAGAAATGTGGTCATGGGCGGACAGAGTGCCACTGCAGGACACTTGAAAGTGGGTGCTTTTGCAACCATTGCAGGAAAAGGTGGTGTCACCAAATCTCTTGAAGGTGGTAAGACCTATGCAGGGTTTCCTGCTATTGATCATAAAATGTGGTTGCGTTTGCAGGCCAAAATGATGGGTTTGCTCAAAGGTAAAAAATAGTTAAGTCATTGTACTATAATCATTGATATCAAAATTTAAAGGAGTATAGATGAGCGGAACAGTCACAAAAATAGATGAAATGGGTTTGAGTGGTACAAAAGATGGGAAGATCACAGTGACCACAGTAAAAGAACCGTATGGTCCAAAGAGTGAAAGTGTAGCAAGTATCGGTATTTCACTGCAGGCAGGTGCTGAAGAACCGGACTGGAAAGTGCATATTCCTAAAGCAAATATCGATGCAGTGATCGAAGCATTGCAGGAAGCAAAAAAAGCGTTATAGTATTGTATATACTTTTTGGTTAATGGGTTAGGCCCATTAACTACATTTCATCATTCTTCATGACCTTGTATTTGTCGAAAGCTCTTTGCATGAGGTCTTTATCAGGGATCTTTCTTCCTGCAATATATCCGATGACATTGCCGTCATCATCCAATTTAGGCTTGATCCATACAACAACATTGTAATATTTGCCTTCACTTGTCATATTTTTGACAAACCCTTCCCAATAGTTTCCACCTTTGATGGTTTCCCATAACCCTTTAAATGCAGCTTTTGGCATATCTGGGTGTCTGTTTATACTGTGTGGAGATCCGATGAGTTCTTCTTTTGTATAACCGGTAAGTTCACGAAATTTACGGTTGGCATAAGTGATGATACCTGCCGGGTCTGTTTCTGTGATCATCACACCACCGTCAAACGGCACTTCTACATCTACCGGATCTGGTTTTGTGATTTCTTTTCCGTTAATAGTGTTTTTAATTGTTTTTCCCATTTTCTCTCCATAAACAATAGATAGGTTGCATTAAAAGTCTTATTAGGACAAAAGGAAGTACAAATGCAGATCAAATACATTTGGCAGTCTGGCAATCTACATTGAGACCCATCACTTTCTGTCCTCACTTCACAATGAGTTTAGCCTTAGATATTATACCTAACATAGTATCTATCTATAGCTTATATGGACATAATAGACTACTTTGTGACTCAGATTTAATCATATTTTCTTCATACTTTGCTACAATTACAGAATTATGATAAAGGGGCGTTTTTTGTCTATTACAGAAACAATCAAATCACTTTTACAAGAGCGTATACTCGTCATCGATGGCGCAATGGGTACACAGATACAAGACCTTAAAGTTCCTTCCGAAGCATGGATAGATGATAAAGGTGTGGATCAAGAGGGATGTAATGAACTGCTTAACCATAGTGCACCGGAACTTATAGAGCGTATCCATAAGCGTTATGCTATGGCAGGTGCTGACCTACTTAAGACGAACACATTTGGTACGATGCCTTGGGTACTGGATGAGTATCAGATGGGTGAACGTGCCTATGAACTTTCTAAAAAAGGTGCTCAGATAGTAAAGAAGATCTGTAACGAATACGGTACAGAGAAGTCACCGAAGTTTGTCTTGGGTTCGATAGGACCGGGCACAAAGCTTCCTTCTCTAGGGCATATCCATTATGATGAAATGTATGAAGGGTATAAATGTGTTGCACTTGGACTTATAGATGGCGGATGTGATGTTTTTCTTTTGGAAACCTGTCAGGATCCTCTGCAGATCAAAGCTGCATTGCATGCATGTCAGGATGCAAATGAAGAGAGAGATGTGCAGCTTCCTATTATGGTATCCGTTACGATCGAACTGAGTGGAACTATGCTTATAGGTACCAATGTTGAGACGATCGTTACAATACTTGAACCGTTTGATATCTTATCACTTGGATTTAACTGCGGTACGGGGCCAGACCAGGTAAAAAAACACCTTAAAACACTCTCTGAACTTTGTGCGATACCTATCTCAGTGCATGCGAATGCAGGCTTGCCCCAGAACCGTGGGGGGTATACCTTCTATCCTATGGGACCGGATGAATTTACTGAAAAACAATTGGAATTTACAAGGTACGCCGGTGTAAGCTTTTTAGGTGGATGTTGCGGAACAACACCACAGCATATCCAGGCACTCAAAAAAGCAGTTGAAGTGATAGTCCCTAAAAAACCTACAGGTAGTATCAAGCCAAGTGTCGCTTCTTTGTTCAATAGTGTAGAGTTGTTCCAGGAACCGGCACCACTGCTCATAGGGGAGCGTTCAAATGCGACAGGATCAAAAGCATTCAGAGAGCTTATTTTGGCCAGTGACTATGAAGGTACACTGACCGTAGGTCAGGCACAGGTACGTGATGGGGCACATATGCTTGATGTCAACGTGGAGTTTGCAGGACGTGACGGGGCCAAGGATATGAGGGCGGTCATGGAGCTCTATAACCAGAAGATACCGCTTCCTCTTATGCCGGATGCAACACGACCCAATACGATAGAAGAGGGGCTGAAGTGTATCGGTGGAAAGCCTATCATCAACTCCACGAACCTCGAAGATGGAGAAGAGAACTTTGCAACCTACTGTAAATTGGCCAAAAAGTTTGGGGCTGTACTTGTCTGCCTTGTGATCGATGAAGAGGGGATGGCAAGGAGCAAAGAGAAGAAAGTAGCGGTGGCTAAACGCATGTATGAACTTGCCGTGAACAAATATGGACTGAAACCTCAAAACATTATGTTCGATATGTTGGCCTTTACAGTGGGTACAGGTGAAGAAGAAGACAGATTGGCTGGAAAGAATGCCTATGAAGCTATCAAAGAGATACATGAGATCTATCCTGAGGTAGGTTCCACGCTTGGCCTTTCAAACATCTCATTCGGTTTGGAAAAGCATGCGAGGTTCTACCTCAATTCAGTCTTTTTGCATCATTGTGTACAGGCAGGTATGACCTCTGTGATCATCAATGTGAAACACATTATTCCCCTGGCCAAAATGACGGCAGAAGACATTGCGATTTGTGAAGAGTTGCTTTTTACACCGGATGAGAAATCATTGTTTAAATTCATCGACCATTTTGCAGATGCTGTGGTAGAAGATGAGGGTGCAGATGAAGCTTATGAGGCTATGAGTCATGAAGAGAAGATTAAAAAACTTCTTATGGATGGTGACAAAGAAAGGATGCTGCCGCTTGTGGAGGAGGCACGTCACGAGATACACCCCGATGTGATAGTCAATGAGATCCTTATTGATGCGATGAAAGTGGTGGGTGAACTCTTTGGTTCAGGACAGATGCAGCTTCCTTTTGTACTGCAGAGTGCCGAAACGATGAAAGCAACGGTAGACTACCTCAATCCTTATTTGACCAAACAGGAAAAAGAGACGGATACCACACTGGTCATCGGTACGGTCAAAGGGGATGTTCATGATGTGGGTAAAAACCTTGTGGACATTATCCTTTCGAACAACGGATTTAAAGTGGTCAATGTGGGCATCAAAACGGAACTGCAGGAGTATCTCGACATTGTAGAGAAACAATCGATACAGGCCATAGGAATGAGCGGTCTTCTAGTGAAGTCCACAGCGGTGATGAAAGAGAATCTTGAAACGATGGCCGAGATGGGTATGGAAATTCCGGTACTCTTAGGCGGGGCAGCACTCACACGCTCTTTTGTCGATGATTTCTGTAGACCTATCTACAAAGGCCCTATATTCTACTGTCGTGATGCATTTGACGGGGTGATCGCGATGAGCCGTATAGAGAAGTTCAATGAAGATAATTCCGTAGGGTTGGACACGCGTCTGGCCGGAGATATGGAAGAGCGTCAGGAAAAAGTAAAAAAAGAGGTGGTGATACCACCGTTCGAAGAGATAGAGATGCCTGAGAAAGTGGAGATACCCACACCGCCATTCTGGGGAAGAAGAGTACTTCAAAAGGGGGACTTGGATCTCTCTGTGATCTACGAGTGGATCAATACGCGTTCTGTCTTTAAGATGCACTGGGGCTATAAGAGTAAAGGTATGGATAAAGAAGTCTATCAAAAGCTCATAGATGAGACGGTCTATCCTGCTTTTGAACGTTTGAAAAAAGAGTTTATCGAAAAAGACCTGTTCGAGCCGACGATCATCTACGGATATTATCCTTGCAGGAGCGAGGATCAGGAATTGTACTTGTTCGATGAGAGTGAAGGGTGGAATGTCGATGCAAATGCCAACCGAGAGCCTTTGGACAAGGTCATCGGCAGGGCAGTCACCAAGTTCTCTTTCCCAAGACAGGGAAGGAAGCCGCACCGTGCACTTTCTGACTTTTTCAGACATGACAGACATGATGTCATCGCTCTGACCTGTGTCAGTGCCGGAGCCAAGTTCAGTGCCTATGAAAAAGAGCTTTACGATGCAGGAAAATACCTGGAGTATAATATGGTACACGGGCTCTCTGTTGAACTTGCTGAGGCATTGGCTGAAGTCGTGCACAAACAGATACGTTTGGATCTGAATATCACTGCCGAAGATGAAGGCAATACGTTACGTGATGTACGTATGAACCGTTACCAGGGTGCGAGATACTCGTTCGGGTACCCGGCATGTCCTGACCTTGAACAGAGTAGAGAGTTGTTTGATATGTTAAAACCTGAAGAGTTCGGCATAGAACTCTCTGAGACATTCCAGATAGTCCCGGAACAGAGCACGACTGCACTGGTGGTACACCATAAAGGTGCAACCTATTATTCATTATAGGGTTTTAGGACTTTATTGTTTATGGGTTCAGCTCCTCTATTAGGTCCTGTTAAAAACGGACAGGTTTTACGCCCCTCCGTGGATCATATCTGAAATGATCCCTTTTTCATCTCTGCTCTCAGCAACAATGACCCCGATGATATGTAAAGGTACAAAGATCAGTACGGCATTGTAGACAAGTTCATGCAGCTCTTTGATGTCATGGGCCGTATCTTTAGTAAGAGAGAGTGCTTCATAAAAATGGATGGTCAATCCTGTAATGGCCATAAAGAGAAGGACAGCATAGAAAACGATATAACTTAGGGCGACCGTTTTTTTATAGAGCGTCTTTTCTTTGAAGTTCTGGTAGTTTGTTTTTCCACTTGGGGTAAAAAAGAGCAGTAGTCGCCATACGACTAAAACTGCGAGCGCATACCCTAAGATGATGTGCCACTCCCACATGGGTGCACGGATGGCGGTAGCAAGTGTTTTCGCCTGATCTGAGGTGACCTCAATGTTGATCTCTGAAAGTTTTTGTGTCAGAAGTTCAGAGTTCGTTCTCCAGCTTAAAAAGGTTTTGCGTAAAAATACAGTGCCTAACAGGCCCAAAATGACTGTTGCATGTACCCAGTGCCATATTCTAAAATCCAAACGCCATTTTTTCATTTTGTATCCTTTTGCGTAAATCTATAATCATAAGTATATTATAGTATCTTTAATGAAAATTCTATAGACTAATATCCATAGCGGAAGAGAAGGAGATCTAAAATGAAATTGGAAAAAGGAGTCTACAGACATTATAAAGGAAATCTTTATGAGGTCTTTATGACAGCACAACACTCAGAGACCAAGGAGTGGATGGTGGTCTATAAGGCATTATATGGAGATCAAGGAACATGGGTGCGTCCGTATGAGATGTTCATAGAAAAAGTTGAGGTAGAGGGGCTCTGCATACCCCGTTTTGAAAAGCTGGAAGATGAGGATTAGATCCCTTCCATTCTTCTCGCTTCAAAACTCACCAACTCTTTCCCGGAAAACCTGAAATGAAGTTCTATGGGGCGACAGCATACTTCACAGTCTTCTATATATTCACTTTCTTCCTCGGAATAGTCCAGTACCATGGAGATACGTTCCCAACAGTAGGGACAGGTAAAGAAATGTTCCATGCATACTCCCTGTTTTTTTATGTGATTTTACTATAATTTGGAAAAAAGAGTATATATGTCATCTATCATCGAACATTTTCAAACCCTCACACAGATCCCGCACTGCAGTAAAATAGCAGACAGGTTATTGGAATTTTTGGTTACGTTTGCTAAAGAAAGAGGGTATGACGTTGAAGTAGACGACATTAAAAATATTTTCATCTCAAAAGGCAGACCGGCACTCTGTCTTCAGGCACATTATGACATGGTCTGCATGGGCAAGGCACCTATCCTGGAAACCTATATAGAAGATGGCTGGATGAAAGCCAAAGATGCTTCCCTAGGTGCAGACAACGGTATGGCCATAGCAATGATGATGCAGCTTATGGATGAAGGCCAAGAGTTGGAATTTCTGTTCACGGCTGACGAAGAGGTCGGACTCATAGGGGCCAATCAAGTCTCCTTTGATCTTCAGAGCCCCTACATGTTAAACCTAGACAGTGAGGATGAAGCAGAGGTCTATATCGGGTGTGCAGGCGGTGTCGATATTACAGCCACCAAACAAGACAGTTATGTGGACGGAAGTGGCGATTGCTATGAAGTGGCTGTCAAAGGACTGGTCGGTGGACACTCCGGTGTAGATATCGATAAAGGCATTCCTTCTGCGATCAAAGTACTGGGTGAGTATTTACATGAACACCAGATCACACAATTGGCAAGTATCTATGCAGGAGAACGTCGAAATTCTATTCCGGCAAATGCAGTGGCCATTGTACGCAGTGCATTGAAGTTGGAGAACACAGAGTTGGTGAAGGTACGTGAACTGACGGAAAGACCGAAAGTATTGCGTGAGGGCGCTCAAACCATAGAGATGATACATCAATTCAAGCATGGTGTACATGCACAAAATGAGGCGCTGGGCATTCCTGATGTCAGTATCAACCTGGCCATTATCACCGCAGATGAGAAAGGTGGGCTTCTTGTGGAAACCAGTGCACGTGCAATGGATGCGCTAAAGCTGGAAGATATTTCAAAAGAAACATTAGCATTTTTTAACGCTTACGGTTTTAACGTAAAACTTGAAGATAAATACCCCGCATGGAAACCCGATGTCAGTGATTTTACCAATCTTGTCAGTCAAGAGATGCGGTCGGTGTTCGGTAAAACAAAGATGATGGCGATACATGCAGGACTTGAGTGTGGTGTCATCGCAGAGAAATATCCTGCCATGAAGTTTGCTTCCATCGGTCCAACCATACGGTATCCGCACTCTACAAGAGAGATGGTCGACCTGGAATCCGTTGAACGTACGTTTGAGGTAGTGAAACGGATCATAAGATCGGTGAATGAAGAGCAGAAAAGAGATTGAATTACAGAAGTACTAAGAGAATCCTTACACTTTAAAGGTTTGTTTTGTTTTGCAATGGGCCTCCATAAAGCAGCCTTCACACTCGGGTTTGACCGCTTTACATCTGTAGCGTCCAAAGAGTACCATCGCCTGATGGAGCAGATGTAGGTCTGTTTTAAACTTTTTACTTAACTCCTCTTCACATTTGACAGCGGTTTTGGCATCAGAGAGCCCTAAACGGTGCGCGACCCTGAATACATGGGTATCTACAGCCATAAGATTGGCACCGGCATACTCTATCATGACGACATTGGCTGTTTTTTGACCCACGCCTGCAAGCTTGACCAGTTCATCACGCTCCAGTGGCACTTCATTCCCATAATGTTCTACGACACTCTGTGCCATTTTGATGAGATTTTTGGCTTTGTTGTTGAAAAATGAACAGGTATTGATGTACGATTTGACTTCATCCAGGTCGGCATTGGCAAGAGATACCGGGTCGGGATAGGCTTCGAAAAGAGCAGGGGTAATGATATTCACACGTTTATCTGTACACTGGGCAGAGAGCATGACCGCAATGAGCAGTTCAAAAAGATTACGATACTCTAATTCAGTGACAGAATCAGGATAGTGTTCAAGAAAGATACTTTTTATCTCTTCTATCTCTTTTTTGGTTGCTTTTTTGACTTTTGCCATACTTCATTGCCTTCCTCTAATAAAATAGTAAATAGAATAGTAGCACATTAATAAATGATTTACCCAAGAGGTATATACTTCTTGGATAAATTTAAGTACTTAAGGATAATTCGAAATGTTAAAACTAGCAAAAATTTCACTGCTTGCTGTGGCTGTCATGGCAACATCAGTAGTGGCGTCAGACATACTTGTAACAGTCAACGGTAAAAATATCACTAAGCAGGATGCACAAGCATTTGTATCTGCCTCTGCCCCTCAGGCAAACTTTATGGACCTTGCTCCTGCTGAGAAAAAAATGGTTACAGAGAGACTAGTGGAAAAAGTCCTTTTTACAGAACTTGCAGCACAGGAAGGTATAGATAAAAAACCTGAATTTAAAAGAAACATGGAAAAGATCAGAGATGAACTTTTGGTAAACATGTGGATGAAAGAGCAGTTGGATAATGCCATTGTAAGTGAGAGTGAAGCAAAAGCATTTTATGATAAGAACGCTGAAAAATTCATGGAAAAAGCTTCGATGCATGCAAGACATATATTACTTGAGAATGAAAAAGATGCACAAGATATTATTGATACGCTCAAGCCACTGAAAGGTGAGGCACTCAAAACCAAGTTCATTGAATTGGCTAAAGCCAAATCTACAGGACCTACTGCACCCAATGGGGGAGATCTTGGTACTGCAACAGAAGACAGATTGGTTCCGGAATTTTCAAAAGCAGCTTTGGCACTGGAAAAAGGTCAAATCACGACAAAACCTGTCAAAACACAGTTCGGTTACCATGTGATCTATCTTGAAAGTAAGACAGAGGCGAAACCGGCGTCTTATGAGAAAGTGAAAGAGAATATCATTGCTTTACTCAAGCAACAGCAGTTTACTGTTAAAATTAAAGAAGTTGCAAAAGAACTTAAAAGTAAAGCCAAAATTGTCGATATGACAGAAGAAGTAAACGCAACCAAATAGTAATTTCAGCCATTAGAACAGGGAAAAGAGTATGACAAAAATTTTTATGGGGGTAGGGGTATCGTTTGCTTTAATGATCACTTCAGTCTCTGCAGATGATTTAAAAAACAGTTTAACAGATATGTTAAATACCAAAGAGACATCAGGGATAGTGGACCTGGGTAATATCAACCTGGATGCGAAGCCTAAACAGCCAAAAACAAGATCTTCTAAAGCAATGATCGCTACGGTCAACGGGCATAAGATCATCAAAAAAGAGGCGGATAGTTATCTTCAAGAGCGTACACAGGGCAAAGTGACCGATTTTGATCATTTGCCCCCGGAACAACGTTCACGTCTCATACAGGAGCTGGCACTTCCTATCATCGTGTTGGATGCAGCAGAAAAAGAGTTGACCGAAGAAGAGAAACAGGCAGTCTATACACGTACATGGATGCAAAAAGAAGCACGTAAGATCAATGTCACGGATGAAGAGGCCTTGAGAGTATATGATCAGTTAAAGCAACAGGCTAAAGAGCATAACGCCACCCAAAACATCCCATCATTTGAAAGTGTTAAGGATAAATTGAAAATCCAGATCATTGAGAAGACCCTGGTCGATAAACTTGTAAAAGATGCAAAGATAGAAGTTTTGTAAAAATGTTTATTAATGAGTAATTGGCAAATATTAGGTAGAATACACACCACATTATACAAAAGGAAATAGAGAATGAAAAAAACTCTTGTTATATTAGGTCTTACACTGGCATTCACCACACATCATGCAGTAGCTGCAACGGCTGCAGGTACAGTCAATGGTATGACGATCACTGTTGAAGAAGCAAACAGTGCCCTGAATACAATTACAAAAGGTACGAAGACGTGGGAAAAACTTACAGCTGATGAGAAACAACAACTGATTAATATGATGGCTCCGGCTAAATTGGTAGCGGCAGAATCAAAAAAATCTTTAACCGATAAAGAAAAAGAAGCTGCACTTTCAGGTTACTGGATGCAGAAAAAAATGTCAACAACCGAAGTGACGGACATAGAAGCCCAAGAAGCCTATAATAAAATGAAAACAGCAGCAGAAAAAGCAAAAAGTACACAAACTATTCCGGCATTTGAGGCAGTGAAAAATAATATCAAGATGCAACTTGCACAGGAAAAAGTTGTAAGTCAATTGATGAAAAATGCAAACATCAAAATAAAATAATTTCATAAAAGGGAAATTAAATGTCTACAAAAGTTTTAGATGTTGTACCAGCAGGTGTAGTGACAGGGGATGACCTTCAAAAGTTGTTTAAAATTGCAAAAGAGGAGGGGTTTGCTTTACCTGCGGTGAATGTGGTGAGCACCCCTTCTGTGAATGCTGTACTTGAAGCTGCAAAGAAAGTAAATTCTCCCGTAATGGTCCAGTTCTCAAATGGTGGTGGTGCATACTATGCAGGTAAAGGACTTCCATCAGATGAAGCAGCTATATTAGGGTGTATCTCAGGCGCACAGCATGTGCATACGGTCGCTAAAGCTTATGGTATACCTGTTGTACTTCACACGGACCATGCAGCAAGACCACTTCTGCCTTGGATAGATGCGCTGCTGGATGCAAGTGAAGCACACTACAAGGTACATGGTGTACCTCTTTTCTCTTCTCATATGTTAGATCTCTCTGAAGAGCCGATAGAAGAGAATATCGCTACGTGTAAAGTCTATTTGGAGCGTATGTCCAAGATAGGCATGACACTGGAGATAGAGCTCGGTGTAACAGGCGGAGAAGAAGATGGGGTTGATAATACCCATGTCGATAATGCATTGCTCTATACGCAGCCTGAAGAGGTAGCCTATGCGTATGAAGAACTCTCAAAGATCTCTGACAAGTTCACGATCGCCGCTTCTTTTGGAAATGTACATGGGGTGTATAAACCGGGGAACGTTTCACTTACCCCTAAGATCCTTGATAATTCCCAAACCTATATCGAAGAGAAGTACAATACCGCCAAAAAACCTGTAAATTTTGTCTTCCACGGCGGTTCAGGCTCTGAACTCTCTGACATCAGAGAAGCGATCAGTTACGGTGTGGTTAAAATGAACATAGATACGGATACCCAGTGGTCGTTCTGGGATGGTGTACGTAACTATGTGGCTAAGTATCATGATTACCTGCAGGGACAGATCGGTAACCCTGAGGGTGAAGATAAACCGAACAAAAAGTATTATGATCCAAGAAAATGGTTACGTGCTGCAGAAGAGTCAACTGTTGTGAGACTTGAAAGAGCATTTGATGACCTTAACTGCTTAAACAGAAACTAATAGTATGTTCATTATCCCGGGGTTCTACCCGGGAATCTACACATGAAAACATTACATTTTCCCTCTCCGATCCAATCGATCACTTTTGACGATCATCATTTTTATCTGAAACGGGATGATCTGATAGACTCTGATTTCTCTGGCAACAAAGCACGAAAATTCTACTATTTTCTTCAACACGACTTTCCCGGTGTCAATACGCTTGTCTCTTATGGTTCTGCACAGTCTAATACCATGTACTCACTCTCTGTATTGGCAAAGAGGAAAGGATGGGAGTTTGAGTATGGTGTAGACCATATCGCTGACTATTTAAAGGTGCACCCTCATGGCAATTACAAGGCTGCACTGGATAATGGCATGAAGATCATCGAAAAAGAGAGCATTGCTTCCAGCTATCCCAAGAATGTGCTTTTTATAGAAGAGGGCGGACGGCAAAAAGAGGCAGCGTTTGGACTACGGGCGTTGGCTGAAGAGATCGTTTCATGGCAAGAAGAGCATGATATAACAGCATTAAATATATTTCTACCCTCCGGGACCGGGACAACGGCACTTTTTTTACAAAAATATCTTCCTTCAAACAGGGTCTATACGACAGCCTGTGTAGGAGATGAGCACTATCTCAAAAAACAGTTTTTTGCGTTGGAACAGGATGAGAATGTTCATCCAGTGATCTTGAGTTTGGAGAAAAAACACCATTTTGCCAAACTTTATAAAGAAAATTATAAAATTTGGCTAAAATTACAACAACAAACGGGAGTGGAGTTTGACCTTCTCTATGACCCCCTTGGATGGAGAGTTTTACTTGCACATCCTGAGGTCTTTTCCATACCTACACTCTACATCCATCAAGGTGGCGTGTTAGGCAATGAGAGTATGCTCCCGAGATATGAACGAAAATATAAAGAGTTAGATAAGGATATATTGTGAAAATATTTTACAGTAGTGACGATACATTTGACGCAAATTTTGATGAATTGCTTCAGCGTGGTAAAATGGACATAGAGGGTGTGACAAGCATCGTGTCCGGGTTACTTAAAGAGATACAAACTGAAGGTAACAGCGCAGTAAAAAGCCAGATAGCGAAGTTTGACAGATGGGAACCGGCAAATGATGATGCCCTCTTGGTCTCTACAGAAGAGATGGCAAAAGCTTATGATGCCATAGATCCTGAACTTCGTGATGCCCTGCACCTTGCGTATGACCGTATAGAAAGGTATCACCAAAAACTGATGCCAAAAACATGGATGGACAAAGAAGCCAATGGAACGATCCTGGGACAAAAGGTCACTGCAGTCGATAGAGCAGGACTTTACATTCCTGGTGGAAAAGCTGCCTACCCAAGTTCACTGCTTATGAATGTGATCCCTGCACAGGTAGCGGGAGTGGAAGAGATAGTCGTATGTACGCCTACACCAGATGATGAGATTAATGAACTGTTACTGGCTGCTTGTCACCTTTGTAAAGTGACGAAGGTCTTTAAAGTGGGAGGTGCTTCTGCGATCGGTGCGATGGCGTACGGAACAGAGACCATACCTAAAGTGGATGTCATTACCGGTCCTGGAAATATTTTCGTGGCTACGGCCAAAAAACTGGTCTATGGCGAAGTGAACATAGACATGATCGCTGGACCATCGGAGATAGGGATACTTGCAGATGAGAGTGCAAGGGAAGACTACATCGCCATTGATCTTCTTTCACAGGCAGAACATGACGAAATGGCAAGTTCTATCCTCATTACCACCGATGGAGAACTTGCGAACAGGGTCAGTGACAAGGTAGAAGAGTTCCTTGGAACACTTTCACGTGAAGAGATAGCCAGAAAGTCAATAGAGGAGAGAGGTGCCATTATCGTGACCCAAGATATGGATGAGGCGATCGAGCTGATGAATGAGATCGCTCCTGAGCACTTAGAAGTGATCACGCTTGATCCAATGTCGTTGCTGGATAAGATCAAACATGCAGGTGCCATCTTCCTGGGTGAAAATACACCAGAACCGATAGGTGACTATGTGGCAGGACCAAACCACACACTGCCTACCGGTGGAACAGCGAAATTCTATTCTCCTTTAAGTGTAGAACACTTCTTGAAAAAATCCTCTATTATCTCTATGAGTAAGGAAGGGATGCAGGAGATCGGCGGTGCGTGTGCAATGATCGCAAATACGGAAGGGTTGACTGCGCATGAGGAGTCTGTGCGTATCAGACTTAGAGATTAATCATTTTTGCTTCTCTTGATTCCTGCATAGTTTGTGGGAATATCTACTCCTAATTATCTTTTAACTTGTTCTTTCATTCCTTTTCTTTTTTGTTATTGCAACAAAAGAGAAAACGAACCCAAAAGAAAAAAGTGCAATACAACTATCGTACATCATAAATTGTCTTTTGTCTTAGAATTTCAATAAAAATAAGAAGTTTTGCAATGTGTGTATGATTATCTTATTGAAGATTATTTTATATTGAAAAAAGAATGATTTTTTTGAAAAAATGGCGCGGTGGACGAGACTCGAACTCGCGACCCCCTGCGTGACAGGCAGGTATTCTAACCAACTGAACTACCACCGCACCTAAACCAACTAAATGGTTGAAAAGAATTGTACATCAATTTGCTTAAATGTACATGGTGGTCGCTACAAGACTCGAACTTGTGACATCTACCTTGTAAGGGTAGCGCTCTACCAACTGAGCTAAGCGACCAATGCTTGAATGTTTATTTGGACAGAATGGCGACCCCTAAAGGATTTGAACCTCTGTTTTTACGTTGAAAACGTAATATCCTTGGCCACTAGATGAAAGGGTCATCAAGAACCATAAACATAAATTGTCAAAAATGGTGGTCGCTACAAGACTCGAACTTGTGACATCTACCTTGTAAGGGTAGCGCTCTACCAACTGAGCTAAGCGACCAAACATTGTATATAGTGGTGACCCTTCATGGATTCGAACCATGGGCCCACTCCTTAAAAGGGAGTTGCTCTACCAACTGAGCTAAAAGGTCATAAAATGGAACTTTGTTTTATAAGCCGACTGCTGAAGTCTGCTTTAAAGTTATGGCGCGGTGGACGAGACTCGAACTCGCGACCCCCTGCGTGACAGGCAGGTATTCTAACCAACTGAACTACCACCGCACCGATAAAAAATAATAGTGGTGACCCTTCATGGATTCGAACCATGGGCCCACTCCTTAAAAGGGAGTTGCTCTACCAACTGAGCTAAAAGGTCACACGTTTTTTGCACTCACTTCTTGAATAAGTGGACGGAATTATAGCTCAGAAACCTTTGATTGTCAAGAGAATTATGGGAAATGTTTTTAAATTTCCAAGACTTCGGCCAATTTCTCGATAGCAAAAAGGGTAGATTCTTCTTGCACTGCATCTCTTGAACCCTTAAAGTGACAATGATACACCTCTTTGGAAAAAGGTGTTTTCAACCCTATATATACGGTGCCCACAGGTTTGAATTCTGTACCGCCGGTGGGGCCTGCTATGCCGGAAACAGCTATAGCATAGTCAGAACTTGCCATCTTCTGTATGCCATCTAGCATCTGAGAGACACACTCCCGACTCACTGCACCTTGTTTTTCAAGTATTTCATTACTCACTCCCAGCCAAAGATGTTTGATATTGTTCGAGTATGTGACGCATGAGCCGTGGAGAACCTCTGAAGCACCTGATATGGATGTAAAGGCTGCAGCGATACGACCCCCTGTACAGCTTTCTGCAAAAGAGATCGTCTCTCCCTCTTTTGCCAATTTTCGAATAATTTTTTCTACTAGGTATTGGATATTTTTCATAAGATAATTGTACCAAAAGTAGCTTCTAATGCTCTTTTAGGTATAATCACGGGATAATATAAGACTAAGGGTATTATCAAACATGGATTTTAAAGACACACTTCTCCTCCCAAAAACCGATTTTCCGATGCGTGGAAATCTTCCAAACAATGAACCTAAAAAGTATAATGCATGGTTTGATGCCGATATTTATGAACAGATGAAAACAAAACGTGCGGGTGCTGAAATGTTTACACTGCATGATGGACCTCCGTATGCCAACGGTGATATTCACATTGGACATGCACTGAACAAAATACTCAAAGATATCATTTTAAAATATAATTATTTCCAAGGCAAAGCGGTGCGTATGACTCCGGGTTGGGATTGTCACGGTTTACCGATCGAGCAGAAAGTTGAAGAGAAACTGGGTAAAGAGAAGAAAGAAGCAATGCCTACAGAGAAGTTCAGAGAACTTTGTCGTGCACATGCTGAAAAATTTGTGGATATACAAAGAGACGGATTTAAAGCTTTGGGTGTCATTGCAGACTGGGAAAATCCTTATGTCACAATGGATTTTAAATTTGAAGCAAACATTTATAGAACACTTTGCGAAGTCGCACAAAAAGGTCTCTTGGTCGAAAGACACAAACCTATTTTCTGGTCATGGGCTGCAAGAACAGCACTTGCTGATGCAGAAGTGGAGTATGAAGATAAAGAAGATTACTCTATCTATGTACACTTTGAACTCAGTGATGCAGCCAAAGAGAAGTTGGGAGTTGAAGGTAAAGCCGGTCTTGTGATCTGGACAACAACGCCTTGGACACTGCCGGCAAATACAGGTATCTCTCTGAATCCTGAAGAGATGTATGTTTTGACCGATGATGGCCATATCGTAGCAGAGGCACGTTATGAAGCGATGATTGAAGAGGGTGTGGTCTCCGGACATGCAAGCAGAAAGATCGCAGCCAAAGAGATGGAAAATCTTTTGGCGATCAACCCTGTAAACGGTCGTACCTCTAAAGTGATCCTCGGTGACCATGTATTGATGGATGGCGGTACCGGATGTGTACATACAGCGCCTGGACATGGTGAAGATGACTACAAAGTTGGACTGAAGTATGGCCTTGAAGTGATCATGCCTGTTGATGAGCGCGGATGTTATGATGAGAGTGTCAAAGGCTTGCATCTTCTTCCTGATCCAGACGCGTTTGTAGGGATGCATATCTTTAAAGCCAATGAGCCTATCTTGGAGATCCTGGGTGATGCATTGCTGAAGCAGAGTAAATTCGTTCACTCATACCCACACTGTTGGAGAACAAAAAAGCCGCTGATCTATAGAGCAACGAACCAATGGTTCATCTCCATAGATGATACTGCTAAAGGGGCTAAAGAGTCTCTTAGAGATACAGCACTTCATGCGATTGAGGGGGTGGACTTTTATCCTAAGACATCTAAAAACCGTCTCAAACCTATGATAGAGGGCAGACCTGACTGGTGTATTTCCCGTCAGCGTTCCTGGGGAGTGCCTATTGCGTTCTTCAGAAACAAGAGTACCAAAGAAGTGATCTTTGATGCAAATGTTTTGGACCATATAGCATCACTTTTTGATGTACAGGGTGCAGATGCCTGGTACTCTATGAGTATCGAAGCGCTTCTTCCTGAGAATTCAGGCTATAACGCCGATGATCTCGAAAAGATCGATGATATCCTGGATGTATGGTTTGACTCGGGTTCAACTTGGAATTCGGTGATCAAAAGCGGTAATTATGATGCGGGTGAATACCCTGCCTCCCTGTACATCGAAGGAAGCGACCAGCATAGAGGGTGGTTCCAGTCTTCGTTATTGCTTTCATCAGCTGTGAATGGAGTTTCCCCTTATAAAACGCTGATCACGCATGGCTTTACTGTGGATGAGAAGGGTGAGAAGATGTCTAAGTCCAAAGGTAACGTTGTTGCTCCGGACAAAGTCGTCAAAGAGTATGGTTCGGAAATTCTAAGACTGTGGGTAGCACTTTCTGATTATCAGTCAGACTTGAAGATCTCTGACAATATTTTGAAACAGACGGCCGAACAGTATAGAAAGATAAGAAATACCTTCCGGTTCCTCCTTGCGAATGTGGATGACCTTGAAACCTATGTGGCCCATGATGCCTATGGGGAATTGGACAGATGGATCCTAACAAAGGCAGCAAAGGTATTTGCATCGGTCAAAAACTCATTTGATGCCTATGATTTCCTTAGAGGATTTGCAACATTGAACCACTTCATTACCAATGAGCTATCAGGTATCTATATGGATATTACCAAAGACAGACTCTATTGTGAAGATAAAAATGATCCTGTCAGAAGGGCCACACAGTCTGCCATGGCACATATTGCCAAAGCGATGTTGGGCATCGTGGCTCCGGTATTGACCTATACAGCAGATGAGATCCTGGAATACGCACCGGCACTTTTCAAAGGTGATATGGAAAATGTATTTGACCTCGTGTATGTTGCAGTACCTGAAGTTGAATCGAGTTTTGATGATAGCATCCTTATCACGGCACGTGAAAAGTTCTCTGAAGCTGTAGACAAACTTAAAAAAGAGAAATTGATGAAATCTACACTTGAAGTGGAGATCGCAGGAGATATAAGTACATTTGACATCAAAGACAGCAAGGACCTGGAAGACTGGTTTGTAGTATCGGCAATGAAATCAAGCAGTGAGGGTGAACAGGTCGCTTCATTTGAAGTTGAAGGAAAAACATTTACTGTACATAAAGCCACGGCATCAAAATGTCCAAGATGTTGGAGATTTACAAGCAGCAGTGATACGTGTGCCTGTGAAAGATGTGAGAATGTCGTTGGTAATGGAGAAGTTGCCTAATGTTTGATATGTCTCAACCCATACAGATAGAAGTGATCATTGGTTCGATCGTTTTTATCTTTGGATTGGTGGGGATAGGTCTGGCAATAGTAGAATATTATAAGAGAAAAGGAAGCAAGTCGTGATAACTCTTAAAGAAGCGCTAACAAAATCTAATGAAGAATTAGAAGAGATAAGAGCTCAACTTGAAGTCAAAGCCAAAGAGAGTGGACTCAATGCCTATGTAGGGTTTGAAAGTTCAGGTGAGGGTGTACCGATCCTTATTAAAGATAACATTCAGGTCAAAGAGTGGTCTGTGACCTCTGGTTCTAAAATTCTTCAGGGGTATATTGCACCTTACGAAGCTACGGCTATCACGAACCTTAAATCTAAAGGGATGATGGCATTCGGTAGAGCCAATATGGATGAGTTCGCCATGGGTTCAACGACTGAAAGCTCTTTTTATGGACCTACGAAGAACCCGCATGGTACAGACCGTGTACCTGGGGGATCTTCGGGTGGATCAGCAGCAGCTGTTGCCGGGGGGATCGCTATTGCTGCACTGGGTTCAGATACAGGCGGGTCTATCAGACAGCCTGCAGCCTACTGTGGGGTCGTGGGGATGAAACCTACCTATGGAAGAGTAAGCCGTTTTGGTCTGGCAGCCTATGCCTCTTCTTTGGACCAGATAGGCCCTATCACGCAGAATGTGGAAGATGCGGCGATCTTGTATGATGCGATCAAAGGACATGATGAAAAAGATTCGACTTCAGCAGATTTTGAGATAGAAGATATTGCCAATCACATCGATCCGGATGTAAAACTGACGATCGCCGTGATCGACAACTACATCTCTGAAGCAGATGAAGATACACAAAAAGCCTATGCCCAGACAGTCAAGGCACTGGAAGAAGCCGGCCATACCATCGTACATAGAAATATGCAAAACACAAAGTATGATATCGCAACCTATTATATTTTGGCTACGGCAGAAGCGGCAACCAACCTTGCCCGTTTTGACGGGGTACGTTATGGAACAAGGGCGGAATCAAAAACTACGGAAGAACTTTTCTACCATACACGGTCCGAAGGGTTTGGGGAAGAGGTGAAAAGACGTATCCTGCTTGGAAACTTTGTACTTTCATCAGGATATTATGATGCGTACTATGTCAAAGCACAAAAAGTAAGACACCTTATCAGAGATGAGTTCAATGCTATTTTTGAGGAGGCAGATCTTATCCTTTCACCCGTTGCACCATCGGTCGCACCGAAGATAGGTGCGTCTGAAGACCCGCTCGAAATGTACAAGAGCGATATGTATACCATCGCGATCAATCTTGCAGGACTTCCTGCCATTTCACTGCCTGTTGCTAAAAATGATGAGGGAATGCCTATAGGGTTGCAACTCATTGCTAAAGCTTTTAACGAAAAAACACTTTTTGACGGTGCCGCAAGCATGGAAAAAGCTGTAAACTATATTAAATAAACGAAGGAAATAAAAAAATGAGAATTAAAAAAAGAGCATTGACATTTGAAGATGTATTACTAGTACCACAACATTCAGTTGTGCTTCCTAAAGAAGTTTGTTTAAAAAGTAACTTGACCAAACGTGTCACATTGAATACACCTATCGTTTCTGCAGCGATGGATACCGTAACTGAGTACAAAGCAGCGATCGCTATGGCACACCTGGGTGGTATCGGGATCATTCATAAAAATATGGACATAGCAACACAGGCAAAGCAAATCATGAAAGTAAAGAAGTCTGAGAGCGGTATTATCATTGACCCAATATTCATAGGTCCCGATAAGACAGTGGCAGATGCGGATGCATTGATGGGCGAATATAAGATCTCCGGTGTACCTGTAGTGGATGATGAGTTGAAACTTATAGGGATCATCACAAACCGTGATATGCGTTTTATCACTGATATGAGTTTGAAAATTTCCGATGTCATGACAAAGGCACCTTTGGTAACGGCAAAAGTAGGTATCACTCTGGAGGAAGCAGCAAAGGTACTTCAACAGCATAAGATAGAAAAACTGCCTATCATCGATGACAATGGCGTACTTCAGGGTCTTGTGACCATTAAAGATATCGAGAAAAAAGAGAAGTTCCCTAATGCAAATAAAGATCAGCATGGACGTTTAAGGGTAGGTGCAGCGATCGGTGTAGGTCAGCTTGATCGTGCGACTGCACTGGTAGAAGCTGGGGTAGATGTGATCGTACTTGATTCGGCACACGGGCATTCACAAGGTATCATCGATACACTTAAACTCATTAAAAAAACACTTGATGTCGATGTGATTGCAGGGAATATTGCAACTGGGGCAGCTGCACAAGATCTTATCGATGCAGGTGCTGATGCTGTTAAAGTGGGTATCGGACCGGGGTCAATCTGTACGACTCGTGTCGTTGCAGGTGTGGGTGTACCTCAGATCTCTGCGATTGATGAAGTGGCACAGGTTGCAAACAAAGCGGGTGTACCTGTGGTCGCTGATGGGGGTATCAAATATTCTGGAGATGTTGCAAAGGCTTTGGCTGTAGGTGCCAGCTCGGTAATGTTGGGTTCTGCCCTTGCGGGAACCTATGAAGCACCGGGTGATATGATACTCTTTAACGGAAGACAGTTTAAAGAGTATAGAGGTATGGGAAGTATCGGTGCGATGACCAAAGGAAGTACAGACCGTTACTTCCAGGAAGGTACAGCTGCAGATAAACTTGTACCCGAAGGGATCGAAGGACGTGTGCCTTACAGAGGACGCATTGCCGATGTTGTACACCAAATGGTAGGTGGACTCCGTTCATCGATGGGATACTGCGGTTCGGAATCGATCAAAGTATTCTGGGAAAAAGCGGAATTTGTTGAAATTACCTCTGCCGGGCTTAAAGAGAGTCATGTGCATGATGTAACGATCACCAAAGAATCTCCAAACTATTCTTCTTAAAGATTCTCATCATACTCCCCGTATGTGATACGGGGATTCCTTTCGTCCATAAATACGATATCTTTTCTTCCAATTAATCCTCTCTTCAAGCAAGCACAAGCTATAATTTACCTATATAATGAAATAAGGAATTGTAATGCACGAACAAACACTGGCCGTCCATGCAGGATATGAAAAAGATGCACAAGGGACTATGGCAGTACCTATTTACCAAAGTACAGCGTATGAGTTTAGAGATACGGAACATGCAGCGAATCTCTTCGCACTAAAAGAGCTTGGAAATATCTATACACGTCTTATGAATCCTACTACGGATGTCTTTGAAAAACGTTTTGCGGCACTGGAAGGTGGAGCGGCTGCGATCGGGACTGCATCTGGAATGTCGGCTATTTTTTACGCTATCGCAAACGTGGCTGAAGCGGGTGATAATATCATCGTTGCAAAACAAGTATATGGTGGAACAACGACACTTACCGGACATACGATCAAACGTTTTGGTATTGAGACACGTTACTTTGATGTGAGAAATCCTTCAGAGATCGAAGCATTGGTAGATGAGAGAACAAAGATCATACTTTTTGAGAGTATTACAAATCCGAGTATTGATGTGGCTGATTTTGATGCTATCGTGGCTATTGCCGACAAGCATGGTATTTTGACTTGTGTGGACAATACGGTTGCAACTCCCGTGTTATGTAAGCCAATAGCACAGGGTGTAGACTTGTCAGTACACAGTACCAGTAAATATACGACGGGACAAGGGTTGGCACTCGGTGGTATTATTATTGAGCGTGAGAATCTAGTAGAAAAGATCAAGGGGAATGCACGTTACGCTCACTTTAATGAGCCGGATGCAAGTTATCATGGACTCGTGTACAGTGATGTACCTCTTCCACTTTTTACACTTAGAGTACGTTTGGCACTTTTACGTGATCTTGGTGGTGCGCCAAGTCCATTTAACTCATGGTTACATATTCAAGGTCTTGAAACTCTGCCACTACGAATGAAACAGCATTCCAGTTCTGCATTGGCTATAGCAGAGTTCTTGGAAGCACATCCAAAAGTAAAAAAGGTAAATTACCCGGGTCTAAAGTCCAGTGCCCAAAATCCACTGGTTCAAAAGTACTTTAAAGAGGGGATGGCAAGTGGTCTTCTTTCGTTTGAAGTAGAGAGTAAAGAGTTGGCGCAGAGTATCGCAGATGCAACGGAGATATTTGCAGTGGTAGTGAACATCGGAGACAGTAAGTCGATCATCACGCATCCTGCGAGTACAACACACCAGCAGCTTTCAGCCAAGGAGCTTGAAGAGGCTGGTGTGCCTGGAGGTTTAGTACGACTGAGCGTAGGGATAGAAGATACACAAGACCTTATAGATGATTTGGCAAAAGCACTTGGATAGTTATAAAGCGCAAATTAGATAAAATACGACAAAATAATATAATGAATGGACATTGTGCTTGTATGTGACCCCAGTCGCATGGGCCAAGAGTTGAAGTTATTACCAGTCTATACCCTTGGGTATGCTATCGAGACGGTGTAGCTTCTTGGTTTTAGCCAAAAATGTTCTATAAATAAAAAGCAGTCTATGGAAATCACAACTAAAACAGCACAATTTAGCTCTCCTCTCTACTTAGAGAGTGGGCGTATCTTAGAACCGTATGAGATCGCCTATGAGACATACGGAGCGTTAAATGAAGATAAGTCCAATGTTATTTTAGTCTGTCATGCCTTGAGTGGTTCCCATCATGCAGCAGGGACCTATGAAGGTGAGCGAAAGGCTGGCTGGTGGGACGGATTGATCGGTGACGGTAAAGCGATCGATACCCGCAAATTTTTTGTGATCTGTACCAATGTGATAGGTTCATGTTTTGGCTCGACAGGGCCTATGAGTAACAATTATCCCAGTGAAGATCCTTATAGACTTCGTTTTCCGGTCGTGACCATTAAAGATATGGTACGTGCACAGATGCATCTTCTTTCGCAGTTGGGTATCTACCATGTACGTGCGATAGTAGGTGGTTCTATGGGAGGTATGCAGGCATTGCAATTCGCGGTGGACTACCCGAACTTTTCCGATGATATCATTTCACTTGCCGCTACGTACGCTACACGGCCCTGGACCATAGCATTTAACAAGGTGGCTGTAGAAGCGATACGTAGAGACCCACGATTTAAGCACGGTAACTATGAAAGAGGTGCCTTTCAAGAAGAGGGACTGGATGGGTTGGCTATAGGGCGCATCGCAGGGCACATCTCTTACCTGGCACCGGACTCTATGGATAAGAAGTTTGGACGTGACTATGTTAATAATGATGGACTTTTTGAACTCTTCGGACGTTATGAAGTGGAGAGATACATGGAGTACAATACCAATAATTTCTCACGTATATTTGATCCGCTTTCTTATCTATATATAGTCAAAGCGATCAATACCTTTAATTTAAGCCGTGGATATGACTCTTTGCATGAGGCTATCTTACGTATTAAAGCCAATGTGCATCTGATCAGTTTTTCAACTGATTATCTGTTTTTCCCTTGTGAAATGGAACATATCGCCAAAATGATGGAGCGTAATGGACAAAAGCATACTTATCTTGAAGTTCAGAGCAGTTATGGACATGATGCCTTTTTGGTAGAATTAGATAAATTTGAAGACCATATCAAGGAGGTATTACAATGAAATTGTCTGAATTGATAAATGAAGCTTTTACGAGAAATCATTTAGTGATTTCCATGCATCAGTCTGTTGGACTAGAAGTGAGAGGAATTTCAGTTGAGCTTTGCTTAGCTGAAAGGAGAAAGGCATAATATGAAACATGAAACATTTGAAGAAAAATTAGAATATTCCAAAGAATTGCTTGAAAAACTGATGAACCCCGAGATCACACTTGAAGAGTCTGTCAAGCTGTATGAAGAGGGATTGAAAAATATCAAAGAGGCACAAACACTGATAGAAGAGGCCAAAACGAAGATCACAGTGATAGAACAGGCCAATCAAAATACTGGAGATACTCTGTAATGGCACAACTTGTTGTAGCTGCACTCCAATTACCGACATTGGGTATGAATGCAACAAGACTTGAATTTTATCTCAAACAGGCCAAGCAGAGAAATGCAGAGGTGATGCTTCTTGGTGAGTATGTGCTGAACCATTTTTTTAAAGAGTTTGCCACAATGTCACCCAATATGGTGAAAGAACAGACGCGTAAACATACAGAACTTCTTAAAAGTCTTGCAGAAAAATATGATATTGTTTTTGTCGCACCTATCATTGTCACGAAAAAAGATGGATATCATAAAACCATTGTGAAGATCACGCCCAAGACCACACGATATTATGAGCAGCAGATCCTTCTTCCTTATGCACATTGGAATGAAAAGAAGTTTTTTTCCAACCCTGTCGACTCACTGAAAGATCCTATGACATTCAATATCAAAGGATTCAGAGTGATGATGATGGCCGGATTTGAACTACACTTTGACCATTTCTGGCAAAGAGCGACTGAAAAAAAGATCGATCTTGTACTGCTTCCTACCGCTTCAACATTCGGTTCTCATAACCGTTGGAGAGAGATCATCAAAACCAAAGCCTTTTTACACGGATGTTACATCCTTAGGGCAAACCGTTTAGGTGAATACAGTGACAATGAAGTCAAATGGAAATTTTATGGTGACACCATGCTCGTCTCTCCAGAGGGTGAAATAGAGATGATGCTGGAAGACAAAGAGTCCATGCTGGTTGAGATGATAGATAAAAGGGAAGTGCTGGAACATAGAAAAGCATGGGCCTTTGAGAAAGAGTTGCAATTAAGAATGAAGTAGTTCTTTCTTGCCAAGAGAAACAGTTTGATAAAAATGTATAAAAAGGATTTGATATGACACCGGAACAATACTTTAACAGACAGATACAGTTATGGGGCGAGGCGACACAAAAATCACTGCAAAATAAAAAGATAGCTATCATCGGTTCTGGCGGTTTGGGATCTACTTTGGCGATGGCGCTGGGTACTTCAGGTATCGGTGAGATACATATGGTGGATTTCGATACGGTTTCAAATCATAATATCCATAGACAAATAGCATTTACACTTGAAGATGAAGGAAAAAACAAAGCCAAGACTATAGCTACACTGATAGAGTCTAAAAATCCTTTTGTCAAAGCACGCGCGTTTGATATGGCTTTTGATGCGTTCAAAGCGTTGGGAAACACGTATGATCTCATACTGGATGCCACAGATAATCTTCCTGTAAGAAGTGAAATAGACAAACATGCCAAAGCAACACAGACACCTTGGATCTATGCAAGTGTTGAAGAGTTTAACGGGCAGGTCTGTTTCTTTGATCAGGCAAATTTTCAAGTGTTCAATATTTCTGACCACAAACCCGGCGGTATCACTGCACCTATTGTAATGCACATCGGATCTCTGCAGGCAAATCTGGCATTACGCTATCTTGCCGGGCTCTCCGTGACCAAAGATAAACTCTATTATCTTTATTTCAACGATGAAGGTGAGTTAATGACACAAAAATTCGGTATGCCAGAGGCGTAAAACTAAATCAATTAGTGCTAAAATACGATAAAGAATAAAGGAATACTATGAAATTAGACAGTTTGCTTTTATCAGGAATCATTTTGTTCTTTTCGGGATGTACCCAAGAGACTCAGAACACTCTTAGCCGCTCACTGCAAAACTGGACGGGTACCAACGGCGTTCTTGACATCTATGCCGGGGATAAACTGGTACATAAATTTATCAAAATAGATAAAATCTCAACGGCGTATGGAAGTAATGACAGTAAGCAAAGACCGTATCGTTACGGATACGGCATTGATGACCTGAACTTTAACGGTAAACAAGATGAAGGAGAGAAGAAGGTTTATTTTGAATTTTCTGATTACTCAACATCGTATATATTTTATGAAAGAAATTAAGGAGAACATGTAAATGAAATTTATTTCGACAAATGAAGCACCCGCAGCAATAGGACCATACTCACAAGCGGTTGAGGCAAATGGATTTATCTACACTTCAGGACAGATCGCATTGACACCGGAAGGTGTGATGGCTGCAGATGATGTAGAGAACCAAACACATCAGGTCATGAAAAACCTTTTTTATGTACTTGAAGCAGCCGGTGCACACTTCAATGATGTGATCAAGACAACGATATTCTTGGCAGATATGAATGACTTCGAAAAAGTCAATGCGATCTATGCACATTATTTTGGTACACATAAACCGGTACGTAGTACAGTAGCTGTGAAAACACTTCCAAAAAATGCACTGGTTGAGATAGACTGCATCGCACTTTCTGGCGTGGATTATACGTATTAAAGAGAAAAGTAATGAATACTCAAGGAAAGTGGTTTAGTTTAAAAAAATATTAAAACAACTTTGGGTATAATCACGAACTTTTTAAAAAACAATAGATATAAAGGGTTTTGCAATGTACGCAATCATTAAAGCAAGTGGCCAACAATTTAAAGTTCAAGAGGGTGATATCATCTGTTTTGACAACATGAATCTTGAGCCAAAAGCAGCGGTAGAATTTAAAGAAGTTCTAGCACTAGACAACGGTGAATTAACTGTAGGAGCTCCTTTCGTAGAGGGTGCTGTAGTTAAAGGTGAAGTAATCAATGAAGGTAGAGATAAAAAAGTTATCATCTACAAAAAAAGAAGAAGAAAAGATTCAAAACTTAAAAGAGGTTTCAGAAGAGACTTTACAAGAGTTAGAATTACTAAAATAGCATAAGGAGCTCAGATGGCACACAAGAAAGGACAAGGATCCACTCAAAATAACCGTGATTCAGCTGGACGTCGTTTAGGCGTTAAAAAATTTGGTGGTGAAGCTGTTATCCCTGGTAACATCATCATCAGACAAAGAGGAACTAAAGTTCACCCAGGTACAGGTGTAGGAATGGGTAAAGACCATACTATATTTGCACTTGTTGAAGGTGTAGTGAAGTTTGACAATAAATCTGCTACTCAAAAGAAAGTTTCAGTAGTCCCTGCATAATCCCTTTATAAGTCCGGCTAGTTCGGACTTATGTTTCCTCATTTTTTTCATCTTCTATAACCAGTAGATGTCTACATTTGTTACGGCCTAAAAACCAGCCATGATTATAATTTAGATCATTATTAAAGAGTGTATGTGATTTGGTATATCTACCTTTGGATGTGGTACACCCATCTGTAATGCCTTTTTTATAGCTTGGAGGAAAGTTTTTACCAAAATAGATACCGCTATGATAATATCCATTTTGATGTACAGGTTCTTTTTCTGAGCTGCATCCTGTGAGATAGGATAATACACTGCCTATGATGAAAAATGATAGCGTTGTTCGATGAGACATATATTCGCCTTTTAGATCAAATATGAAAATTATAGCGATTCTTCCCCTAATTTAGATATAATTTCGTAATTCATATACTATGATCATATATGTAAGAGTATATACAGTAGTTTTTTTCACAAAATTAAAGGTTATAAATGTTTGTAGATAGTGTAGAACTAACAATTAGTTCTGGTAAAGGTGGTGCAGGTGCCATCTCTTTTTGGACAGAAAAATTTGTTTCTAAAGGCGGACCTGATGGCGGTGACGGTGGCCGTGGAGGTTCTGTATATTTTAAAATAGATAACAATACAGATACCCTTTCGGCACTTCGTGGCCGAAACCATATCAAAGCAGAAAATGGTCGTCCGGGAGAAGGGCGTAAGTGTTATGGTCGTAAGGGGCATGACACTATTATCACGGTACCTCCGGGTACAACAGTCGTAGATGTTGATACAGGTGAAGAGTTGCTTGATCTGGTCAATGAAGGAGAAGTAGTACTCTTTCTTGAAGGAGGCAAGGGCGGTTTGGGAAATATGCACTTTAAAAGCTCAAGTAACCAAAGACCAACCTATGCGCAGCCCGGACTTCCAGGGATCTCCAAGCATGTAAGACTTGAAATGAAACTCATTGCAGATGTAGGTTTAGTGGGGTATCCGAATGTAGGAAAATCCACACTTATCTCTACACTTTCCAACGCGAGACCGCAAGTAGCCAACTATGAGTTTACAACGCTGACACCGAAACTCGGTGTGGTGCATGTAGGAGACTTTGATTCTTTTATGATGGCAGATATACCTGGAATTATCGAGGGTGCCAGTGACGGTAGAGGTCTTGGATTGGAATTTTTGAAACATATTGAGAGAACAAAAACCTTACTTTTGATGATCGATGCGGCAAATTACAGAGAGATGAAGTATCAGTATGAGACGCTTTTAGTTGAGTTAAAACGTTATTCTGAAACACTTGCCACACGAAAGCATGCGATCGCCATTACCAAAATCGATTCACTGTCACAAGATGAAGTGAATGTTTTGACAGAAACATTCTTGGCCGATATAGGTTTGGAAGCGAATGAGATATTACATAAATATAAAGCAGATAAAAACTATCTAAGTTATGGATTTAAGACAGATTTTGGTGTACAACTGCCAGAAGAGAAACCGTTTTTTGTACTTCCTATCTCATCTGTCGCACATTTGAATACGGAGGCACTGCGTTATGCGATCGGTGATTTTGTCAAAATGGTTAAAGCTGAACAGGAATCTGAGTAAGTAGGTTTTATGAAAAGAATAGTCATTAAAGTGGGTTCTCACGTTTTAACAGAAAATGGTGCTATAGCCAAACCACGCATGTTGGCATTGGTGCAATTGATAGCTGAACTGAAAACACATCACTATGATGTGATCTTGGTAAGTTCGGGTGCGGTATCGGCAGGATATACACAGTTGCCACTGGATAGGAGTCAAGTTGCAAATAAGCAGGCACTGGCTGCGATAGGTCAGCCTTTGCTTCTGAAAATGTATCAGGAGAAGTTTGCCAGATTTGATCTACTCTGTTCCCAAGTCCTTTTGAGTGCAGATGTGTTTGGGGAACCTGAGCATATTGCACATGCCAAAAATGCGATAGATACATTGTTAAAAAACAATGTGGTGCCGATCATCAATGAAAATGATACGGTAAGTATTGAAGAGTTGGTCTTCGGGGACAATGACAGGCTCTCTGCGCATGTCGCACACTATTTTGATGCAGCACTGCTTGTCATACTCTCGGACATCGATGCCTTTTATGACAAAGATCCAAATAAATATAGCGATGCCAAAAGAAGGGTGGTGGTCAATAGGCTGGAAGAGGATGAACTCAACGCTGAACATACACCGAACAATGAATTTGCTACAGGTGGTATAGTGACCAAACTGCAATCTGCAGATTTTTTAATGCGACATGACAGAGAGATGTTTTTGGCAAGCGGATTTGATCTGAGTGATGTGAAAGCTTTTCTTGTAGAGGGTGAGCATAAGGGCGGAACACTGTTTAAAGCCTGATCAGAATTTAGAATAAGAAGAGAGAATGAAATACAAAATAGTCTATATGGGAACGCCCCACTATGCAAAAGAGATACTCGAGACACTGATAGAGGCTGAAGATATGGAAGTCTCTTTGGTTCTGACACAACCAGACCGTCCTGTCGGACGTAAGAAAATTTTGACTGCACCTCCGGTAAAGGAATTGGCATTACAGCACGGGATTGATGTTCTACAGCCTGATCGGCTAAGTGATAAAGGTATTGAAGATACGATCAAAGCATTGAAGCCTGATTTTATCGTGGTGGCAGCATTTGGACAGATATTGCCTAAAAGTATATTGGATATTGCACCTTGCATTAATTTGCATGCTTCACTTTTACCTCAGTATAGAGGTGCCTCTCCTGTACAGCAATCTTTACTTCACGGTGATGCAAAAACCGGTGTCACTTCCATGCTGATGGAAGAGGGGCTGGATACGGGTCCGATGCTTGAAAAAATAGAGTTCGCCATACCCGAAGAGATGCGTCTTCATGCATTGATGGCACAATTAACGTCTGATGCATGCAGACTGACGCTAAGCACCATCAGAAATTATGAGCATATCACACCTCAAGTGCAAAATGAGGCTGAGGCGACACTTTGTAAAAAGATCAAAAAAAGTGATGGTGAAGTGGATTTTGAAGATGCACGTGTCATCTATAATAAATACCGTGCATTTGAAGGTTGGCCAGGTATTTTTGCGGCGAATGGCACAAAGTTTGATGCAGTATCTCTGGTAGATACAGGGTCACATAACAAGGCATTTGAGATTCTCTCTTTTATAGATGAAAGTGTCGTAGTCGGCTGTCTGAAAGGATCTTTACAGATCGGAACGATCCAGCCTGCATCAAAAAAGGCAATGTCAGCCAAAGCATATTGTGTAGGAAGGGGGCTGAAAGTTGGAGATAGTATCATTTGATACGCTTGCTTCTACACAAAAGTATCTTTTGGAACAATTAAAGAGGCAAAGCCTGCAGGCCCCTTTGGCTGTGATCGCAAATCAACAGCATTCAGGTATCGGAAGCCGTGACAATACCTGGTCAGGGGGAGAAGGGAACTTTTTTGCTTCCATCGCAGTTGATTTGGATGATCTGCCTGAAGATCTGCCGCTTGAATCTGCCTCCATTTATTTCTCTTTTATCATGAAACAAACACTTGAAGCACTTGATAAAAATATCTGGTTAAAATGGCCCAATGACTTTTATATAAATGATGAAAAAATAGGCGGAACCATTACAAATAAATTCAAAAATACGTTAGTATGTGGAATGGGGATAAATTTAAAAAATTCTCAAAATGGCTATAGAGCCTTGGAATGCGATATTTCAGCCCAAAATCTACTGGAAACCTACCTTGAGAAAATGGAAAAATTTCCAACATGGAAGCAAATCTTTAGAGAGTATGAGATAGAATTTGAGCTAAGTAGAAAGTTTTCAGTGCATATTGAAAATGATAAAAAGAGCCTGTCAGATGCGACTTTATGTGAAGATGGCTCTTTAATTATAGAGGGGAAGAGGGTGTATAGTTTACGATGAGCGAAATAATTAGTATAGCCAACCAAAAGGGTGGTGTAGGAAAAACAACAACAGCAGTCAATCTGGCAGCTTCTTTGGCTGAAAAGGGGAAGAAAGTCCTTCTTCTTGACATTGATCCACAGTCCAATGCTACCACAAGTTTAGGCTTTAGCAGAGGGGATTACGAATATAATATCTATCATGTACTTATCGGCAGTAAAAAGCTTTCGGAAGTGATACTTAAAACAGATGTTAAAAATCTTAAACTTGTGCCTTCTAACATTGGGTTGGTCGGTATAGAAAAAGAGTTTTATAACCCTAAGGCAAAAAACAGAGAGTTGTTCCTGAAAGGAAAAATTCAAGAGGTCGCTTCTAAATTTGATTTTATTATTATAGATTCACCACCGGCATTGGGCCCTATTACTATTAATGCTTTGAGTGCATCTGATTCCGTGATCATACCGATCCAGTGCGAGTTTTTTGCACTGGAAGGATTGGCACAACTTCTCAATACGGTAGGCCTTTTGAAAAAGACGATCAATCCAAAACTCAAGATCAAAGGGTTTTTACCAACGATGTATTCAGGTCAGAATAATCTTTCTAAACAGGTGCTTGCTGATTTAAGCCATCACTTCAAAGATAAACTTTTCCACGTAAAAAAAGGGAAAGGGTGTATCGTTGTACCACGAAATGTCAAGATCGCTGAGAGTCCGAGTTTTGGTAAACCAGTGACTTCGTATGCTGGCAGTTCAAAAGGTTCTGTTGCTTATAGAGACTTGGCAACAGTCATCGCAAGAGGTTAGGTATGGCATTAGGCAGGGGACTGGGAGAGATCCTTTCTGAGGTCGAAGAGGCGTATGAAAGAGACTTAAGCGATATTGACAGTTTTGAGCTTGAATCTCAAGGTGCCAGGGTAGAAGAGGTCGTTGTTGAAAGCATTGCGGCAAACCCTTTTCAGCCGCGTAAACATTTTGATGAACAGGCCCTCAAAGAGTTAAGCCACTCTATTGTCGAGCATGGACTGCTTCAGCCCATCGTTGTGATAGAAAAAGAAGACGGGTATCTTCTTATCGCCGGTGAGCGTCGTCTGAGAGCACACAAGCTTGCAAAACTAACCACGATCAAAGCAATTATAGCCAATGTAGACATAGATGAAATAAGGCTCCGTGAGCTTGCACTGATCGAAAATATACAAAGAGAGAACCTTAATGCCATTGAACTGGCAAACTCTTATGCCGAATTGATAGAGGTCCATAATATCACACATGACGACCTCTCTTCTATTGTGCATAAAAGCCGATCACAGATCACCAATACCATGCGTCTTCTCAGCCTCTCCTCTTATGCCCAGGAGCAGCTTGTGGAGGGAAAAATATCACAGGGGCATGCAAAGGTCCTGGTCGGACTTGATGAAAAGAAACAAAAAATTGTGATAGACAGTGTCATTGGTCAGAAACTGAGTGTACGTGACACAGAAAATATGGTCAAGAGTCATAAAGATAAAGAGAATGTTTCTGGTACTGCATCTAAACCTGCCAGTGTGAAACTACTGGAAAAATACGCTGATCTTCTAGCAGAGAGTTTGCCTTTTAAACATAAACTCAAAGCAAAAAGTATTGAGATCAGTTTTGATAATGAAAAAGAGGTTGAAAACTTTCTGGCACAGTTACAAGCAAAGTAATGAGTAGAAGATAAACACTTTATGACACAAAACCTATAATTCCTCTTTATATTTAAAATACTCACAGATTTTAATCATATCCTCATGTCAATAATGTTAATATTACGCGAAATTACATGAGGAGTTTTAATGCTTGACATACATTTACCATTGATGTTGTTCGTATTGGCATTGTTCCTAACCCTGCTTGTTCTTTTAAATAATATGCTATTTCAGCCATTGGTAAAATTCATGGATGATAGAGATCACTCTATAGCAAAAGATTTGGAAGCTGCAAAAGGTCTTAGTGGTAACAGTGACGAACTAAATGCAAAGGCAGATGAAATTATTAGCAACGCTAAAAATGAAGCTGCGGGGATCAGACAGAAAGCAATTGATGATGAAAAAACATTGGCTGCAAGTAGAATTGAGACTAGACAAAATGAATTAGAAACTGAGTACAACAAATTCGTAGAAAAGCTAAACTCTGACAAAGAGAACCTTAAAAACTCTCTTCTTTCTCAAATGCCTCTTTTTAAAGAGAGCCTAAAAGCTAAATTTAGCAAATTATAGGAAGGGATGGAGATGAAAAAAATAGTACTATGGTCTTTACTTGTGATACCTGCTGTAGTTTTGGCTAGTAGCGGTGATGCAGAATCAAGCCGTTACTTTGCTCAAACTGGTAGGGAGTCAGACTTTTGGCCAAGAGTCATTAACTTTACGATCTTTGCAGCTTTGCTATATTATTTGATCGCAAATCCGATCAAAAACTTCTTTAAAGGGAGAAGCGAAGGTATTGCAACGCAATTGAATGAGATCGAAAAGAAACTTCAAGCAGCGAAAGATGAAAAAAAAGAGGCGCAGAATCGTTTAGACGAAAGCAAAAAGAGAGCAGAAGAAATTCTTGCGGATGCAAAAGCTGAAGCGATTCTCCTGGCAGAAAAGATCGCAACTGCAAATCAAAATGAGTTAGCACTTTTAGATAAACAACTTGAAGAGAAAATGTCTCTAGAAGAAAGAAAAGCAGCAAGAGAAGCCATTGATGAGGTATTAAGTGAGAATATCACTACAGAAGATATCATGTTAGATGAAGCTAAAGTTGTTGAAATTATTTCTAAGAAGGTGGCGTAATGGAAGAGTTAATTGCTAAAAGATATGCTAAAGCACTTTCTTCAGTAACTAAAGACCTTTCAGGTGTTTTAGAAGTACTTAATGTACTTAGTGAAGTCGTAAGCAGCACGGAGATCAAGTCAACATTGACATCTCCGATCATTTCAAGTGAAGATAAGACAGGAATGATCTTGTCTGCACTGAATGATACGGATGCAACGCTTGTGAACTTCATTAAGATTTTAGGTGAAAACGGAAGACTTGATCTTATTCCTGCTATCACAAAAGTATTGAATTCAGATCAGCAAAGGGCTTCAAATGAGTATGAAGGTGTATTGAAAAGTGCATCATCACTTGATGAAGCAGCAGTCGCTGATCTTGAAGCAACACTTAAAAAGTATACAGGTTCAATGATCAAATTGACACAAGAAAAAAGTGACTTTGACGGGGTACGTGTTTCAGTCGATGATTTGGGTATAGAGGTAAACTTCTCTAAACAGAGAGTTAAAGAACAGTTAATTGATTTTATTAAGAAATCTTTGTAGTTATCTAAAAGAAAGGAGTATCAGTGGCAGTTAAATTGCAAGCAGATGAGATAAGTTCTATCATCAAAGAAAGAATTGAGAATTTTGAAATTGATGTGGACATCAATGAAGTAGGAAAAGTAGTAGGTATCGCAGACGGTATTTCAACAGTATATGGTCTTAACAATGTTATGGCCGGTGAAGTTGTAGAGTTTGATAATGGTGCTAAAGGACTTGTATTAAACCTTGAAGAGGCAAACGTTGGTGTTGTAGTTCTTGGTTCTAGTGCAGGTATCAAAGAAGGTATGAGCGTTAAAAGAGCAGGAGATCTTCTTAAAACACCAGTAGGTGACGGTATGATGGGTAGAGTAGTGAACCCACTTGGTGAGCCGATCGACGGTAAAGGTGCAGTTGAAGCAGCTGAGCATAGATTTATTGAAGAAAAAGCACCTGGTATCATGGCTAGAAAATCAGTGCATGAGCCACTTCAAACAGGTATCAAAGCGATCGATGCACTTGTACCGGTCGGTAGAGGACAAAGAGAGCTTATCATCGGTGATAGACAAACAGGTAAAACAACATTGGCTATCGATACGATCATCAACCAAAAAGGTCAAGATGTTGTATGTATCTATGTTGCGATCGGTCAAAAGCAATCAACAGTAGCTGCGACAGTGAAAAAGCTTGAAGAGCACGGTGCAATGGATTACACGATCGTTGTAACTGCCGGTGCAGCTGATTCTTCAGCACTTCAGTTCCTTGCTCCATATGCAGGTGTAACTATGGCTGAGTACTTCAGAGATAACGGTAGACATGCAGTGATCTTCTATGATGACCTTTCGAAGCACGCTGTTGCTTATAGAGAGATGTCATTGATCCTTAGAAGACCTCCGGGTAGAGAGGCATACCCTGGTGACGTTTTCTATCTTCACTCAAGACTTCTTGAAAGAGCTGCAAAGCTTTCTGATGAGTTAGGTGCCGGTTCCATTACTGCATTCCCTATCATTGAAACACAGGCAGGTGACGTTGCGGCGTATATTCCGACAAACGTTATCTCTATTACGGATGGTCAGATCTTCCTTGAAACTGACCTGTTCAACTCAGGTATCAGACCGGCGATCAACGTAGGTCTTTCTGTATCGAGAGTTGGTGGTGCTGCGCAGATCAAAGCAACGAAACAAGTCTCTGGTACATTGAGACTTGACCTTGCTTCATTTAGAGAACTTCAGGCATTCGCACAATTCGCATCAGATCTTGATGACTATACAAGAGGTCAGCTTGAACGTGGTCAGAGAATGGTAGAGGTACTTAAACAAGGGCCTTATCAACCGGTTCCTATTGAAAAACAAGTTGTCATTATTTTTGCTGGTGCAAATGGATACCTTGATGATATTCCTGCATCTTCTGTAACAAAGTTTGAAGCAGACCTTATGCCATTTATGGAAGCAAAATATGCGAATATCCTTGATGCTATCAGAAATGAGAAAAAGATCTCTGATGATACAGATGGAGAATTACGTAAAGCTATCGAAGATTTCAAAGCTTCATTCGCTGGATAAGAAAGGCTTATTATGGCTAATTTAAAAGAGATAAAGCGTAAGATCGGAAGTGTTAAAAACACACAAAAGACCACTAACGCTATGAAGCTTGTCTCTTCTGCTAAATTGAAAAGAACAGAAGAGCTTGCTAAAAGATCTAGAGTCTATGCTGAAAAATTGACGGGTCTCCTGAATGAGATCGCTCAAAAAATGCAGCAGTCCAATGCTGACGGTATAGACAATATCTATTTTAGGGATGTACAGAATCCTAAAATGGTAGATATAGTATTTATCACAGCAGATAAAGGTCTTTGTGGTGGTTTTAATTCACAGACGATCAAAAGAGTTAACAAATTGATTGCTGAGTATAAAGCACAGAACGTAAAAGTACGTCTTAGAGCAGTGGGTAGAAAAGGTATCGATTATTTTAAATTCAATAATTTTGAATTGAACAATGAGATCGTAGGACTTTCTGCTGCACCTGACTTTAAGCAGGCTGCAGAGTTTGTCTCTGAAGTGTCTGAGTCTTATGTGAACGGTGAGACTGATAAGATCATTTTGGTACATAACGGTTATGTAAACATGATCACTCAAGAGGTAAGAGAAGATCAGGTTTTACCGGTTGATTCGTCAAAACTGGTACTTGATGCGGTTTCAACTTCAGAATTGGAAGTAGAGCCGGATGATGATGATACACTACTTGATGCATTGGTGAAGCGTTATATTGAGTATACAATGTATTACTCACTTATCGATTCATTGGCAGCAGAACACTCTGCTCGTATGCAAGCGATGGATGCAGCAACAAGCAATGCTAAACAGATGGTAAAAGACCTTACTGTGAAGTATAACAAAGCAAGACAAGAAGCGATTACTACTGAACTTATAGAGATCATCAGTGGTATGGAATCAATGAAATAATTAGAGGAGAAGTAATGACAGGTAAAATAGTACAAGTCTTAGGTCCCGTTATAGATGTGGATTTTACAGACTATCTGCCGGAGATTAATGAAGCGTTAGAAACTACGTTTATGGTTGACGGTAAAGAGCAGAAATTGGTTTTAGAAGTAGCAGCGCAACTAGGTGATCACAGAGTGAGAACCATTGCTATGGATATGAGTGAAGGGTGTGTGAGAGGTCAGGAAGTGAAAGCAACTGGTGACTCTATCAAAGTGCCTGTAGGTGAAGAAGTGCTTGGACGTATCTTCAACGTTATCGGTGACCCTATCGATGAGGCTGGTGAGGTAAACGCAAAAGAGTACTGGTCTATCCACAGAGCTCCACCACCATTTGAAGAGCAAAGTACAAAAACAGAAGTATTTGAAACAGGTATCAAAGTTGTTGACCTTCTAGCACCTTATAACAAAGGTGGTAAAGTCGGGCTATTCGGTGGTGCCGGTGTTGGTAAAACCGTTATTATTATGGAACTTATCAACAACGTTGCAATGAAACACAGTGGTTATTCTGTATTTGCCGGTGTTGGTGAAAGAACACGTGAAGGTAATGACCTTTACTACGAAATGAAAGAATCGAACGTACTTGACAAAGTTGCACTGTGCTACGGTCAAATGTCAGAGCCTCCGGGAGCACGTAACCGTATTGCATTGACTGGTCTTACTATGGCTGAGTACTTTAGAGATGAAATGGGTCTTGATGTATTGATGTTTATCGATAACATCTTTAGATTCGCACAATCAGGTTCGGAAATGTCTGCACTTCTTGGTCGTATCCCTTCAGCAGTTGGTTACCAGCCGACATTGAGCAGAGAGATGGGTGCACTTCAAGAGAGAATTACATCAACAACAAAAGGTTCGATCACTTCTGTTCAAGCAGTATATGTACCTGCGGATGACTTGACTGACCCGGCTCCAGCTTCTGTATTTGCTCACTTGGATGCAACAACAGTATTGAACAGATCTATTGCTGAAAAAGGTATCTACCCTGCAGTTGATCCATTGGATTCAACTTCAAGAATGCTTGATCCGCAGATCATCGGTGAAGAACACTACAATATCGCTAGAGGCGTACAGCAGATTCTTCAAAAATATAAAGACCTTCAGGATATTATTGCGATCCTTGGTATGGATGAGCTTTCTGAAGATGATAAACTTGTGGTTGAAAGAGCAAGAAAGATCGAAAAATATCTTTCTCAGCCGTTCCACGTTGCTGAAGTATTTACAGGTTCTCCAGGTGTATATGTTACACTTGAAGATACACTTGAAGGATTTAAAGGTCTTATCGAAGGTAAATATGACGATATGAATGAAGCTGCGTTCTACATGGTAGGTAACATGGCTGAAGCTATTGCTAAAAACGATAAGATTAACGCTAAGTAATCTTAGTTCTTGTCTTATAAAGGATAATTATGGAACTTATGAAGCTAGAAATAGTCACACCGAACGGTGTGATTTTTGACGCTGAAGTAAAACAGGTCACATTGCCAGGGACTGAGGGTGAATTTGGTGTTTTAGCACATCACGCTACCCTGGTATCATTACTTGATACAGGTGTTATTGTGATCGATAAAGCAGACGGGAGCGAAGTAGCGGTTGCTATTAATTCCGGGTATGTGAAAGTCGATGAAGAGAAGACAACTTGTATCGTAGATGGTGCAGTTGCGCTTTCTGGTGCAGATAGTGATCTTGCACAAGCACTTGAAGCAGCAAAAGAGCTACTGAAGAGTGCAGAATCTTCTAGTACAGCTATTGCATCAGCAGTAAGCAAAGTAGAACAAATCGGAAAGTCTTTATAATTTGAACTCTCTGGCTACTTATTTCTTTGAAAGCAGTGCAATCACGATATTTGTACTGCTTTTGCTGTCAGGATATTTTATCGCTACATTTTGGGTATTTCTTGACAGATTCTATATCTTGAATGCACGTATTGCATCTGAAGCCAAATCACTCAAAGCTCTCTATACAGGTCAGTCAAAATCAGTGGCCAGTAATTCACTTATTTTTACTTATCTGTCTCGTGTCAATGTACCCAATAAGGCGATACTCCAAGCAGCATCTTCTGATGCGATACGCGTATCCACAAAAGGCCTTACCTGGCTCTCTATTATAGCATCCACTTCACCTTTCATAGGTCTTTTTGGTACGGTCGTTGGGATACTTGAAACATTTACGAAACTAGGGACACAGTCAAGCGCATCTTTGGGTGTCGTTGCCCCGGCGATATCTGAAGCACTTATCGCGACTGCCGCGGGTATTGCTGTCGCTATATTTGCCTATTCATTTCATCTGATACTCAAGCGTAAGGCGTATGAGCTAAGTTCACTGCTCTCTTCTCAATCAGAAGTGATCCTTTCTCAGGTCAGCGGGGACGAATAATGTTTAGTTGGGATGATGATCCAGACTTGAACATTACGCCGCTTGTGGATGTGATGCTGGTGTTGATGGCTATTCTTATGGTCACTGCACCTACGATCACTTTTCAAGAACAGATAACGTTGCCTCAAGGATCTAAAACGGTTCAAGTAGAAAAACCAAAAACCCTTACGATCCGTATGGACAAGGATCAAAAGATCTATTTGGGTAAAGATACCTATGCCTTAGATACTTTTGCTGACGATTTTGTCAATCAGTCTGTAAAGCATGATAAAAACTCTGAAGTCTATATACGTGCGGATGAAAGTTTACAATATAAAAACATTATGTATCTTCTCAAAAGTGTGAAAGCAGCAGGTTTCGAGAAGGTCTCACTGATAACATTATGATCAAAAAGTCTTCTACATTTATTTCAGGATTGTTGGCTGTTGGTATTTACATCGGTGTCATCGCTCTGCTTCTCTTTTATTTCAATACTCGTGATCAAAAAAAACCTGTACATTTTGTGAAGAAAAATGAAGAACGTATACGTGTTTCAATGAGTGAACCCAAAACTCAGGTTAAAAAAGAGATCAAACCAGCACCTAAGAAAATAGTGAAACCAAAGCCCAAGCCTAAACCAAAGCCAAAGCCTAAACAAACGGTGAAGAAGAAAATTGTTGAGAAAAAGGTTATTAAAGAAAAAGTGGTGAAAAAAGCAAAGGTTGTCAAAAAGAAAATAGATGTCAATACAACCACGCCAAAAAAGGTAAACAAACCAAAAGACCTGTTTACCAATATTAGTTCTAAAAAGGAAATTGACAAGCCTAAGCCTGTGAAGACAACACCTGTAAAGCCTAAAAAAGTTGAAATTGCCAAAGCTTCAAATAAACCCAGTGCAAGTGATCTGGTCTCTGATTCATTGAAGATAGAAAAAAAGAGCGATGCTGGTATAGAGAATGCCTATTTAGCCAAAATAGAAGAGAAACTCAAGGGTTGGCCGGCACAAAGTGACTATGCAGGCGAGAAGGCAAAAGTATGGCTTAGAGTCGAGCCTAATGGTACATTTCAATTTAAAGTGGTCACAGCATCTGGAAATGAAGCTTTCAATGCAGGTCTCATGGCTTACTTGGGGCAGCTGCAGAAGATAGGTTTTGGCCCGCATAAGGGGAACAGAGCCTATGAGTTGGATGTTGAATTCATTGCTACCGAATAGGTATAGGTGCTATGCTTTAGCGTCATAAGCTATATTAAGACACTAACATATTTTTACTATATAAATATCTGATGCCAAACTCTTCTTTTGTGATAGGTTGAGAAAAATGGAAACCCTGATAAACAAGATCGTTATCTAGATCATAGAGTATCCTTTTCTGCTTTTCATTTTCAACCCCTTCGATCACCAGTGTATAATTGAACTGTTCTGCGATGTGAAATATGGTTTTGATGAGTAAAATATCTGACATTTCATTTTCTATATTTAGGACGAATGATTTATCTATCTTGATCGTGTCCAGAGAGAGATTTTGAATATAGGAGAGTGAAGAGTACCCTACACCGAAGTCATCTATGGCAAATCGTACGCCATACTGTTGTAAAGTAGAGATGACCTCTTTGGTGCTTTTAAAGTTCTCTACCAGTGTTTGCTCTGTGATCTCCAAGGTTATATCTGAACATTTTAATCCATGACGTTCTATGATACTAAGATAACGCGGAGCAAAATTGTCTTCCAGGAGCTGCAGTATATCGATATTGATGGATATATATTCCAGACTCCATCGGTTCTGTTTTTTCCATGTGCCTATCTGTATACATGTCTGTTCGATGATCCACCATGTCGTCTCCCAAAGTAAGCCACTTTTCATGAGAAGCGGTATGAATCTATCCGGAGTGAGAACACCTTTTGCCGGATGTCGCCAACGTAGAAGTGTTTCTGCTGCAATAACCGTATCCTCTGTCATAGAGACGATCGGTTGGAGAAGAAGTATGAACTCTTTATTTCTTAAGGCATGATGGAGATCGGATAGCAGTGCAAATTCCTCTTGTTGTTTTTGATCGATGGTGACATTGTAAAAAGAGGTGACTTCTCCCGACCCTTTTGCCTGGTACATAGCGATATCCGCTCTACGTATAAGCTCTTCAATATTTTTAAAACCGGGATCAACTATGAGCATACCCATACTTGCAGATAGCAGATGTGTGGAGTTATGTATTACGAATGGTTCTTTAAAGATATGAAGGATCTTCTCTGCAAAATGGTGCATTCTTTCTTGCATGACCTCCATGTTTGTAGAGATAAAAGGTATCATGATGATAAACTCATCACCACCCAGCCGGCAGATCTCACAAGAAAAAGTTAATGCTTTGCTCAGTCGTCTTGATATGTCAATCAGAACAATATCACCTTTACTGTGTCCCAATGTGTCATTGATATTTTTAAAATCATCTAAATCAAGGTAGTAAAGCAGTGAGTAGTAGGTAGGATATCGGATATCTTTTGTAAGATTCTGCATGTATGCTTCAAATCCACGTCTATTAAGAAGAGAGGTCAATGCATCCTGAGATGCAAGAATACTTAACTGTTCTTGGGCTTTATGTTCTTGTGTTTTATCGTCCACCAGACCTATGAGACCAATGCTTTTATTGTCACTGTCAGTATATGGGAAATATTTTATCTCTACCAGCAGCTCTTCATTATTTGGAAGTATATGTGCATCTTTAGAGACAAGAGCGTTGCCTCTAAGTACCCTATGAAGATCTCCGGAGGTACTGTTTTTAAAGACCTTATAGGCAGTTTGTCCAATGATCTCTTCCTGTGGGCGTTGGAAAAGTGCACTCAGTTTATCATTACAGTTGATGATACTGCAGTCTGTATCACAGGAGAAGATACCGATAGGGGCTTCCTTAAATAAACTGTGCAGCAGTTCCTGTTTTTCCTGAAGCATGACTTCCATTTCGGAGATAAGCTCTTCTTTACTGTCAAGTGTTTTTTTCTGTCTGTAAGAGTGTAAAATAATATTTGCCTGAGCAAAGAAATAGATCAGCAATAAAAAGGCAAGGATAATGGTTTCCACTTTTGTAATGAGCAGCATCGTCACAAAAAGAGGGATATAGAGTATGAGCAGAAAACCTATCGCAGTACGGTAGTCATACGATAAGGTATTTGCTTCAGCACTGCTCATCCCGAGTATAATGACAAAGACAAGCATTTGATAATAATCATTGAGCTGAGGAGTGATAAAGAGGATCAGAACAGCATACATCAATGCGGTCATCCAGGAACGGATCACAAATCTTTTATGCCATCTTGCGAGTGAATACCTCTCAATATGGTTCTTATAGTCATAGGCATCATGCAGTCTCCACAATGTAAAGACTACAGTAATACCATACCAGACAAATGCATGGTTCCCAACATAAGGCGTCAGTAAATAAAGAAAGATCGTTTCAAGCAGTACAAGACTGATGAGGGATTTTCTTGCGAAATGGTAGACATTGTCAAGTGTGTTTTGATCCACAACCCTATGCTCTTTTAATTGAAACAGTTCTTTGAGATAATTCATAGAAAATATATCCTTGCCCTTTTAACGGTGAATTGACTAATGATAAAGTCAAAAGGACTCCCCTCCCATGACCAGATATCATGTTATTTAATATGATATCTTTTGTTTTATTTATTTTCGCTGTATCGAGGGTCTATTTCATCAGAGCAGTCACAAGGTTACCCTATTTTATAACCTTTTGGATATAGGAGGAATTTTGGAGGAGGGCAGATCTATGAGCCCTCCTTATACTTTGTGACCCTATAGGTAGAGATCTCAGGATGCTGAGAGAGACAGTCCATACCAAGATTGGCTTTTAGACACAGGCTGGAGAAGAAATCATCAAAGTGAGGCAATTGTTCCCAGACCTGAGGTAAGTAGGTGGCTTGTCTGCCGTCCAGTGTTAGTACGACTCCATCTTTGAAAGGAACAATTTTACTTTTGAGATCCTCACTATCCGTATAATTTACTACTTGAGGCTCTGAAAGAATAGAGACTTCCAGTGTCACATGAGCCAATTCTTCTACACTTAGCGGTAAAAATCGGGGATCACACAGGGCAGCAGACTGAGCATTTTGTATAATGTCTTGATAGAGTGGACGATGGGCATGCAGTGAACCTATACATCCACGAAGTTGTTCATGGGGTTTTGTGTTAATGGTGACAAAAGCAGCACCGTTCTCTTTAAGCTCGGGATAGATTTTTAAAGCATGTTCCAGATCAAAATCTTCAGGTTGATTCAGTGCTGCTGCAATAGCAGCTTTGGCTAAGGCTATCACTATGTCATTCAAAGTATTCTCCTTTATTTTTTATTTTATCATAAATTCTACCACTAAAAAATATTTTGATATTAATTAATGAATATTTTAAGAGAGCAAGGATACAATACAGACTAAAACAAACACTAAAATAGAGGAATATTCTTGAGATATTTATTAGTCATTTTTGCATCATTGACCTTTCTTACATTCAACGTTTATGGGGTAGATGCAACACTTAAAATAGAAAAAGATGTCGAGCAGCGGGCACGTATAGCGCTTATGGACGGTTCACCTGAACAGAGCAGTAAAGTGTTTAATATATTACTTTCAGACCTTAAGATCTCCGGACATTTCCTACCGGACACTACACATCATATAGGTGAGCTCTCTTCGGACTATATCATACCGGCCCTGAAAAGCCAGGAGTATGTCATTAAGTATGCCATGGAGCAACGCTCAGGCGCAAAACTTCTGGTACGACTTTTAAAAGCATCCAACGGCACAGAGATCTTTAAAAAAAGCTATGCGATTCCCTCCAAAGAAAAAATGCCGTTTCTGATACACAAAGCGATAAGCGATATGAACAATGTTTTACAATATCCAAGTATTGCTTGGATCAATCGCTATGTTGCCTATGCTGTCTATACAACCCCTGGGCGCAGTGAAATACGTTTGGCCGATTATACCTTCAGTTATAAAAAGACCATTATCAAAGGCGGATTGAACCTCTTCCCTAAATGGGCGGACAGAGCACAAAGAAATATTTATTATACCTCTTATAAAGGGACACTTCCTGCACTCTATAAGCTCAATATCTATAATGGAACAAAAACGAAGATAGCCAGTTCTGCGGGGATGCTGGTCTGTTCTGATGTCAACAGTGATGGTTCCAAACTTTTACTTACCATGGCACCTGAAGGACAGGCAGATATCTATGAATTTGATCTCGCATCACAATCGAAGAGAAGGATAACGACCTTTAAAGGTATTGATGTGAACGGGAGGTATGTTGATGACGAGAGTCGTATCGTCTTTGTCTCTAACCGGTTGGGCTATGCCAATGTATTTAAAAAGTCTATAGCGGGTGGACCGACCTCTCAAGTGGTGTATCACGGACGTAACAATAATGCCTGTGATGCCTATGAAGATAAAATAGTCTACTCAAGTCGGGAAAGCAGTAATGCATTTGGGGATAATACCTTTAATCTTTACCTTACCTCTACAGGAAGTTCAGACACAAGACCGATCACAACAACCGGTTCAAACCAGTTTCCCCGTTTTTCTACGGATGGATCTGTGATACTCTTCCTTAAACAGAGTGGTCGCAGCACTTCCATAGGATATACGAATTTGTCAAGTCATCAGAGTTTACTTTTCCCGTTTAACGACAGAAAAGTTCAATCCATTGATTGGTAATACATTTTTTCAGAAAGTTATGTCGTGACTACTCTGAGACTATTTTAATAAAAAAGGATACACAATGACACATAAACTACTTTTAACTACATCACTTATTTCATTACTTTTGATCGGATGTGCACAACCTGCACCCGGTCTAGCAGGTAAAAACAATATTTCTGATGCCAACCATATCGAAGGTGATACGGTCAGCATAGATGAAAATACATATGGCACGGGATCTACTGCAAATTATAACAGTAGCAGCGATGGTTTCAAAAGTATCTATTTCGGTTTTGCAGATTATTCGATCTCTCCGGATATGGAAAACAATATGAATCATAATATAGAGGTCGCCAATACAGCAGCTTCTAAAATAAAAATAGAAGGTAACTGTGATGAATTTGGTACGGACGAGTACAATTATGCTCTGGGCCTCAAGCGTGCCAAAGCAGTAAAAGACAGTATTGCAGCACAAGGGATCGATCCAAGTAGAATGGTGCTGGTGAGTTTTGGTGAGAGTAATGCTGTATGTACTGAGACGAGTGAGAGTTGTTATCAGAGAAACAGAAGAGTTGATATTCGTTTAATAAAGTAGGCTAGAGATGAGAAGTATACTCAATAGGGTTGCAATACCGTGTGTTTGTATGCTCTTCGCAAGCACTGTATCTAGCTATGCCGAACCTTCTGTTTACGGGTTTGGGACGGATGAATCTATGGTCAATGAACAAACTACAGGAAGCAGGAACGCAAGTTCGGCTTCCTTGCAGCAGCAAATAGACCAGCAAAATGAAAGAATAGAGGGACTGACCACGATCATAGAGGGGCTGAGTGCCTCTATCCGTGAGCTGCAGCAGGCTGGAGGGGCTAAGGCCTCCGCTATGGAGACGAATGATACATCCAATACTGCTTTGCTTCAAAAGTTAGCCGCTATGATCGACGAGATCAATGCGAACTATGTCAGTAAAGAAGAGTTGCAAAATGCCTTGGGAGATAAAAAGCAGGTGGTAAGTGCTGCAAAAACGCTCCCTGAAAAGAGTGACTCCATTGAAGGTAAAACCAATGCACAACTCTACAGTGAAGCTGTCCGGTATTTTGTAAAAAAACGCTATGATGAAGCAGCAAAAAGATTTACGATAGCCGATACAAAAGGCTATAAGCCTGCAGCATCCAACTATTACCTGGGAGAAATAGCCTATTACACCAAGAAGTATGAAGATGCGATATTTTATTTTAAAAAGAGTGCAGGTATTTACGACAAGGCTTCCTATATAGATACGCTGCTACTGCATACTGCGGTTTCACTTGAAGAGACAGGCGATAAAGGTCAGGCGAAAGCATTTTATGAGAATATCATAGAGAACTACAAAGGCAAGAAAACGGCAAAGATCGCTCAAGAAAGATTGAAAAAACTTTAGGACCACTTGATGTTTAAAATCCTTTTCATCGCTATGACTCTTTTTACTGAAGGCATGGCAAGTGAAGAGTTTGAAATACTTCCGCCCACAGGGACAGAAACGATGCCTGTCGCTAAAACAGTCTTTAAACTGATCAAAGAGGACAGTGAAAAGATCGTCGACCTTACCGGAAAAGATTTTATTCTGGTCTCTGTGCGTGAACGTGGAAGTGACGGGCGTTTTTATGCAGTGGACCGTGACGGTACGGTATGGTGGAGTGGTCCTGTGACTTCCGGTGCTCCAGAGTTTAGAAGCCCTTCGGGTATTTTCACGATTTTCCAAAAAAAGCGTTATCATATGTCTAAGGATTTTCCTGATGAGAGCGGTGTGAATAACATGGATTATATGATGAAGTTTACAAAACGGGGACATGCTTTGCATAAGGGGAGTGTGGACTGGATGTCCCATGGTTGTATACACATCGATCCCAAAGATGTACCTGTGGTCTATCACTGGTCCAACTATAACACAAAAGTGGTCATCACCCGACATACCTATATGCCTTTTGCCAAAGAGGACCTGGTCAAAATTTACGGGAATAGGTAAAAGCATTATACTATGATGCCCTTGTGCTTCTTCTATGGCATTGATACAGGTTGTTCTGACATGGTTGGTAGGATTATCAACCCCATATATTCAAGATCTTCTGTTCAGGGCAAATAAGAGAAAAAATATCTCTTGCCTAAGGCTCGCTAAAGTTTGATTGGTTAGAATAGCACAAATCTAATATATAGGAAACATTATGACAGTAACTAATGAAAATTGTGTAGTCGGTATCGAATACGAAGTAAAACAAGCAGGTACAACTGAAGTTGTAGACAGCAACAAAGGTGGTGCACCACTAGAGTTCATTATTGGAAAAGGACAGATCATTCCAGGTCTTGAGAACGCACTTGTAGGTATGTCTCAAGGTGAAAGCGGAGACATTATGGTCGCTGCTGCAGAGGCATACGGTGATGTAAATCCCGAAGCAATCCAAACACTTCCTATCGAACAGTTCGAAGGTGTGGATCTTGTAGAGGGTATGACACTTTATGGTCAAGGACAAGATGGTCAGACTGTACAAGTCACAGTAAAATCTTTTGATGATAAAGAAGTGAATGTGGATTTCAACCACCCATTGGCTGGTAAAGACCTTATGTTCTCAGTCACTGTTCTAAGTGCAAGAGAAGCAACTGCAGATGAAGTAACATCTGGTGTAGTTGGCGGTACAAAAGCAGCTGGTGGTAGCTGTGGTACAGGATGTGGTTGTCACTAATCCTTCATTTTTTTCAGCGCCATCTTTGAAGCAAAGATAGGCGCTACTTCGCTCAGACAGCGTAGACCTGCTTTTTCACTCCAAATTTTTTTATACAGAATTAACCACTTACAGAGTAAAATATATTTTAAATCAATGTCATTTATAAGATATTTGGATATGATAATTCTTAGGATTTTTGAAGGGGTGGCATGCATAAGATAGAAAAGATTTTTGATATTAATATTGTTCTGATGACTCTGTTCTCTTCTGTAGAAACGTTCAGAGAGGAAAAAAATATCGAACTGATTTATGATATGGAAGCAAGCATACCAAGAGAATTGAGGGGTAATCCTGATGTATTGTTACATGTACTCAACAAAGTACTCACCTTTGTCTGTGAGAATACCGATCAAAAAGAGATCGTGCTCTCTTTGGATGCACCTGAGGATTTTGTCTATGAAGAGTTTATTTCTTTTACGATCAAAGATACACATATCGAGAAAGAGAAGATCCGGCAATTTTTAGAGACAGGTTTACATGATGCTCTTGAGATGCTTGAAGGAAAGATTGTGTATGAGAGCGATGCGGATATACAGTTAGATTTACCGTTCAAGATCAGTGAATTGGGACATAGAAGGCATTATAGATTACCGGATATATCCATGCTTGGTAAAAAGGTTTTATTGATCTGTGAGAATGAAGCCATTGCACACAGCATTGAAAAAATGTTCAAGTATTTTCTGTATGATGTGGATGTGGGGTTTGATGCCTTTAAAGCACAGGGAAATGATCTCACGCCTTATGATATTTTGATTGTGGATGATCATCTTAATACTGAAGAGTTTGAACATATGATCGCTCGTGTACAGCAGAACATACCTCTTAAGTATGTATTGCTTAAAGATGCGCATATCGTAGAGCGTAAAATGATCAGTGTCTCTACCAATTTGATCAAACCTGTGACCGAAGAGAGTGTCTATGAGTTGATCATATCGCTTTTTAAAACGCAAACGGCCCGTAGAGAGGTGCGGTCACATTCAAAGATAAATGTGATAGACCTTGAAAAATACCTTCAATCCAACAAAGATCATGAAAAGTGTGAAGATCAAAGTAGCAAGATACAAGAGAGCATTGAGGCCATGATCGAAAAAAGAAGAGGGATGGATCTGCCTATCTTGGACAAGTCAATAGGCGAAGCAAACACAAAAAACGCGGGGTTGACCTATCCCCATGAATTAAAAATCTTTTTAGATACTTTTGATCGCTCAGATCTTTATTTTCGAGAGATAGTCAATCAAAAATCGATCCATAAAATCAAAGAGTTCTGTATAGATCTTGAAAGACATGCAAAGCTTATCGGGGCTGAGAGTATGTTCAAGCTCGCTGAAACGCTCGGTCTTATTTTTGTCTATGATAAACTTGATATGCTCCCTATCTATCCTGGAAAGTACCACATAGAACTCCAAAAACTGATCGAAGCCATCAAGAAAGAGCTGCAGTTCAAATAGTCTTATGGACTATGTTTCTGAAAGCACTTCAAAATCACTTTTACCGACATTACAATCCGGGCAGACCCAATCTTCAGGGATATCTTCAAATGCGGTACCCGGCTCTATACCTGAGTCAGGGTCTCCGATCTCAGGGTCATAAATGTAGTCACAGACGGTACAAATATACTTTTTACTCATGATCATACTCCTGTTAGTTTTCTATTACTATCATATCATAATTTAAAGATGGTAAAATACATAAAATATTTTAATTCTTCTAAAGGACACGTATGTCAATCAAATGTGCATTTTTATTTCCGGGCCAAGGTTCACAGGCTGTAGGGATGGGACAAGACTTTTTTAACAATTCTGATGTAGCAAAACAGATGGTGGCTGATGCCACTGAAAGAACAGGTATCGACTTTGAAAACCTGCTTTTTGAAGAGAATGACAAGCTTGAAAAAACAGAGTTTACACAACCGGCTATTTTGCTTGTGTCTGCTATTGCGCATAAGCTGTTTGAAAATGAAATGCCTATCAAACCCGTCTACGCATTGGGACACTCGCTGGGTGAATTTTCTGCACTGGTCTCCGTAGGTGCCATAGATGCCATTGATGCAGTGGAACTTGTGAATCTTCGCGGTAAGCTGATGGCTGAAGCATGTGCCGGTCAGGATGTGGGGATGATGGTATCTCTCGGTCTTGAAGATAAGGTGGTCGAAGAGATCTGTGATGCACAGAGAGAAGCGGGATTAAAAGTATGGCCTGTCAATTATAATGCTGAAGGACAGATCGTGATCGCGGGTGTGAAATCTGACCTTGAAGTTTTGGCACCTATCTTAAAAGCAGCCAAAGCAAAAAGAGCGATGTTGCTGAATATGTCGGTCGCGAGTCACTGTCCACTATTGGAGAGTGCTACAGCACCTTTGTCTGCAAAGTTGACTGAGATGTTGAAAGACGAATTCATCGCCCCTGTGATCTCGAACGTCACGGCAAAAGCATACAGTACCAAAGCAGAGGCATTGGATCTCCTTCCTAAACAGTTGGTCTCTCCGGTGCTTTATAAGCAGTCTATTGCCGCTTTTGATGATGCCGTGGATTGCTATGTAGAGTTTGGGCATGGCGGTGTACTTAAAGGATTGAACCGTAAAGCAACGACAAAGCCACACTTTGTGGTTTCAGATATGGCATCGTTGGAAGCAGCGATCGAAGAGATCAGTAAACTAGGATAATCATGACAAGTCAAAAAATTGCCATCATGGGTGCCATGCCTGAAGAGATAGAACCTATTATCGATAAACTTGAGAATGTACAGACGGATGTGTATGGAGATAATAAATATTATGAAGGTACCTACCATGGGCAAGAAGTGGTTGTGGCATATTCCAAAATAGGTAAAGTGTTTGCTGCATTAACGGCAACAACGCTCATAGAAAAATTCGGCTGTGATCTGCTCCTTTTTTCAGGTGTTGCTGGCGCTATCAGTGATGAACTGAAGATCGGTGACCTGATCATCGCAAACGGTCTGTGTCAACATGATCTGGATATCACCGCTTTTGGACATCCGTTCGGGTATGTACCAGAGGGAACTATCTGTATTCATACAGATGCCGTGTTACGTGATATTGCTAAAAATGTGGCGCAGCAAAAAGGTTTGACCATTCAGGAAGGTATCATCGCAACGGGAGATCAGTTCATCGCAGACCCTGAACGTAAGGAGTGGATAAAGAATACTTTTAAAGCAGATGCTTTAGAGATGGAAGGGGCCAGTGTTGCCGTGGTCTGTAATGCTTTAAATGTACCTTTCTTTGTTTTACGTGCGATCTCGGACAGTGCCGATATGGATGCAAGTTTTAATTTTGATGAATTTTTGGAAAGCTCAGCAAAGATCTCTGCTGATTTCATTCTGAGTATGGTGGATGCAATTGGACGATAAACAAAGACGTGCTGCTTCAAAAAGCATCCCCATAAGCAAAAAACTGCTTAAGTTGGCAGGTAAGACCAATGCGGAGTTCAAACTGATAGGTGAGGGGGATAAAGTACTGGTTGGGCTGAGTGGAGGTAAAGACTCTCTAGCACTTGTACATATCTTGAAACATATGCAGCGGCATGCTCCTTTTCACTTTGAATTTGAAGCCTGTACGGTCAAATATGGTATGCCTGATGAACATTATGAATTCTTGAGCAAGCATTGTGAAGAGTTTGGTATCAAACACACTGTTTTTGACACCAATATTTATGAGATCTCAAATGACACAATAAGGGAGAACTCTTCATTCTGTTCCTATTTCTCACGTATGAGAAGAGGGGCACTCTATAGTTTTGCAGAGAAAGGCGGTTTCACCAAGGTAGCACTTGGGCATCACTTTGATGACACCGTAGAAAGCTTTTTTATGAATATGTTCTATAATGGAACCATGAGAGCTTTGGCACCCATCTATAAGACAAGCAGAGGGTTTCACCTGATACGTCCGCTGATCCAAGCCAGAGAGACACAACTGCGTGCCTTTGCAGAAGATAACCATTTGAATGTCATAGGTGATGAAGCCTGCCCTGCCATGCTGAAAGAGGTAAAGATGCCTTATGCCAGAGCTGCGACGAAAGCGTGGTTGGCTGGGCTTGAAAAAGAGAATAAAGATGTCTTTAAAATGTTCAGGGCTTCCTTTAAACATATCCATGATGATACTTTCTTCGATCCTGCACGCTGGCACAGAGATGATATAGAGGAAGCGCTGTGAGACTCCTATTGCTACTAAACTTACTGTTTGCATATGTGATTGCAGAAGAGAACATACAACCACGGGAATTTACCGTGAAACTTATCAAAAGATGTGAATCCCTTGCATTGAGTGTGGAACCCAACCGCAAAGCAAAAAAGATCTATACCCGTGTCTGGACGGAGGAGTGTGTCCAAAACCTCGGCTGCTTAAGAGAAGTCACTCAAAAAGGGCTTGAGGAGATGAATGCAACCCAAAGGAGCCATATGGCATGGAAATACCCGGTATGGTGTAAAGTGGATGCTGAGGGCCAACGGGGCTGGGTACGTAAGCAGTTTCTCTCTGATGAACCGTGTAAGCAGACAGACTGATCTTTGACGAAAAAAGTATGACTCAATTTACCGCTACAGCATCAGGCCGTTTGGACAAGATACTTGCAAACCAATTGGACGTAAGCCGTAACCAGATCGAAAAACTTATCAAAGATGGACTGGTATCCGTCAATAGCAAAACGATCAAAAAAACCAGTTTTAAAGTAGAAGAGGGTGATGAGATAGCCTATGAATTCAAAGAGGCTGAAAAACGAGAGGTAGCACCTGTGGACTTTGATGTCGAGGTGATCTATGAAGATGCGTATCTTTTGGTGGTGAACAAACCGGCAGGCCTTGTGGTCCATCCTGCACCTTCCGTCAAAGAGCCTACACTGGTAGATTGGCTGATCCAGAAAGGCATCTCTCTTTCCACGATCAGCGGAGAAGAGCGTTATGGCATCGTGCACCGTATAGACAAAGAGACAACGGGTGCACTGGTCGTGGCCAAGGACAACAAAGTACATGAAGCGCTGAGCTTACAGCTCCAGGACAAGAGTATGGGCCGTTACTATCTGGCATTGATCGATTGTCCGCTGAAAGAGAATATCATTGTAGATAAACCCATAGGACGTAACCCTAAGAACCGACTCAAAATGGATGTCGTCCCGGATGGGAGAAATGCTAAAACAGCCTTCGTAAAACTGCTGACAAGCAAACAGAATATTGAACTCATCGCGGCAAAACTGTTTACAGGAAGAACCCATCAGATACGGGTCCATTTAAATACGCTTGGGCGCCACATTTTAGGCGATGATTTATATGGATTTAAGAGCAAAAGAGATAAAATTTCCAGAGTTAACTTGCATGCATATCTACTGTATCTTGTCCACCCTGTAAGCGGTGAAAGAATGGAGTTTGTCGCCCCACTTTTTGATGATATGAAAATGTATATATCTAAAAATTTCGACCAAGGTGAAGTAGATGAAAAAATCGACCCTCATACTCTGGGCACTCTCTTTGATCACCTTTAACGGGTGTGGTGCTGTCAAGGGATTGATGACCTATGGTACAGACCCTTCATTAGAAACGATCGAACAGGTACATGCTTTACCCAGAATGAACTCTGTAGGTTTTGAATGGAAGAAGATAGATGACCATCGTATACAGGGTGTCAATATTTACAGAAGCGATGTTTCGCAGTCGTCACAGAGTTTTCAACGTATAGGTACTGTGGGCAACCCTTATGCGACGCACTTTGTGGACAGACATGTTAAGGCAGACAGCACCTATCGTTATAGATTCAGCACCTTTGCTTTTGGACAAGAGTCTGAACACAGTGAGCCGATCGATGTAAGAACCTTGCCTGCATTTTCGGCAGTTTCTTTCGTGAAAGCCTATAGGGTAGCACCCTCTGTGGTCAAACTTTTGTGGAAACCGCATGCTGATCCAAGCATCGATACCTATATCGTAGAGCGATCCGTGGATGGCTCTGGATGGAAATTCATCTCACAGGTACAAGGACAGTTGATGGTTGAATACATTGACACTTTTGTAAGAAGCGGACATACATACAGCTACCGGATCATCGCACAAAGTTATGACAAAATACGCGCTTATCCCAGCGAAGCAACAAAAATTACATTATAAGCAGGAACAATGCCACACTTAAAAGTTACCCCCTTTGATACATCCATAATAGAAGCACAGATAAAAAACAGTCCTATGATGACTTTTTGCGCCACTGCACTGAACCGTAATGATATGCTCATTGGTATTGAGCATGCAGGAGAAGAGTTCTTGCTTCAACTCAAACCGGATGAAAAAGACTACTTACTCAAATATGACAAAGTGACCAGACCCCTTAAAGTGAACCTGCTTAAAGAGGCATTGGAGAGTGTATCAAAAGCGTTGAACCTGGATGTACTCACTTCAAATATCGCACTATCCAATACAAAGAGTCCACTCTCTTCAGAACATTTTAAAAAGATAGAAGATTTTGAAAATATCACCTATCCTAAAGAGAAGATCTCTGTTGAGGTAGGATTTGGAAGTGGCCGGCATTTGCTTCATCAGGCAAAAAAGAACCCCGACACGCTTTTTATAGGGTTAGAGATCCATACACCTTCGGCACAACAGGTCCTCAAGCAGATAGAACTTCAAAAGCTTGACAATATCTGGGTTGTGAATTACGATGCAAGACTTTTTTTGGAGATGTTGCCATCCAATGTATGTGAACAGATCTTTGTCCATTTCCCTGTACCCTGGGACAAGAAACCACACAGAAGGGTGATCAGCCCCAGTTTTTTAGACGAGTCCATGAGAGTACTGAGAAAAGGCGGACGACTGGAGCTTCGTACAGACAGTGACAAATACTTTTGGTATGCGTTGGAAACTTTCTTTTCTGTACCTAAGGTTGAAGTAGAAGTACGTAAAAATGAAGCGTTGGAAGTGACAAGCAAGTATGAAGCCAGATGGCTGAGACAGGAAAAAGATATCTATGATGTGTATGTCAAATGCACCCAGGAATCAGCACCTAAAACGTTGACTATAGATTTTAATTTTAATGATGTAAAATATACGTCAGGGATAGAAGAATGTTTACCGAAAAACGCATTGGTATTTGACGGGTATTTCATACACTTTGAACGGGTGTACAAAATATCTGAAGAGAGTCTACTTATCAAATGTGCCTTTGGAAGTTTTGACAGACCAGAACATAAATATATTTTATTAGAAAAAGAGAGTTGCAGATATTTTGTCTCTCCGCCTGTGAAGACGACAGTCAACTTTCAAGCACACCAAAAACTAGCTGAGCAGATGATGCTCGTTAAAGGAGAGTAGCACATGTCCAATGTGATCCACGCTTCACATCTTACCCTTACGTATGGAAAAGCAGGAAAAGAGGTCATTAAAGATGCCAACTTCAGCATTAAAAAAGGTGAGTTCGTCTTTATTACAGGACCGAGTGGTTCGGGTAAATCTACACTGCTTAAAGCATTGTACGGAAAGTTGAGACCGAGCGAAGGCAACCTTGTAGTGGGTGGGCTTGATCTGGCCAATGTCAGTCAGCGTAAACTCCAGGAACTCAGAACCCATATGGGTATCATTTTTCAGGACTATAAACTGGTGAATGAATGGACCGTGAAAAAAAATGTTGTTCTGCCCTTAATGATTGCAGGATACGACAGTGAGATACAGGACACACAGGCACGAAGACTGCTTAAACATGTAAAACTCCCTGAACATGCAGACAAGTATCCGTTGGAATTAAGCGGTGGGGAACAGCAGCGTGTGGGTGTGGCAAGAGCATTGGCGAAGAATCCGGTGGTGATATTGGCAGATGAACCTACGGGTAACCTTGATGATTATTCCTCCAATGTGATCTGGGACCTGATGGAGAATGCGTGTCAGCAGCTCGATACAACCGTTTTGGTCGTCACACACAAAATCCCAACGATCTTCTCTTTGCCTTACAGACATTTTATTATAGAGAGCAAGGGTGTATATGAAGTTCATTAAAAACCATTTGATGTTCATTTTGCCGCTGATGGCAATTTTATTAGGGATTGAATTTTATCTGGTATTTGAACGTACAACAAATACTTATGAAAAAGGGCTCCAGGAGGGCTATTTTATGCTTGCTGTGACCAAAAAGCCTATGGAGCTTTCTGACTTTCAGGCACTCAATGATCATATCAGTACGGCAGAAAAGATCCAACGTGAGAGCATCGTCTCAGAAGTGGCAAAGGGGATCAGTCAAAGCAGCAGCAAAGAGATATTGGCTACACTGCCTTATTTTTATAATCTTGGGTTAGACTCTTATCTTCACACTTCAGGACTGGAAGCGATCAAAAAAGATCTTGAAGCGGATGCCAACATTAAACAGGTTGAGACATTCGGCAGCAGCTATCAGTCCAATTACAGGCTTTTTGCATTTATCAAGTTCATACTGAAAATATTTATCGTTTTTATGGCTGTGGTAAGTCTGTTCCTTATCATCAAACAGATGGAGATCTGGAAATATGCACATAAAGAGCGTATGCAGGTGATGGAGATATTCGGTGCACCATTGATGCTCAGATCAGGGGTACTTTTCAAGGTTGCTTTTCTGGATGCGATCTTTTCAACACTTTTGGTCTCGGCGATCTTCTTTTATACCAAATTTTACTGGGCTGCGCAAAGTGGGATTGATATCATGGTGCAAAACAGGGAAGCACTGTTCAGGGTTAGCGATATCGGTATTTTATTGGGCGCTTCTATTCTGATCGTTATTATTGCTGTCTATACGGTGGTATTTAGCAGTAAGGGAGTACAGGAGTGAGATCCTTTCTTCTGATATGTTTTGTAGCGATAGGGGTGCTTCACAGTGCGTCGACCACTGCAAAGATCGAACAGTCTAAAGAAAATCTCTCTGCTGCATCGGCTGCCAAAAAAAAGACAAGCAGACAGCTTCACAACATTGCTCAAGACATACAGGCTGCAGAGAAGGATATCGTCTATCTTGAAAAGAAAATAGGCGAACTTGAAATCGATCAAAAAAGATCAGAAGAAAAGTATGAAGCATTAAAAACCGAATTAGCCAGATCTGAAAAAGAGTTGGCTGCTACAAGTCAGGCACTGGAAGAAAAACATCAAAAGTTCGTCTCTTTGCTTTCGGAACAGTTTTCTATCGTTTTTGCCATGGAAAAAGCCCATGAACCCACAAAAGAATCTATAATTTCGCATGAAGTCTATGTTGCCTATAAAAACCATAATACCAAAATGTTAGCTGCGCTCAAGGGAGATCTGGAGAAGCTTAAGAAGCAGAAAGAGGATAAGGTCTATTTGCGCAACAAAACAAAAAATGAGATTGCACGTATTGTCAAAAAGAGAGAGGAGTATGCGCAACAAAAGTCAGCCAAAGAGAAATTGCGTCAAAAGCTTGCTGCCGATGAGGAAAAATACAATGAAAAACTTGCAAAGATCGTGGACAAACAGAACTCTCTTCGGTCCACATTGGCAAAACTGAACATCCTCCATACACAAGAGGTCAATGAAGCACGCAAGAGAGCAGAAGCCGAGAAAGAGGCAATGCGTCTTGAAAAACAGAGACAAAGAGAGGTACGTCAAGCAAAAGCCTTGGCACGTATCAATGCAAGAAAAGCCCAAGAGGCCTTGCAACAAGCAAAGACAGAGCAAGAGAAAAAGCAAGCGCGCCTGGCTGCAGCTGAAGCAAGAAAAGCTGAGCAACAAACGTACAAAGAGAGTGAAAAGGTACGACAGGTAAACTCTTCCTATCAAAAGTCTAAAACCTATGCATACAGAGGCGGAAAAACGATATCTCCATTACCGGGAGCAAAGCTTATCAAAAAGTTCGGTACCTATGTGGATCCTATTTACAAGATCAAGATCTTTAATGAATCTATTACGCTCAAGTCGCCTGTAGCGAACTCAAAAGTAAAAAATATCTTGAACGGGAAAGTAGTATTTGCAGGGAAAAGCAGTATGCTGGGCAATGTAGTGGTGGTCTCCCACAGCAGCAAGATACATACGGTCTATGCAGGACTTTCTAAAATTGCTCCTACGATACATGTCGGGGCGAAGATACAAAAGGGATATGTGGTAGGAAAAGTGAATGAAAAACTCATTTTTCAGGCAACCAAAGACTCTAAGCATATTAACCCGTTGAAGCTGATAACGATATAGGTATCCAAGAGTTTAAACGCCTCCTAAACCACAATTGGATATAATCGCGAAATTATATAAAGGTGCATCTGTGACTAAAAGAGTTTTGGTAAAATTTTCTGGTGAAGCATTAGCGGGTGAAGAAGGGTATGGTATTGATACTCAGATTCTTAATTTTATTGCAGGTGAGATCAAAGACCTTGTAGACAATGGTGTGGAAGTCGGTATCGTTGTAGGCGGTGGCAATATCATTCGTGGTGTGACGGCTGCTGCAGATGGTATCATTAAAAGAACATCCGGTGACTATATGGGGATGCTGGCGACTGTCATCAATGGTGTAGCCATTCAAGAAGCACTGGAGCATGCAGGGCTTGAAGCAAGACTTCAGTCTGCTATCAATATGCAAGAGATAGGTGAAGCATTCATCGTACGTCGTGCAAGAAGGCATTTGGAAAAGGGACGTGTGGTTATATTTGCCGGTGGTACAGGTAACCCATATTTTACAACAGATACCGCTGCGACATTAAGAGCTTCAGAGATAGAATCTGATCTTCTTATCAAAGCGACCAAAGTCGATGGTGTCTATGACAAAGATCCAAATAAGTTCGATGATGCTGTGAAACTTGATATGTTATCGTATGATGAGGCATTGGCAGATAACATTAAGGTCATGGATGATACTGCTATTGCTTTGGCGAAAGAGAATGGATTACCTATTGTGGTGTGTAACATGTTTGAAAAAGGTAACCTTCTTGCGATAGTCAAAGGTGATATGAGCCTTTGTTCAGTAGTAAAATAGAGAATGAAATAATAAAGGAAAGAATATGATGAGAACAGAACAATTAACAGCAAAAGCACTTGAAAAAGTAGATTTTGATAAATACCTTCTTGCAAATGCAGTAGGAAAAAGAGCAGAAGCCATCGCTAGAGGTGCTGAAGTACTCTTAGATATCGATACATCAGGTATGAAATATTCAGACATTGCACTCCAAGAAATAGCTGAAGGTAAGATCACTGTCAGCCTAGAAGGGTAAACTCTTTTGGATGCTTTTCTAGATAAAGCTAAAAATATCCATACTATAGAAGAGGCAAGTGCCCTTCTTTGGGAAGAAATCCCAAATCCTCTACCTGCAACAACCAAAGCACTGGAACATTCACTCGAAGCACATAAAGGACAGACACGTAAAAGCGGAGAGCCCTATATCGTTCATCCCATCTTAGTTGCAGCGATCACTGCAAAGTTCTCCAATGATGAAATGATGGTACAGGCCGCCCTCTTACACGATGTGGTCGAAGATACACAGTATACGATCGAAGAGCTGGAACATGAATTCGGGTATGATGTGGCACATATGGTCGAGGGACTCACAAAGATCGTCGAGATACGTGATGAAGAACTGGTCCCTTCAGGCTCCGATGAAAGATTGATCAACTCCGCGCTTTCATTTCGAAAAATGCTTATTGCTTCCATCAAAGATGTGCGTGTACTTGTGATCAAACTTTGTGACAGATTGCACAATATGATCACACTGGATGCACTGAGTTATGCAAAACAAAAACGTATCTCTGAAGAGACCCTTGTCGTATACGCACCTATTGCACATAGACTGGGCATCTCAAGACTTAAAAACCATTTGGAAGATCTGAGTTTCCGTTATATCTATCCTGAAGATTACAAGGGCATAGATACCTATATGAAGTCCAATGCACAAAATTTGAAGTTCAAACTCAATGCTTTTATTCAGAATGTAAAAGATACGATGCTAAAAGACGGCTTTAATGAAGATGATTTTGAGATCATCGGAAGGGTTAAACACTATTATTCCATCTATTTAAAGATGCACCGTAAGGGTGTGAGCATAGAAGAGGTATTGGACCTGCTGGCGGTCCGTATCATTGTGAAAAACCCCATAGACTGCTACAGGGTCCTGGGACTCGTGCATTTGAGGTTCACGCCTCTGATATCCAGGTTTAAAGATTATATCGCCGTACCTAAAGAAAATGGCTATAAGACCATTCATACGACACTGTTCTCCGAAGAGGGGATCGTAGAAGCGCAGATACGAACCGTAGAGATGCATAGACTTGCAGAGTATGGTGTTGCAGCACACTGGAAATACAAAGATGGAGATATGGGTGTGAACCTGGCATGGCTAGAGAGTCTGCATTATCAAAATGAGTCCATCGAAGAGTTCTATGAGTTGGCAAAATCCGATCTTTTTTCTGAAGATATTACCGTCTTTTCACCTAAAGGGGATTATTATACTTTACCGAAAGGATCAGTGGCCCTTGATTTTGCCTATGCCGTTCACTCACAGGTCGGTGCCAATGCAGCGGAAGCATTGGTCAATAAGCAAAAAGTGCCACTGCTGACCATTTTAAAAAATGGTGACATTGTGAATATTATCAAAGACAATGATGTGCATTTGTACTGTTCATGGCTTGACACCGTAAAAACATCCAGAGCCAAAGAGGGTATAAGAAGCTCATGCAGAGCCAGAATAAAAGAGGCAGATACCCTCAGTGCATACAATATCTTGGGAACACTGTTCTCACAAGAGAGCAGTGCGATGAAAGAGCTTTTAGAAAGTATGGAGCATACGGAGGCCATTTATAAACTGCCGGTTCAGCTTGACTATTACAAAGAGACCATACATAAAGTGGCAGATTATATGGGTACCAGAGTCGTGCGTTTTTGGGAACTGCTTAAAAAAGGATATAAAAAGCCCTATATCAAAGAGTTAGAGCACTTTAGATTCTTTACGAACAAGCCTATAGACGGCGTAGAGTTTGATTATTGCTGCCATCCTAAAGTTGGTGACGAGATCGTTGCATTTTATAAGGGTAGTAAAGCTATTATACACCACAAATTATGCAAGAAAGCCTACGGGAAAATGTCAGAGGGGCAGGAGATGGTCTATGTGAGTTGGAGTGGTTCCAAACTCTCCAGATACAGACTCACCATCAGTCTTCAAAACAAAAAAGGTATTTTGGCAGATTTACTGTCAAAACTTTCTGATCTTAATCTCAATATTTTGAGTATAGAGTTGGGGATCAGAAATTCAGAACAGGCAGAGTTCTGTCAGATAGAAGTTGAAAGCAATGAGTCTAAAAAGCAGCTTCTTGCAGAAAAAATTTCACATCAGTTTAAATTGATAGAGATCATTAGTTTAGATGACGCATATAATAAATAAACAAGGGTAAGTAAAAATGGTACAAAAGGCATTAGAAGAGATCAGCAGAGGTACTGCAGAAGTGATAGATATGGAACGTATTGAGAAATTGGTTTCAAAATATTATGAGGATGGCAGTACCTATACCGTCAAGGCAGGATTTGACCCTACCGGTGCCGATTTGCACTTGGGGCATACTGTCCTTCTTCAAAAGCTTAGAACATTTCAAAACCACGGTGGAAGGGTACAGCTTCTCATCGGTGACTTTACGGCAACGATAGGGGATCCTACCGGTAAGAGTGAAACAAGAAAAGTACTCGATAACGAGACGATCATGGCCAATGCAAAAACGTACCAGGAACAGGTGTTTAATATTCTTGATGAGAGCAGGACAGAAGTCGTATTTAACTCTACCTGGCTCAATCAATTGGGTGCTGCAGGGATGGTTGCATTGACAACAACATTTAGTGTAGCACGTATGCTTGAGCGTGATGATTTTACCAAACGTTTTAAAAATGAACAGAGTATCTCTATCTCAGAATTTTTATACCCACTGCTTCAGGGGTATGATTCTGTGGAACTTAAGAGCGATATTGAGATTGGCGGAACAGATCAGAAGTTCAACCTTTTAATGGGAAGACACCTTCAGCGTGTTTACAATGTAGGAAAAGAACAAGCGGTGCTTATGATGCCGATCCTGGAAGGACTGGATGGTGTACAGAAGATGAGCAAGTCTTTGAACAACTACATTGGTATTACTGAAGAGCCGAAAGATATCTATGCCAAAACACTTTCCGTATCAGATGAATTGATGTGGCGCTATTATGAACTTTTAAGTGAAAGATCACTTGAAGAGATATCTACGATGAATGAGGATGTCCAAAAGGGCACACTTCACCCTAAAACAGTGAAGGAAAATCTGGCACTTGAACTGGTTACAAGGTTTTATAATGAAGAGTTGGCTACACTAGCCAAAGGAGAGTTTGATAATGTCTTTAAATCGAACCAACTCCCAACAGATATGATTGAAGTAGAAGTAGAAGAGGGTATCTGGATATGCAAAGCATTGGTAGATGCGGGTATTGAACCTTCTACCTCTCAAGCAAGAAGAGATATTAAACAAAATGCAGTGAGCATTGATCAGAAAAAGATATCTGACGACAAGTTAAATCTTGCAGTAGGAGAGTATATCCTACAGGTAGGAAAAAGAAAGTTTGCAAAAGTGAAGGTGAAGTAGTGGCATTTAAATCTTTGAAAATCGGAAAATATACCATTGAAAAACCTATCGTGCAAGGTGGTATGGGTGTGGGTATATCATGGGATCAGTTAGCCGGAACTGTTTCAAAAGAGGGTGGTCTGGGTGTCATCTCTGCTGTGGGAACAGGTGTCTATAAAAATAGAAAATATCTTGATGATAAAGAGATGGTAGGTAAAGAGCACAGACCACTTGAAGCGATCAACTTTTACTCTTATACTGCACTGAAAAAAATATTTGAGAATGCAAGAAAGATCTGTGGGGATAAACCTTTGGCGGCGAATGTACTCTATGCACAAAGTGAATACAACCGTGTGGTCGAAGATGCATGTAAGGCTGGTGCAAATATTATCATCACCGGTGCAGGTTTGCCTCTCACGATGCCTGAAGCAACGAAGAATTATCCTGATGTGGCTTTGGTCCCCATTGTTTCTACGGCCAAAGCACTGCGTATATTATGTCGCCGTTGGAAAAAAACACATGACAGACTTCCTGATGCTGTCATTGTTGAAGGACCGCTTAGCGGCGGGCACCAGGGCTTTAAGTATGAAGAGTGCTTCATGCCTGAAAATCAATTGGAAGCGATCCTGCCTCCTGTCGTTGAGGAAGCCAAGAACTGGGGTTCTATGCCTATTATCGCTGCGGGTGGTGTTTGGGACCATGATGATATTGTCAAAATGATGGAACTGGGTGCAGATGGCGTACAAATGGGTACACGTTTCATAGGTACAGTGGAATGTGATGCAAGTCAAGTGATGAAAGATATTATCATCAATGCCAAAGAAGAGGATATCAAACTCTTTAAATCACCGGTAGGGTATCCTGCCCGTGGTGTAAAAACACAGCTTCATGAAGATATAGAAAAAGGAACAGCACCAAAAGTAGCCTGTATTTCAAACTGTGTTGCCCCGTGTCATCGTGGTGTAGAAGCGAAAATTGTAGGGTATTGTATAGCAGACAGACTGACCGATGCATATGACGGTATCAAAGAGACCGGACTCTTTTTTACAGGTGCCAACGGGTATCGTCTTACAGAGATCATTACAGTGAAAGAGCTGATGGATAAATTGATGAATGGAGAAGATAAGTAAAATTATGCCTAAGTTTAGTAGGGTTTTTCTTTTACTGCTGCTACTGAATACACTACTGTTCTCCGGTGGGAACATGTTACAGAAGGCTATAGTAAAAAAAGATGAACTGCGTCTTTTGTTTTCTAAAAATTTTAATAAAAAGAGTGTCAAACATTTTACACTCAGCAATCCCCCTCGAGAAATCTACGACTTTACAAATACACGTATTGCGCATAGCCGTGTACCGCTGGGACTGGGACCACATGTACGACTGGCTCAAAACAAGACCGATACCGTACGTGTGGTGATCACAGGGTATGGGGCTTCGAAACCTATAGCTTATCAACCGTTTTTTTCAAATAACAGTTATCATATTTCCTTGCCTAAAGATAGCAGTGTACTTCCTGCCAAACGGTATAAGAAACCTCATAAAAAAGTGACAAAAAAGTCTACATGGGTCCGGTCAAACAGGGATAAACTGATTGTGATAGATGCAGGACACGGTGGACATGATACTGGTGCCATAGGGGGAGGGAAAAGGGAAAAAGACCTTGTGCTTCAAATATCAGAAAGACTCGAAAGACAATTGAAAAAAGAGGGTTACTCTGTACATCTGACACGCAGGAAGGATCATTTTTTAAAACTTCCACAGCGTACAAAAATCGCGGATAAGAATAATGCAGCGGTGTTCATCTCCATCCATGCGAACTCTGTGCCAAAAAGAAAACGCAACAAGATACATGGCGTTGAGACCTTTTTCTTGCAAAATACAAGAGATGCGAAATCTCAGCGTATTGCAGAACGTGAGAATAAAGCCGTACTGAAAGGGATGAACCAACTGAGTCGTAATGTGGTCATCGATTCGGTACTTTGTGGACCGAAGATCGTTGAATCCAATAAGCTTGCGATTGATGTGCAGCGAAGGATCATGACCAATCTGCACACAAGGTATAAAGGTGTAAGAGATGGTGGCGTGAGGCATGCACCTTTCTGGGTACTTGTGGGTGCCAGTAGACCTTCCATACTTGTCGAAGTTGGGTATATTTCACATCCTACAGAGCGAAAAAGACTCTTTACGCCACGTTATCAGGAACTGATCGCCAAAGGTATTGCCGAGGGCGTAGATATCTATTTACACAATCGAAAAAAAGAGATCGACTTATAATGAGTTTAAAAGAGGATAAGAGATGATAAAACGTATAGTTGGATCGGTTATGCTGCTTTTATTAGTGGGCTGTGGTGGTCCCAATGTTGACAGGTCAGACAGTCTTGTCGTCATAGATGCAGGACATGGCGGGCATGATTGTGGAGCATTGTGTGATAGCAAGAAAGAAAAAGATCTAGTACTTCAAATCACAAAAAAACTTAAAAGAGAATTTAAAAGTGAAGGGTACAAGGTCTATCTTACAAGAAACCGTGACAGGTTCTTGACATTGGGACAGCGGACAAAAATCGCAGACAGGAAAGATGCGAAGGTCTTTATCTCCATCCATGCCAATGCCATTAGCGATAAAAGCCGTTTTGATGAAGTTGAAGGGGTAGAGACATACTTTTTACAAAAAACAAGAGATAAAAAGTCCCAACGCATTGCTGCGAGAGAAAATGCTTCTGTCCTAAAAGGTACGGATATGTTAAGTCAAGAGGTGATCATCGATGCTGTATTGAACGGTCCGAAGATCATACAGTCGCATAAACTTGCCATAGATGTCCAAAATCATATTATGAAACATTTAAAGAGTGAGTATGATGGCGTGAAAGATGGCGGTGTCAGACCCGCACCATTTTATGTACTTGTTGGTGCCAGCAGACCTTCTATACTTGTTGAAGTTGGTTATCTTACAAATCCCAAAGAGCGTGAAAGACTTTTTACATCTGATTATCAGGAAGAGATCGCTGAGGGTATTGTTGAAGGGGTGAACAGGTATTTGGACAATAGAAAAAAAGAGATTGGATTTTAGATTCCCGGGGAGATCCCGAGAATGAAAATATATTATTTGTAGTTTTTGATCGCTTTTTCCAGGATAGCTGTTGCCGCTGCCTTGTCTTGAAAACCGGAAACTTTTACCCATTTGTTAGGCTCAAGCATTTTGTATGTTTCAAAGAAATTTTTGATACGGTTCAGTGTATGCTCAGGAACATCGCCCAGGTCTTGAATGTTTTTATATGTCGGGTCTATCTTTTCTGTAGGGACAGCGATAAGTTTTTCATCTCCACCACTCTCATCTTCTGTCATAAGTACACCTACAAGTCTGCATTTGATGTATGAACCTGCTTGAAGCGGATAGTCGCACATTACAAGAATATCAGCCGGGTCACCATCATCTGACAATGTATTGGCTACAAACCCGTAGTTTGCAGGGTAGTGCATAGCAGAGTAAAGTACTCTATCTACTTCAATAGCACCTGAATCTTTGTCTATTTCATATTTGATCGCTGAGTTAAGTGGTACTTCTATAATTGCTTTTACAGCATCTGGGTTTTCGCCAGGTCCGATCTTAGTAATATCCATTTGAACATCTCCATAGGTTAAATTTTGGTGATTCTATCATAAATATCATAAAGAGTTTATCAAATCATGGTATTATCTTATCTATAATAAAACTTAATATACCGGGTCCTGTGTCAAAAAAAGGTTTTCCGGTTTTTGTTATGATTTGAAAGCAGTATGGCAGTGAAGTCGGACAGACTGATGCATGCTGCTACTGCAGATGGAGCGTATGATCAATTTTTTAAAAAATAAAACCATTGCAAGTATCCATGTGGCCGGTATGCTTATGATGCTTATGGTCATCGTCGTCTTTTCGGCTATCGTTGTCTATAAAGAGTATCAGAATTTTGAAATGGAAGCGCAAAATATGCATGCCGAATTTATTCAAAAACAAAAAGATACGATCGTTTTCGATACCACACGTGTACTCAACTTTATCAATGATGCCTATGACTATAGAGATAAAGCACAAGATGAAGCAACGGTAAAAAAACAAATTCTTCATGCCATCGAAGAGCTTTACGGACGTCAAGATGGTACAGGATACATATTTGTTTATGATTTTAACGGTGTGGTACTTTCTGACCCTATCCAAAGACAAAACGTAGGTAAAAACCTCTATGAGACTAAAGATACCAATGGTGTGATGGTGATCAAAGACCTTATAGATATCTCACGGACCAAAGAGGGTGGATTTGTTGAGTATCAATGGTTGAAGCCTACTACAGGTCTTTTGAGCCCTAAGATCTCTTATGCGAAATCATTCGAACCCTGGGGTTGGATGGTCGGAACCGGTGTCTATCTCGATGAAGTAGAAAAACTGATTCAAACCCAAAGGGAAACACTCAAGAACAGACTCAATCACTATTCCCTTCAAATGGTACTCCTGCTCGTTATTTTATTTATCGTAGGGATGGTAGGAATACGCATCACCAATCATATATTGAACAAAGAGATCTCACTGTTCAACCGTTATTTTGAAAAAGCCGCATCGACGTATGAAAAGATAGATGAAGAAAATATACGGCTCTTTGAGTTTAAAAAGATGGTGCATTATATCAACACCATGATCACTGCTATTCAAGAAAGAAAACAGAAACTCAAAGAGTTGAACCTGACACTCGAATCAAAGGTCGAACAAAAAACAAAAGACCTGATTGAACAGAATATCCTACTGGAACAGGAGAAAGATTTCAATGCTTCACTGGTAAAAGCGCAAGACAGTTTCATCAAACACTCTATTCATGAGATCAATACACCTTTGGCAGTGATCATGACCCATATTGATCTGTTTAAAATGAAAGAAGGGGCGAACAGGTATCTGAGCAAAATAGAAGCAGCAAGCAAGATCATCTCCAATATCTATGATGATTTGAGTTATATGGTCAAAAAAAACCGTGTGAGCTATAGAAAAAAACATTTGAACATGTCTGAATTTCTTGAAGAGAGAGTGGACTTTTTTTCTGAAATTGCATGGGGAAATCAACATAGGATCATCACAGAAATAGATCATGATCTTTGGGTCCATTTTAGTCCGGAAGAACTGCAACGCATTGTAGATAACAATCTATCCAACGCCATCAAGTATGCCAACCGGGGTACAGAGGTAAAGGTGGTACTGAAAGAAGAACAGGAAGAGGTTATTTTAGAGTTTATAGGCAGTTCCCCCAAAATAGAAGACACGGAACGTATCTTCAAACCATTCGAACGGGAGAATGATGTTCGGGGTGGCTTTGGATTGGGACTGGAGATCGTCTATACGATATGTCAAAAAGAACATGTTAAAATAGAAGTACGATCTGATGATGAGATGACACGATTCTCTTACAGGTTCAAAAAGAAGGAGCAGGATGAAAGTATTACTACTTGAAGATGAGCTGATGCTCCAGGGTGCTATCAAAGAGTATTTGTCAGATAGCGGTTTTGAAGTGACAGCATTCGAAGACGGGCAGGAAGCCTATGCGAATATAGCTTCGAACAGTTATGACCTTTTTATCTTTGATATCAACACACCAAGTATGGATGGCCTCTCATTACTTGATAGACTGCAAAAAGAGAAGATCTATGTGCCTACGATCTTTATCTCTGCGATCACAGAGATAGAGCAGATAAGTCAGGCCTATGCCTTGGGTTGCTATGACTATCTGAAAAAACCTTTTCATCTCAAAGAATTAAGTTTGCACATTGACAGATTGTTGAAAATGGCAGACATAAGGGCAAAAGATCTTATAAAGATATCAAAAATGTACAGCTATGATGCAGAGAATCAATCTCTAGTGTTTGATGGAGAAGCACAGTTACTTACACAAAAACAATTACAGATCATGGATCTGTTCGCAAAAAATATCAACAAAGTGGTTGACTTTGAAATGCTTAGACACTATGCCTGGGATGACAGTCCTGTAGATAATGCCATAATACGGGCAGAGATACATAGACTTCGTCAAGTACTAAAAGAAGATCTCATCACCACACTGAAGGGTATAGGATATACACTTTCTAGACAAATATGATCTTCTGGATACATTTTTATCGCTTTGATTGTAACCAATATACACACATATAATTTTTTTTAATACAACTTTTCCTCTCTTTGATCGAATGCTATGTTAATGCTACGTTGACCCTTCATACTGCCAACGTATAAATATAAGGAGATACAATGAGAAAACATTTAGCATTATCTGTCATAGCATCAACGCTGCTCATGGCGGGAGGAGATATTGCACCAGTTGAACCGGTTGTAGCTGTGGAAACAGCAGAAGTAGATTACGGTGAAGTGTTTGGACAATTTAGAACATACTATATTGACAGAACCTATGCCGGCATTGTCAATAATAACCGTAATTCACTTGCAACAGGTGGGTATATAGGCTATAAGTCACCAGACTTTAATGGATTGACAGCAGTTGTGGCAGCATACGGTGTGTATGGGTTCAATATTCATGAGGTAGACAGTGACAGCGGTGATACTGCGAGTTATGATCCTGCCTTGATGGGGCGTGACGGTGACAATTATGTATTTATAGGACAAGCATACCTGAACTATCAATTTGAAAATACAAATATTAAAGTAGGTCGTCAAAGACTTGATACACCATTGGCAGGAGCTGATGATGCAAGAATGCTTCCAAACCTTTTTGAAGCAGCGGTGCTTACGAACACTGATATTGAAGATACCACTTTAACATTGGCACATATTACCAGAGAGACTACAGGTACATTCAGTAATATTTATGATGATGGCTACGGATTAGGTTTTGCAAGTGGTTACGGTGCAGGTACGACATTGGCACAAAGCGGTGATTTTGTCAATGTGGGAACTGTGGCCTTAGGTTACAATGATTTTAATAACGATGGCAGTACGGATAACAGTACAGATGGTATCACTGCAGTAGCTGCGACCTATACAGGGTTTGATGGTCTGACCCTGCAGGCGTGGGATTACTACGCTCATGATATTCTCAATGCAGTCTACCTTCAGGCAGATTATGGCTGGAAGTGTCTTTTAAATGAGAATGTGAAGATGAATGCTTCGGCACAGTATATTGGACAAAGTGATGTAGGTGGTTCATTGGCAGGTAAAGTTGACAGTGATTACTGGGGTGTCAAACTAGGTGCAAGTTCAGGTGCATTCAGTGCTTACGTAGCGTATTCTCAAACGGGTGAGAGTGATGGTACAACATCGGGTGGAATTATTACGCCTTGGGGTGGTATGCCGGCATTCACACAAGGTATGGTAACAAGACACCAGTTCTTCTCTGATACCGATGCGTGGAAAGTAGCTGGAACCTATACTCTGAATGAACTGCTCGGTGCAGATGTAAAAGCTTCTGTCTTTTATACAGAATTTGATATCGGTGCAACCAACAGCTACGATTACGGTACAGCATGGACAGCCTCAGAATCCGGTTGGGATATTCAATACGATGTGGCATCGGTTGAAGGACTTAACCTAAGAGCAAGAGCAAATTACCCAAAAGACTTCAAAAATGGTTTAGACTGGGATGAGTATAGACTTATTGTAAATTATAACTTTTAGTAAAGTTTAAACATTATGGTATATGAATCAATATACCATATGATAATAAAAAGGAGAAAAGATGACACAAGAACAAGTACAACAGATCAAGAACAATCCTAAGTACCAAAAACTTGTAAGCACAAGAAGCAGGTTCGCCTGGACATTGACAGTGATCATGCTGGTGGTCTATTATGCATTTATTTTATTTATTGCATTCAGCCCAGAAACATTGGGAACTAAAATCAGCCCTGAGGGTATGGCTACATGGGGTATACCTGTGGGTATTGCTATTATCGTTTTTGCATTTGCAATGACGGGAATTTATGTAAGAAGAGCCAACAGTGAATTTGATGGCCTCTTAAACGACCTGAAAAATGATATTGAAAAGGGGATGCACTAATGACAGGTAGAATTTTATCTCTATTTATGATGGTTTCTTTAACCGTTGCATTTGCAGCGGGAGCGGATCTGGGAGCAGGTACAAAAGCGGAAGAACTGAATGTTCCGGCTATTGTCATGTTCTTTATTTTTGTGGCTGCAACACTTGGTATTACATACTGGGCTTCAAAAAGAACAAAATCTGCCAGTGATTTCTATACGGCAGGCGGTGGGATCACCGGTACGCAGAACGGTACAGCCATTGCAGGTGACTACATGTCAGCGGCATCTTTCCTCGGTATTACCGGTATGGTCTACCTTAAAGGGTATGATGGTCTTATCTTCTCTATCGGTTTCCTGGTAGGTTGGCCGATCATTCTTTTTATGATCTCCGAGCAGCTTAGAAACCTGGGTAAATATACCTTTGCAGATGTAACTGCTTATAGATTAAAGCAAAAACCTGTAAGGATCTTGGCTGCACTGGGTTCGATCTCGGTGGTGATTCTTTACCTTATCGCCCAAATGGTGGGTGCTGGTAAATTGATCGAGATTTTATTTGGATTGGATTATGAATTTGCCGTGGTACTTGTGGGTATTCTGATGATCCTTTATGTTGCGTTTGGCGGTATGCTTGCGACTACGTGGGTACAGATCATTAAAGCGGTCTTGTTACTTGCGGGTACTACGTTCATGTCGATCATGGTTATGGCAAAGTTCGGGTTCAGTTTTGATGCACTCTTTACACAGGCAACAGAGATCCATTCACAAGGTGTAGCGATCATGAGCCCTGGGGGTCTTGTTTCTGATCCTGTTTCAGCCATTTCACTGGGTATTGCCCTGATGTTCGGTACAGCGGGTCTGCCGCATATTTTGATGAGATTCTTTACGGTTGCAGATGCAAAAGAGGCTAGAAAGTCTGTATTTGTTGCAACAGGATTGATCGGGTACTTCTATGTACTGACATTCATCATGGGATTCGGTGCGATCGTACTTGTACTTGGAGATCCGGCAGGTTCTTATCTGGCAGCCGATGGTGTGACACTGAAGGGTATGAACAACATGGCAGCAGTATGGCTGGCTCACGCAGTGGGCGGGGACTACTTCCTCGGGTTTATCTCGGCCGTTGCATTTGCTACGATCCTGGCGGTTGTTTCAGGTCTTACACTTGCGGGTGCGTCAGCGATATCTCATGACCTTTATGCCAATGCATTTGCAAAAGGTAAAGTGGATGAGAACAAAGAGATGAATGTTTCTAAAATGGCGACGATTGCCATTGGTATTGCTGCTATCTTCTTTGGTATTGCCTTTGAAAAGCAAAATATCGCATTCGTTGTGGCACTGGCATTTACCATTGCAGCGTCTGCCAACTTCCCTGTGCTCTTTATGTCGATCTTCTGGAAGAAACTCACGACAAGAGGTGCGGTGATCGGTGGGTATATAGGATTGGTCTCGGCACTGGTACTGGTTATTCTTGGCCCTGTGGTATGGACACAGATCTTGGGCAATGAAACTGCGATCGTTCCATACAAATTCCCGGCAGTCTTCTCAGTGCCAATGGCATTCGTAGCGATCTGGTTCTTCTCGATCACGGACAAGAGTGAGGATGCACAAAGATGTATGGATGAATTTGAGGCTCAGGACATTAGATGTCAAACGGGTATCGGATCGGATGGAGCAGTTGCTCACTAGAAAGGTTTTCCAGGGCTTTGGCCTTGGACATAGGGCATAGGAAAGTCAATGATAACACTCTTAGAAAACTTAAAAACACATCCTCCTTTTACGTTTTTGAATAAAAATGAGTTTGATCGTATGGAAAAGCATGCACAGATCGCATATTATCCAAACGAGACTCTGCTTATCGATAAGGACAGTATCCCACTAAACCTCTATATTATTATCAAAGGTGCCGTAGAAGTATTTGATGAGAATGAAGAACCTATTGATATCTATCAGACCCATGATATTTTTGGTGGTATAGAGATCATTGAAGGGCAACCATCTGCCTACAGTTATATCGTGACAGAAGAATTGATATGTTTTGAGATCCCTAAAACGGTATTTCTGGATATTTGCGAATGCAATAAGTATTTCAAGCATTATTTCTTTTCCAGTATCATAGAACGTATGGATATGCTTAAAGAGAAGAAAGAATATGCTTCTATGAGCGACTTGATGATAGCAAGGCTGGATAAATCTATTTTACACAAAGGAGTGGTAGTCGCTCCAAATATGCCTATCGTTGAAGCACTTCATCATATGGATGAAGCGGGTGCAAGCTGCCTATTGGTTGAAAATGATGAGGGATACGGGATCGTGACCGATGCAGATTTTAGATACTATATTCTTCACAAAGAAGACAAAGGTTTAGAAAAGATCTCACAGATACAAACCTATCCTGCCATTTCCGCCAATAAGGGTGAACTGCTTTTTAACATTTTACTTTTAATGACAGAACACAGTATCAAACACCTCCCTGTATTGGATGAAGAGAACCATGTTATAGGCATACTTGAACTGGTCGATCTGCTGAGCTTCTTTTCCAATCAGTCTCATCTCATTACGGTGCAGATGGAGAGAGCAAAAAACCTTGAGGATGTGGTGGCTGCAGCCAAACGTCTGGATGTCATGATCAGCGCATTGCATGCAAAAGGTGTGAAAAGTCGGTATATAGCCAAGTTGGTCTCTGAGATCAACAGAAAAATGTATATCAAGCTCTTTGCAATGATCATCCCGCATGCCTGGCAGGATAAATGTACACTGATACTTCTCGGCAGTGAAGGTCGTGCTTCACAGATACTCAGAACAGATCAGGACAACGCACTTGTCTTTGAAGAGGGTTTCATGCCTGAGGATGTCACATCTGTCACACAGCAATTTATCGAAGTACTTGATGAGATAGGTTTCCCGCGCTGCGAAGGTGAGATCATGATGATCAACCCAAAGTGGTGCAAACCGATCGAAGCATACAAGGAAGATATCTATGATTGGATCGAAGCGCCAAATTATGAAAAGTTTTTGGATATGGCTATTTTCTTTGATTCGACAGCTGTTGCGGGGAAAGTATCACTGCATACAGAACTCATTGATTATCTCTTTAGTAAAGTGGAACAGACACCGTCGATACTGATGCATTTTGCACGGGCTATTGAGACTTTTGAGTCTCCCCTGGGACTTTTTTCCCAATTTGTTCATGATAAAGAACATAAAAATGAAATAGACATTAAAAAAGGTGCACTTTTTGCATTGATCCATGGTGTACGTGCATTGGCACTGGAACATCAGATCAGGGAGACCAATACAACACTGCGTATCAAAGCGCTGAATAATAGTGGTTTTTTGAGTAAAGAAGATGCCACAGAGTTGATGGAGGCATTAGAGGTTTTCCATACATTAAGGCTTCATTCCCAGCTTGAGAAGCTGGCAAAAGGGAAGCCAATAGATAACTATATCTCAGTGGCCAAGCTGGGAAAACTTGAACGAGATCTTTTAAAAGAGGCACTTAAAACAGTGAACAAGTTTAAAAAGATCGTAAGTTATCACTTTCATCTTTCTATAGTAGGTTAAATGTTCAAGTCATTAAGAAAGAGATGGAATCTCAAGAATCTAAAGGATGAACGCTTTACCTTTTTGTTTGATGCCCCCTCTATCGATGAAATAGTTGTTTTTGACTGTGAGACGACGGGGATTGATCCTAAAATAGATGATATTGTCTCCATTGGGGCTGTAAAGATCAAGGGAAATAAGATCCTTACTGACGAAGCGATACATATCTATATCGATCAGAAGAAAGCGCTCGATCCTAAAAGTATCACGATACATCAGATAAGGAATTGTGATCTTCACGGAGCGATCCCACTTAAAGAGGCCATTGAAAAGTTTCTTTATTATATCGGGAATAGACCTTTGGCAGGTTATTACCTGGAATTTGATGTGGCTATGGTAAACAAATATATCAAACCGATGTATGGTATTACCCTGCCCAATAGACAAGAAGAGGTATCAGCGATCTATTATGACAAAAAGATCCCCACCATACCTCAAGGGAATATAGATCTGCGGTTCGATACGATCTTGGAAGATTTGGATCTACCAAAACTTCAGGCCCATGATGCATTGAATGATGCCATTATGACGGCGTTGATCTATCTTAAATTAAAAAATACAACGAAACTAAAATAAATTATTCTACAGGAGAAACAATGTTACAAGAACTTTATCAACCAAACCCGGAATTTGTCAAAGATGCAAGAATAAAAAGTATGGATGAATACCATGCTCTGGTCAAAAAAGCAACAGAGGACTATGAAGGATTCTGGAAAGATTATGCAGATGAGAAGATCGATTGGTTTGAACCGTACGACAGAGTACTAGATGAATCCAATGCGCCTTTTGTAAAGTGGTTTGACGGTGGAAAGCTCAATGTTGCACACCAGTGCATCGACCGTCATTTAGAGACACAGAAAAATAAAGCAGCGATCATTTTTGAAGGTGACAGAGGCGACAAGCAGGTGATCACGTATCTTGAACTTTATGAAGAAGTCAATAAATTTGCCAATCTTCTGAAGGAAGATTTTGGTGTACAAAAAGGTGACAGGGTGGTTATCTATATGCCAATGATTCCTGAAGCGGCCTATGCGATGCTTGCCTGTGCACGTATCGGTGCGATCCACTCTATCGTATTTGGCGGATTCTCCTCAGAAGCACTGCGTGACAGGATAGAAGATGCTGAGGCAAAAGTAGTGATCACTGCAGACGGTGCGTATAGAAAAACGAAACCCTATATGCTGAAACCTGTAGTAGATGCAGCACTGACAGGTGAAACACCGGTTGAAAAAGTATTGGTTGTTGAGAGAAACAATGAAGAGGTTAACTGGGTAGCAGGCCGTGACTATTCGTACAATGAACTGATCAAAAGTAAGTCGGGTCAATGTGACGCTGAACCTATGGAGAGTGAAGATCCCCTTTTCCTGCTCTATACTTCGGGTAGTACGGGAAAACCAAAAGGGGTGCAGCACAATACGGCCGGATATATTCTCTGGGCACAAATGACAATGGAATGGGTCTTTGATGTGAAGGCAAATGATACCTACTGGTGTACGGCAGATATCGGTTGGATCACCGGACATACTTATATCGTCTATGGACCGCTTGCTATGGGTGCAACCACAGTCATGTTCGAGGGGGTCATTACCTTCCCAGATGCAGGTCGTCCTTGGAAAATGGTGGAAGAGCACAAGATCAACCAGTTCTATACAGCACCCACAGCGATCCGTGTACTCCATAAAACAGGTGAAAACGAACCGGCCAAATATGATCTTTCATCGCTTAAAGTTCTTGGGACGGTTGGAGAGCCGATCGATCCTCCGGCATGGAAATGGTACTATGAAGAAGTAGGGCAAAGCAAGTGTGCGATCGTAGATACCTACTGGCAGACTGAAACAGGGGGTCACATCGTTTCTCCGCTTCCTGGGGCGACGCCTATCAAACCGGCCTGTGCTACCTTGCCATTACCGGGTATCATGGCTGAGATACTTGACCCTGAAACGGGTGAGAAAGTCGGTGAAGGTGAAAGCGGATATATGTGTGTCACACGCCCCTGGCCGTCACAGATCCGTGGTGTATGGGGGGATGATGAGCGTTTCAAAAAGTCTTATTATGGTGACGTGACAAAAGAAGGTAAACCGGTATACTTTACAGGTGACGGTGCGATCTATGGTGAAAACGGTTATATCACGATCACCGGTCGTACAGATGACGTGATCAATGTTTCCGGTCACCGTATGGGTACAGCCGAGGTAGAAGCAGCGATCAAAAAGCATGACAATGTAGCTGCCGTGGCTGTGGTCGGTAAACCGCATGAGTTGAAAGGAGAAGGGATCTTCGCCTATATCGTACTTAAATCTGTCAAGGATGATATGGCCAATGAGCTTGAGACCATGAAAGAGATCAATACGATCATTAAAACCGAGATCGGTAACATCGCACTGTGTGACGATATGGTCTTTGTCCCTGACCTTCCAAAAACCAGATCAGGAAAGATCATGAGAAGGATACTCAGAGCATTGGCAAAAGGTGAAAAGATCACACAAGATACCTCTACACTTGAAGATCCAACTATTGTAGGTCTGATAGAAGGACGTGTTAACGCCGCTTAAAAGGTAATATAACCGGCCTTCTTTTTTGGTAAAGAAGGCCGATGCAGAATACGTAAGAGGAATATCATTGATGGAAAATTTTATTTTAATCGTACTGGCTATTTTCATTGGCTATCTCTTCAGCAGATTACGTATCTTTCCGGAAGAGTCAGCAGCCATCTTAAATCAATTTGTTATATTTATTTCTCTTCCGGCGATGATACTGTTGCAAATACCTAAGCTGACGCTCTCTATGGATATCATGATTCCTGTGATCATTGCCTGGGTCGTTATGACAGTGTCAGCGCTTCTTACGCTGTTTGTATCCCATAAACTTCATTTTAGTCAAGAAGTGACAGGCGCACTCATGCTGGTAGCCGTATTGACTAACTCCTCTTTCCTGGGTATTCCTGTCATTAGTGCCTACCTAGGTGATGAGGCACTCCCTTTTATTTTGGTCTATGATCAGATGGGTACGTTTTTGGCACTGGCAACCTATGGTATATTTGTAGCTGCCTATTATTCGAATAAGAGTGAAATGAGTATTGGGGCCATGGCAGTCAAAGTGCTCACATTCCCGCCGTTTGTTTCCCTGATCATTGCACTGTTTTTCATAAGTACTCCTTTTCCAGAGGCGATCTCAAAAGTATTGGCATCACTGGCCAATACGATCGTACCCATTGCTTTGGTCGCTGTGGGACTGCAGTTACAGCTGAAACTTCCTGGACATGAAGTACAGCCTTTTGCTATAGCACTCTTTATCAAATTGATCATTGCTCCTCTGATCGCACTAGGTATAGTAGCACTGGCAGGGTGGACAAATTTGGCGGCAAATGTCTCTGTGATGGAAGCAGGGATGGCACCGATGGTCACAGCAGGTGCGATGGCATCATTGTCAGGGCTGGCCCCAAGACTCAGTTCTGCCATTGTCGGTTATGGCATACTGCTCTCTTTTTTGAGTACGGCACTCCTATTCAAACTCCTGTAGGATGAAGCCTGGTTTTCAGACACAAGAGAGTTGATATGCCACCATTTTCTCAAAGGGCAGCAAAAAACGATCGAGTTTTTGACGCTCAATAGCTTCAATCTGATGACTGTTCAAACGTTTTAATACACATAAGGCAGATTCCATGGTACTGAGACAATACGCTTCAGGCTGCTCTTTAAAAGTAAATTTTGACACTTCCGTATGGGTGAAACTGATTTTTGGCAACGCATCGATATTGGGACTTGCCGTTAAGATGGCTCTCGAGCAGGGCCAGGTAGAGTCTATAAGGAAAATGACCGTATTTTTTTGTTTTTCTCCTATCGGTTCTTCATTGAGATTGATACTGTTCTCATGCGGGTAGAGCGTATAGCAGATATTTGAAGGGTCATTGATGATAGTATTGATAGCCGCATGCTTTGTAAAATCTATGCCCACATGGATCTCACAATGCTTCAAAGAGAGGTTGGTAAAGTGACCTGTACCGTTTTTGGTCTTTCTGAACTCTTTTGGATGCATCAAGATGACAAACCGTGTGTTGGTTTCTATAGGTGTAATGTACCTGCACATGCATGAGGTTTGAGGTCTGTAGCAGTTGTAGCAGACAGGTCTATTGGTTGTTTTCATCAATGTATCGCTTTTTAAACCAATGATAATACGTTGCAAAAACAATAAAGCCAAAACCTAAAGTAAATGTAATACTTTCAAGCGATAACCCCCATTTTGCTGCATATCCAATGAAGAGTGCTGTTATGACATTTGAAAGCATAAAGATCATGTCATTGTAAGAGATGACCCTTCCCATGTATCTCCTTTCTGTCTCTTCTTGAATGAGTAAATAGGTATAGGACCATAATGTCGTAATGAACAGACCAGTAATAAAAAGTCCTATCAGTGCCAGATAAAAATTAAATTCTAAAAAGGACCAAAGCATAATAGCCAGTCCCTGCAGTATGAAAATGTAATGTAAATTGTTTTTGGAGATGATCCTGCCGATGATAAAAGGACCGATCATTAAACCTAAAGCTCTTGTGGCATTCATCCAACCGATAGCAAGTGGTACAGCTATAAACTCTTTGTATTGAAAATCTGCAAGCAAGGTGACGAGTGCATCAAAAGAGGTAAGACCTATGGCAGCATGTAAAAGTATGAGATGTTGTATCTTTTTTTGTGATAGGATGTAGTTGAATCCATCTTTAAGCATCTGCATATTTGATTCAACATGGGTAATTTTTTCTATGGAAATATGTAACCCTATCAGTAAAAGTACCGCTACAGTGTAGAGCATCGCATCTATGATAAAAGCTAGGTCAAAACCTACATAATGGGTGACGATCCCTCCAGCGGCCATACCTAATGCATAACAAAGTGACCAGATCACCGAGTGTATCTCATTCGTATTTTTCAGCATCTTTCCGGATACCAGTTTGGGGAAGAGTGCCATCTCTGCCGAGAAGAGCAGAGAGGCTGCAGCTGAGCGGATAAAAATAAGTATCATCAAGATCCATACATATGCTAATGAGTTTATAAATATAAATCCAAGCGTCATTGAAATTTCAATAAGCAGTAGAACACTCATCAGTTTTTTAAACTCTATACGATCTACAATGAGTCCTATGATCGGTGCAAGTATTACTGCAGGCAGCATGGCCATTGCTGCAGTGAGAGCGATGGTGACTTCACTTGCACCAAAAGAGACTATCATGGAGAAGATAGCTACTTGAGAAAACCATGTACCAAAGTATGAGATAAACTGGATGAGTGAGAGCCGTCTTATAACAGGATGTTTCAAGGTGTCTAAATAGGTCATAAGTTCTATTCACCATCATTCAGTGTATAGATAATATCTTTATTTTCAAGGAGATTGACATACTTATCAAATGATGCTTTCGCTAATACTTTATCCTCTGATGCTACGGAGATCGTAACCCTCCAGCTATCACTGTAGCGTTTTGGTAGAGAAGAGAATTCCACACCCTTAGGCATACTTTCCATTAATTCTATAAAAATATTTTCTTTGCAGTGTGCGGTGAGAGTATGTCGGAATGTTTCTTTTTTATACGGTATGATCTTTTCTAAAATTTCAGTCACCATAGGATGGCTCATCTCCGGAAAACCAGGCATAAAGAAATAGCGTTCATCCACTGCAAAAGCAGGCATTTGATTGATCGGGTTCTCCAGGAGTGTTGCACCTTCGGGGAGTTCTGCCATACGTACAGAGTAGGGGTAGGCCTTCTCACCCAGTTTGTTGACGATGATCGCTTTGGCTTCTTCATGTACGTGAAGAAGTCCATCTCTCAGTGCTATAGCCGCACATTTTCTGGTATGGTCATCAGGTGTTGAGCCTATACCGCCAAAAGAGAAGAGCAGAGGATTTTCCTGTGAAGCGATAAATTGGATCGTTTGAACAATAAGCGCAGGGTCATCCTCTATAATAAAAGAACCGGTGAGTTTGTGACCCTTTTCGGCTAGAGCTCTGGTGACAAAGTCAAAATGCCTATCAGCCCTTCGACGGTTTAGGATCTCTGTACCTATAATAAGGGCAAAAAATCTAGGTTCAGACATGTTAACAGTTGGTTGAAGAATTATTCTTCAATGTAATTTTTAAGTTTTCTTCCCACTTTAGGGTGCTTAAGTTTCTTGATCGCAGAAGATTCTATCTGTCTTACTCTCTCACGTGTCACACTAAGCTCTTTACCGATCTCTTCAAGTGTTCTGTCACTCTCATCTTCAAGCAGACCAAAACGCATACGGATCACGGCTTTTTCTCTTTCATTCAGCTGATCAAGTACGTCATCTATCTGGTTGTTCAGGTCATCTTTGAGTACCACATCGGTTGGGCTGAGTGTCGTTTTATCTTCAATGAAGTCACCAAATCTACCATCATCTTCATCCCCTACCGGTGTTTCAAGGCTGACAGGCTCTTTAGTGATCTTGATGACATTTTTCACTTTATCCACAGAGAGTCCCACTTCTTCAGCGATCGTGTCAAGATCCGGCTCTTTTCCTGTCTCCTGAAGGTGTTTCCTGATGATCTTGTTGATACGGTTGATCGTCTCTATCATGTGAATAGGGATACGGATCGTTCTTGCCTGATCTGCAATGGCTCTGGAGATCGCCTGGCGTATCCACCATGTTGCATAGGTTGAAAATTTGTACCCTTTTTCATATTCAAATTTATCAACAGCCTTCATCAGACCGATGTTCCCTTCCTGGATGAGGTCAAGGAACGGAAGCCCTCGGTTCGTATAACGTTTAGCGATAGAAACAACCAATCTAAGGTTGGATTTTGCCATTCTTGTCTTGGCTACTTCACTTTTCGCTTTACCTTGACGGATCTGTTCCAAAATCTCCTGGAGTTTCTCTTCAGAAAGATCAAATCCGCCTTTACTTGCTTCTCTGGTCTCAAAAAGTTTTTTGATCTCAACATAAGTGCTTACCATGGTCGTCTCTGGTACGGCATCAATGATATCGTCTTTATCCATCTTGATGATATTGTCAAGCAGTTTTTTATGATTGGCTTTGAGTGTATCATTGAAAAGTGGCAGTTTATACTCTAAACGTTTAAGCTCTTTCTCAAAACTGTCATCACTCTTCAGTGCCGTTTCCATGGCTTTTACAAGTTCATTGATCAGTTTAGAGGTTGGCCCAAGATTTAAAAGTGCCGCTTTGAGGGCCTCTTTTTTAAAGGCGATCTTAAGACGTTCATGAAGGATCTTGACTTCATCTGTTTCCGTTTCCAAAAAAGTATCGAGGTCTTCACGTGCCTTCATCCACTCTTTTTTTGCTTTTTCAAGGCGCTTAAAGCTGTCAACTACCTGTTTGACCCTTTTATCATCTTTAGGTGCACTTGTTGTTTCATTATCGTCATTATCGTCATTATCATCATCATCAGAATCATCTTTATCTGATTTGTCGTCTTCAAAGCTTTTGAAAAGTTCTTTTACACGTCTTTCACGATTCAATAAAGGTTCTTTATAGTTGATGATGTAGCCTATAAGGTAAGGGACGGAACAGATCGCATCGATGATGATATCTTCTCCCTCTTCGATACGCTTGGAGAGATCAACCTCTTCCTCTTTGGTCAGTAGAGGGATCTTTCCCATTTCACGTAGGTACATTCTGACAGGGCTGTCGGAACGGCTCCACTCAAGAAGTTCTTTTTCTTTATGAAGATCAAACTCATCTTCTGCATTGCCTTCTACAAGTTTTTTTCTTGCATCTTCTTTTCTTTTTTTCTCTTTTGTTGTGACAAACTTTGCATATTCTGATGCAGAAACGATTTCTATATTGGTATCGGAGGCAAGTTTATGGATCTTTTTAGCTTGCGCTGCAGTCGGTTGTTTGATAAATTCTTTTGCGATGTTCTCTAGTGTGACCACATCACCTTTTTTCTTAGACTGAATTAACGTTTCTATACTCTTCATACTGTCTTTTGGTGCCATTGAAAACCTTTGATGTGTGAGGTGAAAACCTCTTGGAGATATTAAAATGTATTATACCGAAATTTTATTAGTTTTTGGCACGGAATTTGTTAATTTTCCTTTTTTTGGTTATAATCGCGAAAATTTTTATCGTATCAATATCTAAAATGTTAAACTGTTTTAAGGTCATTTTGGTGAGAGGAATTACAAAGAGACATCAGTCTGTTTTGTAAGGAGATAGTAGTAAAAAGGATAATACTTTGCAAGGTAAAGTTTGGAAATTTGGTGACAATATCGATACTGATTTGATCATCGCAGCAAGATATCTTAATACAAGTGAGCCATCGGAATTGGCAAAATATGTAATGGAAGATGCAGACCCTGAGTTTGTTTCGAAAATGAAAGAGGGCGACATTATCGTTGCCGGTGAGAACTTTGGTTGCGGTTCAAGCCGTGAGCATGCACCTATCGCATTAAAAGCAGCCGGTGTAAGTGCTGTGATCGCGCCTACATTTGCACGTATCTTTTACAGAAATGCATTTAATATGGGACTGCCTATTTTTGAACTCAAAGAGGCATCTGAGATCAATGAAGGTGATGTTGTGAGAATCGATATGGATGCGGGAGAAGTGATCAATGTCACACAGGCTAAAACCTATAAGTTCTCTCCGATTCCTGAATTCATGCAAGAGTTGGTAGATGCAGGCGGACTGATAGCATTTGCGAAAAAAGAGATTGAAAATAAAAAAGAAGCGAAGGCATAATCATATGGGTAAAAGTTATAAAATCGGTGTAATTAAAGGTGACGGGATCGGTCCTGAAATTATTGATGAAGCCATCAAAGTATTGGATGCGGTCTCTGTCACACAAGGGTTTAACCTGAAGTATGAAGAGATGCTGCTTGGCGGTGCCGCGATCGATGAAACGGGTGTTCCACTCCCTGAAGAGACGATCCAGGGTGTAAAGAAATGTGACGCTGTGCTATTCGGTGCGATAGGCGGACCGAAATGGGACACACTTGAGAGACATTTACGTCCTGAAACAGGGCTTTTGGGACTTCGTAAAGAGATGGGAACATTTGCAAACCTGAGACCGGCTATGGTCTATGATGAGCTGGTGAATGCATCCAGTCTTAAGCCTAAGATCATTAAAGGTGTAGATATCATGGTCGTACGTGAACTGACTGGTGGTATCTATTTCGGTCAGCCAAGAGAACTGAATAAAGACAATGCATTCAATACCATGATCTATACAAGAGAAGAGGTCAAACGTATCGCTATCGTGGCATTTGACATCGCTATGAAACGTAAAAAACGTATCTGTTCAGTAGATAAAGCCAATGTACTTGAAGTCAGCCAGTTCTGGAGAGAGATCGTAGAAGAGGTCTCTAAAGATTACCCGGAAGTGGAACTTTCTCATATGTATGTAGACAATGCAGCGATGCAGCTTATCCGTGATCCTAAGCAGTTTGATGTGATCTTGACGGGAAATATCTTTGGTGATATTCTTTCAGATGCTGCGAGTATGTTAAGCGGATCTATCGGACTTCTTCCTAGTGCCAGTACAGGTACAGGTGTAGGATTGTTTGAACCTATTCACGGTTCTGCACCGGATATCGCCGGACAGGGCATCGCCAATCCGTTGGCAACCATTTCATCTGCAAGTATGATGCTTCGTTATGCTTTAGGTGAAAATGAAGCCGCAGATAAAATAGACAATGCGATCAAAAAAGCATTGAGCGAAGGGTATCGTACAGGTGACATCGGTGATTATGATGCGAAAGAGATCTGTACGTGTAGTGAGATCGGTGATATTATCGCTGACTATGCATCCAAATAGGACTTAAACGCTGCTATCGAGCCGACTTTGAGAGTTGGCTCTTCTAACTTCCAATGATTTTAAAAGGGATACCATGCCCACTATCAAATCTTTTCCGAATTTTTTCTCTCAAACCGATCCCCATATACTTCAAAACATCAAAACAGTGACAGAGCATTTGACACAATATTATCATGCGAAATGTTACATTGTCGGTGGTGCTGTACGTGATCGTATGTTGGGAGATACGTGTAAAGATTATGACATCGAGTGTTTTGGGATCAGTATAGAGGATTTTGAAACTGCGATGGAGCATTTGGGTGCACAGGGGGTAGGAAAAAGTTTTTTTGTCTATAAGTACCATGATCTGGATATTTCCTTGCCCCGGACGGAACAAAAAGTGTCCAAAGGACATCGCGGTTTTGAAGTCTCTTTGGCCACAGAAGAGAAAGAAGCATCCAGAAGAAGGGATTTTACGATCAATGCATTGATGTATGACATTCAAAATGAACGTATACTTGACTTTTGGGACGGGTTGAAAGACCTTGAAGATAAAATACTGCGTGTTGTCGATAAAAGATCATTTGTAGAGGACAGTCTGCGTGTTCTGCGTGCCATGCAGTTTGCTGCACGTTTTGGGTTTAAAGTGGAAGAAGAGAGCTGTAGGCTTTGTCAGGGTATCTCTTTGGATGATCTGCCTAAGGAACGTCTTTTTAAAGAGTTTGAGAAAATGTTCATGGGAAGCTACTTGCACTATGGCCTTTATTATCTACTGGCTCTGGGTATAGGCAAACAGCTTTTTAACGAAGATATGGGAAAGAGATCCTTTATCGTATTAAGCAGGATACTGCAAAGGAGTCAAAAAAACTTTGTAGAAGCCCTAAGACCCTATTATTTTCTTTTTATCTGCAAATCATATTTCTCATTGGATATCACAGAAATCTTGGAAAGATTGGGCGCACCCGCCGTTTACTATAAAAAAGTGGCAGCACCACCATTGCCTACAGATGTTACCGTCTCTTTCATAGCACATCTTTCACTCAAAGAGGGCATCATAGAGTATGTAGGGAACTATCATAAAGACGTCATAGCTGTAGCAAAGAAACTGGATGTATGGGATAAACCTTTTGACAGAGGTGTCATCCCCGCTCAGTTGATGGCTGAAGGGTTTTCGGGTAAAGCTTTAGGTGATGAACTTCAGAGGCGGACTGAAGAGAAAATCATGAGTTTGAAAGAAAAATAGGTATAATTTTACAATTCAATAGCAACTAGGGTAAATATGGTAAAAAAAGCAAGAGTTTTAATTGACTGTGAAGATTCAAAAGGGTTAGTATATAAGATTTCCAAAGTATTCTATGACAGAGATTTAAATATCGATAATAACCGTGAATTTGTTGACAAAGAACAGGGACGTTTTTTTATGCGTACAGTTGTTTCAGGCATGTTTGATATTCAGGAGTTACTTGAAGAACTAAAAACGGTTGCACCTGAGGATGCACATATCAGGGTCGCGGAACCAAAAGACAAGAAAATCATTCTTATGGCTACCAAAGAGTCCCATGCCCTTGGTGATATTCTTGTACGTCATGCAAATGGTGAACTGGATGCACAGATTGAGTGTGTTATTGCCAACCATGATACGCTTGAGAACTTCGTACGCAGATTTGATATCCCGTTTTTTCATGTCCCGGCAGAGGGTATGAGCAGAGAAGAGCATGAAGAACATGTAATGAAACTGATAAGCGAATTTGACTTTGACTATATCGTGCTTGCAAAGTATATGCGTATACTTACATCTGAGTTTGTCAAGGCCTATCCGGAAAAGATCATTAATATTCACCACTCTTTCCTTCCTGCGTTCATAGGTGCCAATCCCTATAAGCAGGCGTTTGAAAGAGGTGTAAAGATCATAGGGGCTACAGCACACTTTGTAACGGATGACCTGGATGAAGGACCGATCATCGCGCAAGATGTGATCCCGGTCAATCATCGCCTTTCATGGAAAGATATGCAAAGAGCAGGACGTGATGTGGAAAAGATAGTACTTTCACGCGCTTTGGCACTGGTACTTCATGACAGAGTGTTTGTCAACGGTAATAAGACGGTAGTCTTTTAATAATAAATTGAAATTTTTGATACATTTCCTCATATTTGGACTGAGGTATTGTTTCTCCCTTCATTTTTTTAGAAAAAACGAAGCAAAAAAGCGTCGTGGCTCTCGAATCGCTTCGCTTTCAAGGGCGTTCGCCACGACAAGACACACGATGTGTGATTTAATGATAGAGAAAGGTAAGTTACTCCATGTTTAATATCGTTTTAGTTGAACCAAAAATTCCCCAAAACACGGGTACCATAGGCCGTCTATGTGTCAATCTCGGTGCGACACTGCATCTTATCAAACCACTCGGATTTGATATTGATGATAAAGCGGTAAAGCGTGCCGGACTTGATTATTGGAAACATCTTGATCTGGTAGTATGGGAGAGCTTTGAGGAATACCTTAAAGCACATCCTATCACCCAAAACAGTTATATGGCTACAACGAAAACGGATAATCTCTACTTTAACGCACCATTTAAAAAGGGTGATCACATTCTCTTTGGTTCTGAGACCAGAGGGATCAATGAACAAGTACTACTTGACAACCCGGAGCAGTGTATCACCATACCAATGGGTGGAAAAGGCAGAAGTTTGAACCTTGGTGTGAGTGTGGGTATCGTCATCTATGATGCACTCCGTCAAAACTATGAAGGGTTTGAAAAGATCACCATAGCCAATACGCTAGAGCAATAACATGCTGTTTGGAGATATCCTTTATATCATTGCTGTATTTTTATTTGTATTTATAACATTTGGCATCGTGAAAAATTATTATAAAAGTAAATTTGATGATGAAGGCAGACGTATAGATATGCAGGATGATGAGAGCGGGGAACACTGATCCCTCTTCACCTACCACAATGACAGACCTATTTGGTTAGCTGGAGCTATTGGTCAGCATTTTATACCCAGTAGACAGGATAATGCCTTTTGGGATCAATGGACATATTGTTGACAAATAAAGCTACCAGTAACATAAGAAAAGCACCGATCAATACCGGGCTTACTGCATACCAATATCCCAAATCCTGTATACTGTCCCCACCAATCACGGCGATCAAAGCGGTTGCACCTCCGGGAGGATGTAGGGTTCTTGTCAAATGCATCACCGCAACAGCCAATGATACGGCCAATGCACTGGCAAGAATCATATGTTCTTTACATAGTAAAGCTATCGTGACACCAACCAGTGCTGAAAATACATGTCCCCCGATCAAATTTCTTGGCTGTGAAAACTCTACCAAAGGAGCCCCGTAGATCAAAACTGCGGATGCCCCGAAAGAGCCTATCAAAAATAAAGAAGCTTTGTCATGGCTGTTCCATACTTCTCCTAAATACGCAATGGAGAGTATCCCTAAAAATGCCCCTATCCATGACCATATGATCTTTCTGATCGGTTTTCTTGGAGGACAATGCCCCTTTGTTTTCATACGTAAAAAGTAATGCTTCATACCATTTTCCCTCATATTAGAATGGGCAATCAAATAACCGATCACGGAGTTTCATTGCTTTTCTTTGCTGTGTTAACCTATCCGGGTTATTTATGTTTGCAGTATACAAAAAATGTGCGGCTATTTTTAAACGTATGACGATTTAAGATATTTTTATGAGGTTTTGTGTAAAAACCATACAATGAGGAGAGTGAGCTCAGATATTTTGACAGCTGGCAGGCAACACTATAGGTGCCCATCTCACTCTTAACGAATATTTAGGTAAAATAATAGCCATTATAATTTCACTAGGACCATCTAAATGACACAAGCATTACTTATCGAAATCGGTGTAGAAGAACTTCCGGCTATACCACTACTGAAAATTGTATCTGATATAGAGAAATCTTGGAAAAATATACTTGAAGAGTATAAGCTTTCTTGTGACTTTGAATTTATCTATACCCCCAGAAGACTTGTGCTAAAACATGCTGCGATGGCATTACGTCAGGCAGACAGTACACTAGAACTTATGGGGCCTCCTGTGCAAGCAGCGATCAAAGATGGTGAGCCTACGCAGGCAGCCCAGGGATTTGCCCGTAAATGTGGTGTGAGCTTTGATGCACTTGGTCGTGCAGAAAAGAACGGGAAAGAAGTACTCTATTTCAAAAAAGAGGAGAAAGGCGCCGAAACGGTTTCTCTTCTTCAAGAGATGTTGAGTCAATGGCTGGCTTCTATGTCCTTTGGAAAGATGATGCGTTGGGGATCAAGATCGGATGAATTCATCCGACCGCTTAGATGGCTGCAGGTAAGACTGGGTGAGAGCTCTGTACCGGTAGAACTTTTTGGTATAAAGTCAGACACGAAAACCTATGTACATCGTATGGTAACCTATGATGCAGTTGAGATCCCTACGATAGATTCCTATGAAAGTATACTGGACGAGTGTGCGGTGATGCTGCATCCTAAAGAGCGTGAAGCGAAGATCTTAGCTGAATTTGATGCTTTGGAGTCGACGCATAATATCATCATAGAGAGAGATAGAGCACTTTTGGCTGAAGTGGTAGCGATCACAGAGAACCCTAAAGCACTTGTAGGGACCTTTGATGAACTTTTCCTGGAACTCCCACCTGAAGTGATCATTACCTCTATGAAAGAGCACCAGCGTTATTTCCCTGTATTTGAACATGGGAAAATAGCAAACAAGTTCGTGGTGGTTTCCAATGCCTATACAGATGATTATAGTAAAGTAATCGCAGGAAATGAACGTGTACTGAAACCGCGTTTGGCTGATGGACTCTTCTTCTACAAAAATGACCTTAAAAACGGCCTGAGTACGGATGGCCTTGAGAAGGTACAGTTCATTGATGGCCTGGGGACACTCGCAGATAAGATCAAAAGGGAAAATAATATCGCGATCAGACTGCTTGCCCTCTACATGGATAGAGTAGAATCAGACACTGAGAAAAGTTCTACTGTACTTGAAAAAGCCATGGACAGAGCAGTCAACCTTGCAAAAGCGGATCTTATGAGTGAGATGGTGTACGAGTTTACAGAACTGCAGGGGCTCATGGGGTATTATTATGCCAAGGCACTGGGTGAAGAAGAGTTGGTATATCATGCCATCAAAGAGCAGTATATGCCGGTGGGTGAGGGTGCGGAACTTCCAAGTTCTGTATTCTCCTCCATTGTAGCGATGAGTGTTAAACTCGATACACTCTTTGGACTCTTCAGTGTAGGAAAGATACCTACAGGTTCCAAAGATCCTTTCGCCCTGCGTCGTGCGGTCAACGGTATTGTAAGAATTGTGACAGCGTATGATCTGACATTCAACATAGATGATATCATCGCGTTGCTCAAAGGCAATTATGATGACTTTGATACGGATCTTTTAAGTGAATTCATGATAGAACGTATCAACAAGTCACTCGATGCCAATCCGTCGGTCATCGCTTCAGTACTTGCATCAGGGGAAAGAGATATCAATGAGATCGCTAAAAAAGTGGCTGCACTCAATGAGATCGTAAGCAGTGATGCATTTAAAGAACAATTCACTACCTTTAAACGTGTGGCGAATATCTCTAAAGAGATAGACCTTGAGTCGAGTATGGAGATAGATATCACATTATTTAAAGAAGATGCGGAAGTCACACTCTATAATGCGTATGAAAAAGTGATCAACGCTACCTACAGTGACTATAAGGAAGAACTCGAAGCACTTTTTGGGCTCAAACGTGAACTTGACGGATATTTTGATGATGTCCTGGTAAACACTGAAGATGAAGCGTTGCAGCAAAATAGACTCCATACGATAGGCTCTATCTATAAAACGTTTAGAAATATTGCGGATATCAAAGAGATATCGGTTTAGATAGTATGTCCAAAACCTATGATACTATCATCATCGGTGCAGGTATCGCAGGCGCATCTACAGCCTATGCATTGACACAAAAAGGCCAAAAAGTACTTGTTCTTGACAAAAGAGGTATCGCCTTAGGAGGTTCCGGAGCAGCAGGTGCTTTTGTCTCTCCCAAGATAGGCAAAGGGTCGGCTCTTCAAACACTTACGAATAAAGCGTTCTCGTTTGCCAAAGATTTTTATCTCACGACCTGTCCTTTATTTTTCCATCAAACCGGTGTGATACGCATCCCCAAAGATGAAGCGGATGCACAAAAATTTTCCGAGTATGCACCTTTTAATGAAACCAGGTATGAAAACTACACCTCTGAGCAACTTCAAGCACAAGGTATAGGTGTTGGGTTTGACAGTTTTTTCTTTCCTGAAGCAGGGGTTTGTGATGCAAAAGAGATGTGCGAAGATTTGCTCTCAGAGATAGATGTTTTGGTGTATGAGGTAACAGAGATCATACAAGAAGATGGGTTGTGGTGTGTAGGTGACTACAGCGCTAAGCATCTTGTATTGGCGACGGGTTATGAGAGTGAACTGGTTGACTTGCGTTATATGGGTATCAAAGGTACATGGGGGACTAGAGGAGACTTCACTTCCACACTTTCTTTAGAGGTCAGTATGCATCAATCTATGTCTGTGGGTGCCAACATAGATGGCATCATCAAACTGGGTGCGACACATGAAAAAGAGGTAAAAGAACCTGTACCTTGCCAGGAAGGACAAGCCTTACTTCTCAAAGAAAAAGCTTCTTCTCTCATCGATACTTCAGACCTGGAACTCAAAGAAGTATTTTGCGGTATGAGAGCAGGGTCTAAAGACTACTTTCCTTTGGTAGGGAAGGTAATAGATGTGCCTTTTATGTTGGAAACATATCCTGCTGTGATACGTGGTGCCAAACCTGAGATGAAGTATATAGATAACTTATTTGTGTGTAATGGTCTAGGGGGGAGAGGATTTGTCTTCGCACCGCTTATGGCAAAGATATTGACTGAATGTATCGTTGAAGAGAAAGAGGTAGATCCCAGAGTAGATCCTGACAGACTTTTTTTAAAATGGTGCCGTAAGAGTCCGGAGCTGGACGCTTTACGCTAGATCCCACTTTTCCCAATCAGGTTCTTCTGTAACATGAGGAAAACTATCCAATATCTCCTGGGGTTGAAACTTCGGTTTGTAGGCAAACGCTTTACACCCTTCTACCCAGTACCCTAAGTAGATCCAAGGCAATTCAAGTATATGGGCCAACTGTATCTGATAGAGCAGTGAATAGGTACCCAGTGAGAGTCTGGCATAATCAGGGTCATAGTAGAAGTATATGGAGCTGATACCGTCATCGAGTATATCGATGAGGTCAACACCGATGAGTTTACCATCCCTGATATAGAGTACCTCTTTCCCATACTCATGTGACCCATCTACAAAGTTTTCATGGTATTCCCGGTGTGAAATATTGCGGTGCTGCCATTGGTCTTTTTCATGCTTGAAAGAGTGGTATTTGTTGTAGAGATGAATATGTGCATCGGTAAGACTGGGTTTTTGTACAATGATCTGCGTATCGGCATTCCGTTTGATGGCTTTTTTTTGTGATTTGGTATAGTGATAGTTGTTGACATCGATACGTATACTTTTACACTCATTACACCCGTTACAGATAGGATGGAAGAAGTATTTTCCAAAACGTCTCCATCCTCTGGCGATCACTGCTGTGGCAAATTTCTTACTCGCATGAGAGACATACTTATAGTTCATACGTACCTTATTTCCGGGGATGTATGCACAATCGTAGTCCAGCATGGAAAAATCTGTTGATGGCGGGTTGAGTAGGTCTAGTTCTTCATTCATAATCGCGATTATACTGAAAATATAGTAAAATTCATAAAAAAAGGCATCATTTGTTTCTCTATCAACCTACAAGCGGCTACTGTTATAACAGTGATTCCATTTTCTTGTATGACTTTATCTCTTCGTTTAAGCCTAAAGGCAGACTCTTGGATGTAGGCTGTGGTGTAGGGATCATCTCACTTTTATTGACCAGGGATTTTAACATTCAGACCAGCATTATAGACAAACAGGAAAAGATGCTAGAGTATGCAAAACATAATTATGCACTCAATAATCTGGAAGCGCAAAGTCATCTGGGGGATTTTACAGAGTGGATGACGGATGAGAAGTTCGACTATATCATCTCAAACCCGCCTTTTTATGACTCAAATGTGCAACAAAGTGACAATACGCATTTGAACATTGCACGGTATGCACACCATTTGCCTATAGATGCTTTCATCGCCAAGGTAAAAAAACTTTTGAAGCCCAGAGGGTATTTTATCTTCTGTTATGATGCCAAGCAGGTGGATCTGTTATTACATCATTTAACTTCCTATGGTATAACTGTCGAAACGATGCAGTTTGTACATTCTAAAATAGACAGAGAATCCAAACTGGTGATGATCGCAGCGCGTCTGGGATCTAAATCGATGACAAAGATACTGCCTCCATTTGTGGTCTTTGATGAAAAGAGTGTTTATAGAGAAAAGGCAGCAAAAGCATTTGAACGTGCCAATACAAACAGTATAAAAGGTGATTTTTGATCATGGAATTCATGACACACGAACAGTATAATTTTAAATTCAACCCCAATGCATGTGAAGCATGTGGAGGGCACTGTTGTACGGGAGAGAGCGGCTATATCTGGGCTAAATACAGCGAGATAGAGAAAATGGCAGCGTTCGTTAACCTTAGTGTAGAAGATTTTGCTACAATGTATTTAAGAAAAGTGAAGCATCGCTACTCTTTGATAGAAAAAAAATTGGCAGAAGACAACTATGCCTGTATATTTTTTGATGCGTCGCTAAAGCGTTGTTCCATTTACCCTGTACGGCCTTTACAATGCCGTACTTTCCCATTTTGGGAACAGTTTAAAAATGATGAAGAAGAGGTACGCAAAGAGTGTCCTGGTATCGTATAGCTTTTAGCTTATTGACAGTATTGATCTTGAGCACTGTGATGGGCTCTGCCAAAGAAATCATGAAGATCAGTGAAGATGAACTCATCATGAGAGGACTTTTATATGATGAATATAAAGCCTATGAAAACAGTTATCAGGTCTATAAGAAACTCTATGATGATACCGGTGCAGAGATCTATCTCTTTAAAGAAGCCACTGCCGCATTGATGAGCAGAAATCACATCCTGGAAAGTATCACACGTTTAAAAAGATGGGATAAGGTCAATCCGAACAGAATCGAAGTAAGACGTCTTCTCATTCCTCTGTATCTCACGGCAAGACAAGTGAAAAATGCAACCATAGAAGCAGAAAACCTGCTTGAACAGTCAAAAGAACCTATGGATCTGGATCTGGCATCCAATTCATTTTTATATGCCGGAAAATTTAAAAGAGCATTAGACCTTTTAAGCAGGGTTTATGAAACGGTACCTAGAGAAGAGATATTGCTACGGATGGCTGATATTATGGATGAGTTCACAGGTGAACGTAAAAGGGCGATACAGCTACTTGAAACACATCGCCGTATGAATATCGTGAGTCATGATGTCTACGTGAAATTGCTTTCGCTTTATCAAAAAGAAAAAGATATCAACGGTATATTAGAGACCTATAAAGCATTGTATCAACAGGACAATGACCAAGAGTATCTGACAAAGATCATAGATGCCTATATATACAAAAGAGATCTTGACGGTGCGATTGCTTTTTTGGAAGCAGATCAAAGTAGAAATGACATACTCTATGAACTCTATAAAACAAAAAAATATTTTTCCAAAGCATTGACCCTTGTAGATAAACTGTATGAGGAAGATAAAAATTCAAAGTGGATCGCAGAGAAGGGTGTACTTATTTTTGAGAACTCAGAAGATAAAAATGATAAAAAAATGATACAGGATGTGATCTCTCAGTTTGAAAAAGCGATTGCATTGGGGAATGATGACAGTATCTACCTCAATTATTATGGCTATACACTGATAGACAAAGAGGTCAATGTCAAAAAGGGTATCGATGTGATAGAGAATGCATTGATCCAGCAGCCTGACAACATGTATTATCTAGACTCTTTGGCATGGGGATACTATAAACAGCGCAAGTGTGATAAAGCCTATAAACTGATGAAAAGAGTCGTCGATGAAGAGGGACTGGAAGAACCTGAGATCATAGAACACTGGGATGCTATCAGACAGTGTAAATAATTTCGGGCTTCTTTTAGATATAATACGCGAAATTTATAGAAATATGGAAAGTGATATATGGCTCAGATATTAGATGAAATCATTAAAAAAACAAAATCAGATCTAGAAAAAAGAAAAGTAGAGTACCCAGAAGAGTGGTTAGGACGTTCTCTTGCTTTTAACCCATTTATCCCTAAAGATGTGAAAAGTGCTTTACGCGCTACGGAGGAAAACCCTTACCGTATCATTGCGGAAGTCAAAAAAGCGAGCCCCAGTAAAGGGATCATTCGTGAAGACTTTGATCCGGTTGAGATAGCACAAGCCTATGAAAAGGGTGGAGCAGATTCACTCTCTATACTGACCGAACCACACTTTTTCAAAGGGGACAAAGAGTATCTCGGAATGGTACGCCGTTATGTCAATCTCCCGTTGCTCAGAAAAGATTTCATTGTGGATAAATACCAGGTCCTTGAAGCGTTGGCATTTGGTGCGGATTATATCTTGCTTATCGCAATGGCACTCAGCCGTAAAGAGCTCAAAGAGTTGCATGACTATGCGCGTCATTTAGGTCTGGATGTATTGGTGGAAGTGCATAACAAAACGGACCTTGTGAAGGCGATCTTCGCTGGAGCAGATATCATCGGTATTAACCATCGTAACCTTGAAACATTTGAGATGGACATGCGCTTGAGTGAAAAGCTGATACCGCTCATCCCCAATGGTAAGATCATTGTGGCTGAGTCCGGGATCAATGACCATGAGACAGTGGTAGAACTTTCCAAAATAGGAGCAGATGCATTTTTGGTCGGTGAGCATTTTATGAGACAGGATGATATTACTGCGGCTATTAAAGCCTTGAAGTATGGGAATTGATTTATTATATTAATTTTTCCCTAATTGCCTATATACTTTAGATTGGGGCGTTGTTTCTCTTTTGATTTTTTTCTCAAAGAGAGTGATGACTTTGTCACCGCTTCGCTTCACAAGAGAAAAAACGAAGTAAAAAAGCGTCGACCTTCTCGAATCGCCTCGCTTACAAGGGCGTTCAGGTCGACATTATTTTATATATAAAAGCGTTTTATTAACTAAGTAGTTTTTTGACCATTTGGTTAATGCGTCCGCCGTCTGCTCGGCTTCCTATGGCAGCTTTGGCACCACCCATGACTTTACCCATATCTTTCATACTTTCGGCGCCCACAGATGCAATGACCTCTTTCAGTACAGATTCCAACTCCGCATCGTCCATCGGCTCCGGAAGGTAGGATTTGACTATGGCTATCTCTGCATCTTCTTTTTCGACAAGGTCATTTCTCCCAGCCTCTGCAAATTGTGCTTTGGCATCTTCTCTTTGTTTTAAATATTTCATCAATACAGCTTCCACATCACTGTCTGTTACGTCTCTGCGTTCGTCTACTTCTATCTGCTTGATAGATGCTTGAATATTTCTAAGTGTATCTCTTTTGATGGTCTCTTTTGCACGCATGGCTTCTTTAATATCATTTTTTATCTGTTCTTTTAAACTCATCTTTTGGGCTCCATTCTAGATTTAAAGTGATTATACTATAATCCCTCTATGATAATCACAATAGAAGATAAACAATTTGACACTGCAAAGATCACACAGCTCTATCCAGCCGCGGTAGTCAAGACAGGATATGAAGATGAAACCACGCAGGTCAGTCTTGAATGGTTAGATATTGAGTCCAAAGGCAAGGTCGAAGTCGTGGGGTTTGGTATTTTTGTCAATCTTGGAGAAGAGGAAAAATACTCTTTTGTTTTTGATACAAAGGAAGAGATGGATGAAGCTGCCGGGCGTATCGCCGCACAGCTACAGTCATCATAGCTTATTCCTTTTCTTTAAAATCCAAAGATGCTGAATTGATACAGTATCTCTTATAGGTAGGGGCCGGACCATCAGGGAATACATGTCCCAAATGGCAACCGCATGCACCACAACGTACTTCTACACGGACCATACCGTGGCTGCTATCTTCGATCTCTTCTATATCGTCTTCATTGATGGGTTGAAAGTAGCTTGGCCAGCCTGTGCCTGAATCAAATTTTGCTTCTGAAGAGAAGAGTGGTGTACCACAGCATTTGCAGCTGTAAATCCCCTCTTTTTTTGAGTCCCAGAACTCATTTTGAAACGGTGCTTCCGTGCCGTGGTTCAAGCATACATTATATTCCAGCGGTGTTAACTTTTTTTGTAATTTCTCTTTATCTAATGTGATTTTATAAGACATAATGATCCTTTGGTTCTTTTTTATCATGATAGCAGTTTTTCTTTGGATTTAAGTTAGTTTATCTTATCATTCGATAACTATATTGGAGAAGCTATGACAACATTTCAACTATTACTTCTTATTATTGCAGGAGGAGTATTTTATCTTTTTTTTAAACAACTTTTTTCAGGAAATCACCCTAAAAGAGGTGTGGATTTCGAAGCGAAAGTAGGAGATGATCAAATAGGGGGTATTAACCGTCCCGATAAAACATTTTCTACACCAGAAGTAGAGCCTACACGGATGGAACAACTGTTACAAATGACAGATGATGCAGTGGAAAAAGAAGATTTCGAAGAAGCAAAAAAAGCATTGGGATCGGCATTTATCATTGACGAGAAGAATCCTGAAGTACTTCAAAAAATGGGTTATGTCTGTATGCAGACAGGTGAATATGAAGAAGCGAAAGAGAGTTTTGAAAAACTTTTATTGCTCGATGAGTCTGATGACATGGCCCATGTGTCACTTGCCAACGTCTTACATAAACTTGGAGAGGATGAGGGTGCGGAAAAGCACCATGAACGTGCCATTGAGTTGGATCCTGAATACGCACCGCATCACTTCAACTATGCGAATACTTTATATGACCAGGGACGAAAAAAAGAAGCACTGGTAGGGTATACGAAAGCCTACGCATTAGATGATACATTGGAAGAAGCAAAAAAAATGATCAAAGAATTAGGGAGTGATAATGAGTAGTCCATGTTTTGTAACACAAGAAGCAACAAAAGAGATACTTTTACGGGTAACCAATGTATGTGCGGAGTGTTATGATGATATTAAAGAAGGTGATACGATCCATTACGATATGCAAAATTACCGCTACTTATGTAAATCCTGTCAAGAAAGACTTTGTGCACAGATGAATGAGAACTGTGAAGTGGTTGAGGATGAAACACCAACGCTTTTTTGTTAACGTATGGTGTGATCCACAATATATTTTACTGCGTTCAAGTAACTTAGACTACTTATTTTAACACCTTTATAGGCGATGTCAAATGCCGTGCCGTGGTCTACGGAAGTTCTTAGTATCGGCAGGTTCAATGATACATTGATCCCTTCATCAAAGTACAAGGCTTTGAGAGGGGCCAGGCCCTGGTCATGGTACATGGCAATGTAGTGTGTATAGTTCGCACGTACTCTGGGGGTAAAGGCGACATCCGGTACAAGCGGAGCACTGAATATTTTAGTGCCTATTTCTCTGTGGGCATTCTCTATCGCTTTTTGTATGATACGTTCTTCATCCCCCAGCACCCCATCATCTCCGGCATGTGGGTTCAGACCTAGCACACCTACCTGTGTACTAGGTTTGGCTGTCTGGTAAAAGTCTATGAGAAATCTTGTTAACGCTTTTTCATTGATGCTTCCGGCTACCTCTCTAAGCGGTATATGTTCGGTGAAAAGAGCGACATACATCTGAGGTGAACCTAACATCATAATGGCTTCGGCATCGAAAAAATCTCTCAGGGCATCGGTATGGCCTTTATAGGCTACGCCCGCCAATTCCCATGCTTTTTTATGTATGGGCAGTGTAGTGATGGCATCGACCTTTTTGTTGCGTGCAAGTGCAACTGCCCTGACAAATGAAGCATAAGCATAGGCACCGCTCTCTTTACGGACTACTCCTGGTTCTATCTCAAAGTATCCTTCAAGATCTTCCACCGTTTGAAAATTAGAAGGTATGGTGAGGTTTAATTTATGGGCTGCTTGTTCCAGCATGTTTCTGTCTATGCAGTAAACAGCCTCTATCTCTTGAGAAATGATGTCATGGTTCTCAAGGGCAAGCTGTATACCTATACCGTTTAGATCACCGACGGATATGGCTACTTTTTTTCTTGACATGTTATCTTATTAGCATAGATTTCATATCTATGATAGCTTGCTCAAGCCCGGTATACACAGAACGCGCGATAATACTTTGGCCGATGTTCAGCTCTTCTATTGTCTCTATTTCGGCGATCTCTTTGACATTTTGCATATTAAGGCCATGTCCCGCTGCCACACGTAATCCAAGCTCCATTGCATCACAGGAGAGCAGACGCAGGTTGCAGAGTTCATCTTTGAGCATCTTTTTGAGTACCTTTCGCGGAAGTTCAAGTTCAGGGATAGTGTGGTGTGTTTTGGAGAGGTTCGTGTAGAGCATCGCATAGATGTTGGCATATTTTCCCGTATGAAACTCTATCCACTCTACATCCAGTTCAAGTGATGCATTGACGGCATCCAGGGTAGGGTCTATAAAAAGGGATACTTCTATCTCTTCTTTGTGCAGTCTTTGGATAGCCTCTTTGAGTTTCGGTTGTTCGCCAGTTACTGCGAGACCGCCTTCCGTAGTGACCTCTTCACGCTTTTCAGGTACAAGCGTGACACGATGCGGTTTTAGCTCACAAGCGATATCTATCATTTCAGAAGAGATGGCACATTCGAGGTTCACGGGTAAAGAAGAAAGCTCTATAATATTTTTGGCATCCATATCCTGCATATGACGCCGGTCTTCACGAAGATGGATCGTGATCTGGTCTGCTCCTGCACGTTTACAGATGCTCAGTGCATCGATCGGATCAGGGTCTGTTACTTTTCTTGCTTCCCTCAGTACGGCAATATGGTCTATGTTTACGCCCAATAACATGGTTGATTTCCTTGAATAATATGAGTTTGATTATAGCAAAAGTTTTTAAGATAGGATTTGTATAATCACCCTAATTACACGCTTGGAGCAAAAATGTCAGAAAAGAAGCCATTACCAGTGAACGAATATAGATACATCAAACATAATATCGGCAACGGTAAACCTACTATTTTAGCGTTTGGCATGTCACACTGTTACAGCTGTTTAGCGATGTCCAAAGTATTTGCTGAAGTCTTAGAGGTGCATCCGGAGTTTCAGATCTATTCCATTGACGGTCAAAAAGAACGTTTGGTCAGTCGTGATATCTATAAACTCAAAGAGATGCCTACGCAGATATTTTTTGATGCATCCGGGAAAGAAATATTTCGTCATACGGGAGCCTATAAGAAAGCGGTGTTGGAGATCATTTTGAAGAAATACGGATTTGATTTCTAAGAAAACAGTATCTATATTTATTTGGTTAAAAATTAATCAAGTTATAAAAAATATAAGTATTCCTTTGGGATAAAATATTTCTGAAGGAAATTATTAAAATCACTATATAGCATTGGGATGTGACCTGTGTCATGTCATATAGTGATACTATTGACAAGGAATACTAAATGACAAATAAAGAGACATATCTACATCATCTTCATCAAGCAAGAGTAGAACATACCAGATGGGTAGGCATGATAAAATTATTATCTGCGGGACTTTTGGATACAAACAAACAAGACATTGAGTTGAATATGTCTGACATTGATTTCGGAAAGTGGCTGGAGCAGGAGGCCATGCTGTTCAGGGATAGCACCTGTGTGGATACTTTATATGAAATCGAAGCATTATGGAAAGGCATACATAACCATTTTATGCAGATTTATGAAGTCTGTGTCTCAAAGCATAAAAGTAGTTTATTTGGTAGAAAAAAACCGTTAAGTGACGGAGCGATCAAAATATCTGCCGTACATTACCAGGAGATCATCACTTTAAGCGATAAAATGAAGCAACATCTTAGACTTCTTGAAAAACAACTCAATGCAAAAGGAGAGGATGAATTTGACACATTTGGCAGTTATATGGTTGCCAAAGAGTATGAAATGAACCTAAAAATGGTTGAAAAAAGTAAAAAAGACAAGTCTAAAAATTCTGTGAGTGGAGCAAGAGGAGCCTATGTCAGTGAATAGATTGTCTTCAAATTCATAGAATAATAAAACCATCCGTAACTAAATTTACGCTAAAATTGCAACAATATTAATTAAAGGCTTATAGCATGGCAAAAAGAAAAATTAAAAAAGCAGTATTGGCGTATTCTGGTGGACTGGATACGAGTATTATCTTAAAATGGCTCCAAGACGAGTATGAGTGTGAAGTAGTGACTTTCACGGCTGATCTTGGTCAGGGTGAAGAGGTAGAACCTGCACGTCAGAAAGCATTGGATATGGGTATCAAGCCTGAGAATATTTTTATTCTGGATCTTAGAGAAGAGTTTGTAAAAGATTTTGTCTTTCCTATGTTCAGAGCCAATGCCATCTATGAGGGTGAGTACCTGCTAGGAACATCTATTGCAAGACCGCTTATTGCTAAAAAGCAGATCGAGATCGCACAACAGACCGGCGCTGATGCGGTAAGTCACGGGGCAACGGGTAAAGGAAATGACCAGGTACGTTTCGAGCTTGGTTATCTGGGTCTTAATCCGGATATCGCAGTGATCGCACCGTGGAGAGAGTGGGACCTCAATTCACGTGAGAAGCTTCTTGCTTATGCAAAGGAACACGGTATAGAGATCTCTAAAAAACATATGGATGAGCACGGTAACCCTAAAGCAAGCCCATACTCTATGGACGCAAACCTGCTTCATATCTCATATGAAGGGCTTCACCTTGAAAATCCTGCAGCTGAACCTGAAGAGGATATGTGGCTATGGACAAATTCTCCTGAAGAGGCTCCGGATGAGGCGGAGTATATCACCATTACGTATAAAAAAGGTGACCCGATAGCGATCAACGGTGAAACAATGAGCCCTGCAACACTTCTTAAAACACTGAATGACTATGGCAACAATCATGGTATCGGACGTATCGATATCGTAGAGAACCGTTATGTAGGGATGAAAGCACGCGGATGCTATGAGACGCCGGGTGGTACGATCATGCTCAAAGCACACAGAGCGATCGAATCTATCACACTGGATAGAGAAGAAGCACACCTTAAAGATGAGCTTATGCCTAAGTATGCAAAACTGATCTATAACGGATACTGGTGGTCACCGGAGCGTAAGATGTTGCAAGCAGCGATCGATACAACACAAGAGACAGTCAACGGTGAAGTAAAACTCAAACTTTACAAAGGGAATGTGATCGTAGTGGGTAGAAGTTCAGATGAATCACTCTATTCAGAAGCACACTCTACATTTGAAGAGGATGAAGTCTATAACCAGGCGGATGCAGAAGGCTTTATCCGTCTGAATGCATTGAGATTCATCATTGAAGGTAAAAAACAGCCTGAACGTATCGCTTCTCTCATCAAGAATACTGAAGAGTAGATCAAACTACTCCAGTAACATCTCCATCTCCTTCAAAACTTTTGAAGGGGTGAACTTCAACAACTTCTCTTTAGAAAAGAGATAGGGTATAAACTCCAACAAAATATAGAGCATTCCCATCAGCGGATAAAAAGCAACATATTCCATCTTGAATGTTTTGAAATCATACCGGGACAGGAACCACTCTTTGGCACTTTCACTGCCATTATAGAACAACAGTAGTTCCATCGCGAAAATGGAACCCCACAGAAAATAGGTGACAGCCGTGATAAGCAAGGCCCCCAATACCCCGTACATTGCGATCACTGCAGCAAGAAAGAGACTCAAAAAGAGTGCAAAAGAGTGAAATCCCAGCGTTGCAAAGATCACTACCACGGCAAAAATGAAAAGCAGGCTTCCAAAAAGGATGAAAAGTTCCAGGTAGGTTTTTTGTTCTGCGAATGAGGGACTGAAGTAGGCAGCCACTAAAGTGATGGTAAAGATAGCGATCACGGTTAGTGCAAGAGAACGGTATTCGCTCACGAAAGACTCCTTTCTATCCTCTCACTCTTCGGAGATCTGGCCTAAGAGTGAGAGAAGATCATTATGCTATTTCATACAGTTTGATCAGACTTTGAACATCTGCTTTCCGTCCAAGCCACTCTTCATAGAGTTCAGACATCTCAATCGCACCACCGCTTGCCAGTATATACTCTTTATACCCTTTGGCACGTTCCTTGTTAAATCCTGATTCATTATCCAAACAGGAGAAAAAAGCATCCGCAGAGAGTACTTCAGCCCATTTATAGCTGTAGTATCCTGCAGCATAGCCACCTGCAAAGATATGGGCAAATCCATGTTGGAATTTGTTATAACTCGGCGGTGTGAGCAAAGAGGTCTTTTCTCGAATACCATCGAGTAATCTCTGTACTTCCTCACCCTGGTAAAGGTCCTGATGCAGCACAAAATCAAACAATGAGAACTCTACCTGGCGCAAGATGCCAAGGGCTGCCTGGAAGTTTTTGGTCTCTTTGATCTTTGACATCAGTTCATTTGAAATAGGCTCTCCTGTTTCATAATGAAAACCAAAACGTTTTAAGATAGCAGCTTCATAAGCAAAGTTCTCCAAAAATTGTGAAGGAAACTCTACCACATCCCATGCCACACCGTTAATACCCGAGACGGAGCGCTCTTTGCATTTTCCAAAAAGGTGATGGATGGCATGTCCCATTTCATGGAAAAGTGTCACTACATCATCATGTCTGAGTAAAGAGGGCGTCTTTGGGGTTGTTGGTGAGAAGTTACAGACGATGAAAGCGGATGGAAGATGTAATTCTCCTTTAGAGTCCACATAGTGTGTCTCCCAGTCATTCATCCATGCACCACCGCGTTTCTCTTTACGCGCTTCAAGGTCAAAGTAGATACGTCCGGAGAGTTTGCCCTCTTCGAAAATGTCAAAAGGTTTGACACATGCGTGCCAGGTAGGTACATCCGCAGGTTCAAAGGTGACACCAAAAAGTTCTGAGACAATGTACAATAATCCCTCTAAAACTTTTTCTTGTTTGAAGTAGGGTTTGGTCATCGTATCATCAAAGTCAAACTTTTCTTTTTTCAGTTTCTCTGAATAGTAGCCTACATCATAACCTGCCAAGTCTTCTATACCATCTGTTTGAAGTGCAAATGCCTTCAGTTCAGCCAGTTCGTTTTTGGCTTGAGGCAAGGCAGCATCGGCCAGTTCATTCAAGAATGTGATGACATCATCTTCATGGCTCGCATCGCGTGTCTCCAATGCATACTCTGCATAAGAGCTAAAGCCAAGAAGCTGTGACTTTTCATGTTTGAGTGCGAGGATCTGGTCTATGACCTCTGCGTTTTCAGGTGCTCTGGTCGCATAGGCTTTGGAGAGTTCTTTTCTGTGCTCACGGTTAGGTCCGTAAGTCATGTAGGCCATATAACTGGGAATTTGAAGTGTGAATTTGTATACGATCCTTCCATCGATCTCTTCTTGTGCTGCATCGATGTCGGACTGAGGCATGCCTTCAACATCTTTTACCTCTTCGATAATGAGTTCATAGGCGTTGGTCGCATCAAGCAGATTTTGTGAAAACTGGTTAGAGAGTTCAGAGAGTTTGAGATTGATCTCTTCCATGCGTTTTTTCTTATCTGCGGGAAGATTGACCCCGGAGAGTACAAAGCCTCTGATTTCATGTTCCAGCACTTTGTTCGCTTCTTTTGAATCTGCTTTGATCGCCTCTATCTTTTTAAACAGAGCTTCATTCTGTGCCATTTCAGAACTAAACTTGGAGAGTAGAGGGATAGATGCTTCATACGCTTTTTGTGTCTCTTCAGAGTTCATCACAGCATTAAGATGAGAAAGCGGTGTGAAGAAAAGCCCTAGCTCCTCGTCCAGGTCTTGTAGGGGTTTAAGGACTTTGTCATAACTGGTCTCGGCATTTGCCGTGATCTCATCGATCATCTCTCGTTGCTTGTCTAAAAGGGTGTCTAACGCTTTGGGAAACTGGTCTAAATTGTCTATTTTGAATTCTTGAAACATAAATGATCGGTCCATTATTTTATTTTTTTTGATTGTAACATATTTTATAAAATGAGATATTAATTCTTATGGGATCATAGTAAATTGTAAACTATTTTACTCTCTTAAAGGGCTTGAAGTGGATTAAAAGTTTGGGTAAAAGTATCAGGTCCGAAGTAAGTGCAGCGACCATTACCACCATCGTAAGTAGGCCAAAATAAATGGTCGGGATCAAATTTGACAACGTCAGGATGGAAAAACCTATCACGATGACCAGTGTGGTAAAGTATAAAGCATTTCCAATGCTGGTGCTTGTTCTATGCATGGTAAAGTAGTAACGATTGTCTTTTTCAAATTCAATTTGAAACCGGTGGATATAGTGTATCGTATCATCGATACCTATTCCCATGGCTATGGCAGCTATGGTGATCGTCATAATGTCCAGTGGAATATGCAGCCAGCCCATAAAGCCAAAAACAAGCGCTATTGGAATGATATTGACGATCAAAGCGATCAATGTAAGTTTGAGAGACCTGAACAATACAAGGAACATGAGAAAAACGATGAGCAATACGAGACCGACCATCGTGATCTGTGAATGGAACAGGGATTGCAGCATATTGTTGTAAAGTACCATAAGATTTGAGAGCTGAACAGTTGCGACATCAGGATCTATGAGTTGTGTCAGGTCATCTTTGATCTTTTTGAGTAAAGCATCTCTGCGTAATCCTTCATTGGAGTCTATGATACGTGTAGAAAACCTGAGCTGGTTATGTTCAATATTGACGTAAGGTGTCAGTATCACATCTCTATATTTCTGGGGCAGTTTTTTATAGATCAAAGCGAGATCTATACTGTCCAGATCTTTGTTTTTATTGAGTATCTTTCCTGTATCAAGAAGCGTGGCAAAAGACTGTACCTCACCTACCTGTGCCAGATGTGTTAAATAGTCATGGACTTTTTTGATGATCTTGATCTTCTCGTTCGTAAACCAGTATTGCTCCTGGTCCTCTACAGCCGAAAATTCATCTTCGAAGGAATCTGCCTCTTCATCCGTATTCTCTTGTGTTGCAGCAGTGGATGAGAAAGTACTGTTTTTGTCCGATAAAGTGAGTATGATGTCTAAAGGAGTGGTTCCACCCAGCTCCCGGTCTATGATGCTCATACCTTTGTAGATCTCCGTATCTTTTTTAAAGTAGTTGATAAAACTGTTCTCTACAATAAGCTGCGAAGCCCCTGTAACACTAAAGACAATAGAGAGAAAGGTGACGATATAGATCGCTTTTTTATCATGCAGTACGATCTTGGCAGTAAGAGAAGGTATAAAGGCCATGGACTTCTTCTGCTTTACAGGAGGTGTTTTTTTGAGTAACATCAGTACAGCAGGAAACACAATAAATGCAATAATGAGTGACATCGAAATTCCTGCACTCATCATCCAACCCAGATTTATGACAGGATAGATATGAGAATAGAGCAGTGTGGAGAACCCTGCAATCGTCGTAAGAATAGCAAAGAAAGTAGGTGTGGCTTTTGTAAGCATCGTAACTAAGATAAGTCTTTTGGATGAAGCATGAGGATAGAGTGTTAAAAGTTCTTCATACCTTACAATCAAATGCAGAACGATAGAAATGGTAATGATCAGTTGCAAGGCAATAAAATTCGAAGAGATGACAGTGATCTCCCATTCAAAATATCCCAGACTGCTTGTGATCGCAATAACAGAGAGCGTACAGATCAGTATAGGCAGCATCACCCATCTTGCCTTTTTGAAAACAATGCCCAAAACAAGGATAATGAGAAGTATCAGTGTACTTCCATAAATCAGTAGATCGTTTTTAATGAATCCAACGATATCGTTGGAGATCATTTGCACACCGCCCAAAAAGAACGTAGCTTCATTGTGATATTTTGAGATCAGAGAGCGGATCGCTTTAATATTCTGATTGTCAATGTCACGTTGTGCATCTCTATGTGCTTTAAATGCTTCTGTGACATCGTGGAGGGTCTGTTTCTCTGCCTTTGTCAGTGAAGCGCTCTTCTCTTTGTCCAGTAGATGATTTCTTTTTTCCAGAAGTGTGAAATATTCGGGGTCCTGATATAAATGGATGATGATCGAAGATATCGTAAACTCTTTATTGACAAGGCTGTCCTTATAAAGAGGACTGGTCAAAAACTCGTGTTTGACCATGGAGAGATTGATGTCGGGACTCTTTAGAGTTCTGGTTTCATTGATCAGATCATCCATCTCTCGTACAGGTGAAAAAAACAGGGGAACATTGATGAGTGAATCAACGGATTCGACACGGGGTAATTTCTCCAGATCTTTAGTGATACGTGTTAGGGTTTGCAGACTTTTGGGAGAGAGTAGATCCTGCTTTGGTTTATAGGCAAGAATCAGTACATCATTGGTTTGGAACCTTTTGGCTACAGTTCTGGAAAATGCCAAGTCTTTATCATCATTTAAAAGAAGCGTTTCTGCCGAAGCATCAATCTCTAATTTGAGAACATTGATACCAAAAATGAGTATGCTGCTTACAAGGATGATCAAAACCGATAAGGGGTATTTGAGTATCAGTTTTTGATAAAAAGTATATAGCATTGATTATCTTCTTAATATAAGGATTTTTGCCACAGAATGACTTAAAGCGATTCTATAAGTTCTTTGACCGTTTTTGTTGTTAAGAACTCTGCAAACTGTTTTCTATAGGTTTGAATAATACTTACACCCACCAATTCCACATCATAGATATACCATTGATCGGTTTGTCTCTTCTTGTAAAAAAGATAGATGACTTTATAGGTGTCATCAAGACCTATGACCTGAGTTTCCAAGGTAATGCGGTTAGATTTGATCTTTTCCAAATCTTTAATGATCACTTTTTCATTGTTGTAGAGTCTTAGTTTATCCAGATAGGAATGTTTTATTTTTTTCTCAAACGCCTTCGAAAACCGTCTTTGTTCATCTTTAGAAAGTGTTTTCCATCGCTTACCCAAACTTATTTGTGCCATGATATCAAAATCAAAAATATTGTCTATAATGCGAACATTCATTTCATCTTTTTGTTTCTGGGACAAGCTTTTGTCTTTCAAGATATTCAAGACTTCTCTTACCTTCGTGTCTGTGACTTTTTGAATATTTTGCTCTTCCAGTGCATAAAGAGAGAGCACAGACAGAAACAAGAGTAGAATGACTTTTTTTAACATATTTTTTACCTTATTTGATTTATTCTTCTATATCAGAATTTCGTTTTTGTTCATAAGTGTCTCTAAAGAAAGGATAGAGATCTATAGCATCCTTTCTAAGGTTTTCATATTCTCCTAAATGCAGAGATGTTTTGTTAATGGTATGAACCGTATAGATACCGACAGATTGGCCAAAGTTTTGAGGTATTTTATACTCTTCCAATCCGTTTACATGCACAAGTGGAGAGAGATAGCTATCTGCAGTAATGCCTATGATATCTCTTATGTTCGATGGTCCGATGAATGGTAGGACAATATGGAATCCGGATCCCATACCATAGTATCCCAGAGTTTGACCGAAGTCTTCATCATGTGCGGGTATCGGTGTTGTCATATGGTTGGTTGCAACATCTATAAGCCCACCCAGTCCTACAGTGGAGTTGATAATAAATCTTCCCAGCTCGTCCGAAGAATTTTGGAACTTTCCTTGCAAGAGGTTATTGGCAAAGCGAATAGGAAACTGTATGTTCTCGACAGCATTGGATAGACCTAATCGTAAAGGTTGAGGTATAACCGCTGCATAGGCTTCGGAAACAGGGGTCAATGCATAGAGGATAAATGTATCATTGAAGGAGGTCATCGCTCTATTATAACCACTTAAGGGATCACTGACAGTTGTTGTCTCCTGTTCCGAAAACTCCTCTTCAAACTCTTCAGCAAATCCTTCTAATTGATCGTCTTTTATTGGTTCATCAGAAGTGACTGTTTTGATAGAATCTGTTTTACTCTGTTGATACTGTAACTCGGGGGCCGCTTCTTTTGTCGTACATCCTTGAAATGTAAAAAATGTGATACCAATAAAGATGTAAACAAGCTTCATAGAAAGATCCCCCCCCCTTTGACATAATTTATATACCATATATAATACTATCATCAGGCTAAAGCTATACTTTAAAGTACGCGATGTATAGTACTTTTAACAGATGTCTAGTAAAAGTTTGTTAAAATTAGAAGTACATATGGCATAAGAAGGAATAAGTAAATGAA